>CAYNPZ010000039.1:0-27090 GCA_964399175.1 uncultured Bacteroidales bacterium | reverse complement strand
GAACCCGCATGCTACTCATGTCCTTGTTGTGAAGGTCCCTGGATGCGGGTTTCATCGGGATTTTATAGCTCTTCATCCGTAAAGGCCACTGCCCGGGTATTGTCTTCCTGCAGATCCATTTTCCCGGCTCCTACGATTACGCTTCAGTAGTTTTATCAATCACGGTGTATTTTTTGTATAATTGTACGAATAAATTCAGCGTTTAATTATTGGATAAATCTGCATACCATGAGTACCCAGAGAGATTTCAACCTGGTTTATCAGAAAAAGCTTCTTTTGGCCAAAACCTACAATCAGCTTAAAAAACATTTTGATGAATCTTATACATACATCAGGGATGGTGAGAATTTTAAAAGGACCAATTATGTTAATTTTCTGAAAAATTACGGTAAAGTCCGGTTCAAAAAGATGCTGCTTAAAGAGCTCTCCGATGGAAATTTTTATCTTACGGTTGAGTGCCCGGAAGTGGAATCAGAGAGAACTGAAGTACAGTATTTGAGCAAGATGCAACTTGAAGTGCTCATTGATGTACTGGAAATAAACAAGGACCACAGCAAAGACGATTACTTCGACTATACGGAAGTATTTGATCAAATACGGGATTACATGGAATATACGAAGGGGAAGATGATGAAAAATTATAATCCCTGGAATCATTATAAAGCACTGAAAAAGATTGAAGAAAGGATTAAACGCAATGAGCGGAACACGCGGTCCTAGGCATGGCTAATAAGAAAAACGTTTAAAAAGAGATAAAAAGAGTGGCTTGAGCAATGCAATGCTTCATACAGAAAAATTTTAATTAATCCTTAATGTCTTTCAATCATAAAAAATTTATCGTATCTTGTCCCAATAGATGTAGATGGTTAATCCTCAATTGAGTTGTTATGGATTTTAATTTGCAGGAACAAAAACTGCTTTGCCCGTATTGCGGGGCGAAGATTTCAGTTTTTCTGGATCCATCGGTTCCGAAACAAAGGTACTATGAAGATTGCGAAGTATGTTGCAATGCAATCGAAATATGTTGTGAGTTTACAGACGGTGAATTGTCTTATTTTCATGCAAATTGTGAAGGATAGTAAATTATTGTGAGCCAGGTGAATCCTTTTTATACAAACAAGCCACCTTCTCTACGTACTATTACATGGAGACGTCTACTTTTTTGCGTGAATTCAGATATAATCAGCGGATCTGATCCTGAAGTTCTGTTATGAATATGGTAATTATCGGTTAATCGTAAATGGTTTTAATCTTATAGACATCATCTTCCTTAACCACGTCAAAATTAGAATTCCGATGCTTTATCAGGTCAATGCCCGCGTATGACGCTCCATCACCATATGATTCCCCCTCTTTTAGTTTCACTCCGCCTATTTCAATCGTTACTTTCGGACGGACAAGTTTATTCCTGATTTCGAATAATTCTGAAAAGTGCATTTTCATGGCTCAGTAGTTTAATTTGAAATTTATTTGGTCTGCTCTTTTGTTTTTCCCCTTATTAAATTATATCTCACTGAATATTAGTAGATATACCTCTGCTTTCTTAAATTCAAAAGCATCACCAAAATTTGGCCAATATAAGAAAAATTCCTGTAAATTTCAAAATTTCAAAAAAAAAGCTTCACAAAAAATTTGTGAAGCTTAGGATTACTTTCTTGGAAAATCTAAACCGATGTTTATTTATACCCGTTTAACATTTACCGCATTCAATCCTTTTCTACCTTCTTTTAATTCAAAGGTCACCTCGTCGTCTTCCTGTATGTTGTCAACTAGCCCGGAGACATGGACGAAGTATTCGTTGTCTGATTCTGAGTCCTTAATGAAGCCAAAGCCTCTGGATTCATTAAAAAATTTTACTTTTCCTTCTTTCATAGTATTATTAATTTATTCTCTTACAAATGTAAGTTATTCCAAAAATTCAACAAGGATTTATCAAAAAAGTTTAAAAAAATTTTTATAATTCCCTATTTCAGTTGATCATCAACTGGATATGATTCATGTTCAGGCCATGGTCTCGGACTGTTTTTAATTTTTTTCATAAGAACTACGATGCCTTCTCTTAACTGGGTATCATTGCCCTTTTCATTTTTTCAGAATTTAGTTCAACATGAATATCTGGTTTAACGCCTTTATTTTCAATGATCCAGTTTCCTTGTTTATCGTATATCCTGTAATCAGGAGCAGTAAGAATCCCCCCATCAATCAGAGGTATGAACTGCGAAACTCCGACCAGGCCACCCCAGGTTCTTGTACCGATGATTGGTCCCATTCTCAGCTCACGGAATTCCCGCTTATCAAAATCAAAAGCATAAAGATTCATGGTACTCACTCCACGGAATTCAAAGCGGTTGAAGTCACCATCCTCCTTATTCAGGTAAAAAAGTGTGTTGTCATTCATCGAAAGATGCCGAATATTGCCGTTTTCTAAAGGCAGTTCCTCTACCCTTCCGTGAATGCCTTCAAAATCGATGCTAACCTTAGCGGGTGTTTCAGTCTCTTCCTGCTGAGTTTTGCTCTCGTCATCGACTTTGTTATTTTGAAAGGGCAACAACGGTTTGTCTGACTCTTTCAGGGTAAGGCTGTAAAGTTTGGCTACATCCTTATGAATATCCGGGAAGCGCATCAGCGGCTGTTCATCACCGTCTAGTTCAGCCCCATAAAAAATGAATGGAATCAGAAAAACAAATATAAATGTGATTACGCTTTTGATTGATAATTTGAAATGAGTTGTGATCATATTTACCTCCTTACCATTATAAGTATAATTCAATATTTAATTCTAAATAGCTGTTAGCGGCTTTTTTATCGTAATTTATATTAACTATCAGTTGATTCATGTTATTCTATAGAGACGAGCTCCATAGCAACCAGATTGGTTTGCCTTATCAAAGATATTAAAGTAAGACCTAATTTTTGTCGTCTTTATCACCCTGGAGTTTGTTGATGAGCTTTTCTATGAAGTTTTTCTTCTTTTCCTTCCTTCGCTTTTCGCGGTCTTTTTTCAGGGCATCCAGCAATCTCTCGAAGAAGCCGGGGGCTTCATCCCTGTAATCCCGGCAGTCATAGGCAGAGGTGTCGATCATGCTGTAATTAAAATCGGCCAGGTATTTGGTGTTGGGATGATGTTTATAAAGCTGATCGAGGAAATAACCTGCAATGGGCAGAGCGGTAGCCGCACCCTGTCCGTATGCCAGATCATTAAAATGAACGGCAGGATACTCAGCACCTACCCAACTGGCAAATACAATGTTTGGTGTGTAACCTACAAACCAGCCGTCGGCATGATCCTGTGTGGTACCGGTTTTTCCTGCAACGTTGCCTGAAAACCTGAAATTTTTTGAAAGTGAACTGGCTGTACCCCTTTCAACCACATGCTGAAGCATCATAGTGACCTGTTCGGTAACTTTTTCATCCAGTACCCGCTGGGGATTGTTTTCGGATTTAAAGCTTTCCAGCACCCTCCCCGCTGAATTTTCTATTCTCAACAGGGCTTTACCCTGTAAAGGCTTGCCCTGGTTGGCAAAACCCGAATAGGCCTCAGTCATATCCAGCACCGATGCATTCATCGTGCCAAGAGCAAGTGAAGGTACCTTTGGAAAATGCGTGTTGATGCCCATATCTTTAGCAAGGCTGATGGTCGAGTCTATCCCTCCCTCCATCAGTACCTGCACGGAAATGGTGTTGACGGAATTCACAAGCGCTCCCTGAAGGGAATATACCCCTCCATATTTGCGGCTGGCATTATTGGGTGACCAGTTCTTGTAATCCTCATATACGAGGCTGTCATTGGGATAATACTTGCAAGGTTTTGCCCCGTTTTTCAGGGCATTGGCATATACAAATGGTTTGAAGGTTGAACCGATCTGTCTTTCCGATGTTACATGGTCATATTTAAAGAAACGGTGATCTATTCCCCCAACCCAGGCCAATATGTAACCATTGTGCGGATCCATGGCCAGGAACCCGGCATTAAGCATGGAAAGATAATGTTTTACGGAATCCAGCGGAGACATCTCCTCTGCTTTGGGACCATCCCAGGTGAATATCTTCATTGGCTTTTTTTGACGAACCGGGGATTGACTGCCATCCAGTGAAACATCCTGATATGCCGGGATGCCGGAAATTATCTCTTTTGCCAGTTCCTGATATTTCTGGTCTCCATTGATGTTTACCTGTTTTTCGAAAACTTTTTGCAGTCCCGGCATATGGGTGTCAATGGCTTTCTCTGCATATTCCTGAAGGTCTCCGTCGATGGTGGTGTAAACCCTAAGTCCGTCGGTGTATAGATTATATGGTTCACCGTTGGGTTTTTTGTGTTTTTTGCACCACTCTTTGAGTCGGGTACGTAAATATTCCCTCAGATAAGGCGCCAGACCATTGTTGTGATCTATGGGGTGATAATCAAGCTCGAGTGGCTTTTTTATTAATTTTTGAGATTTTTCATTATCCAGATAACCATATTTTGCCATTTGCGAGATCACTACATTCCTGCGGGATTTAGACCTCCCGGGATGCTTGCGGGGGTTATAGCTGGTGGTGCCTTTGAGCATACCGACCAATGTACAGGCCTGTTCCAGACTTAATTCGGCAGGCAGTTTGTTAAAATAAAGCTGAGAAGCATTTTTAATGCCAAAGGTGTTTTCGCCGAATGGCACTGTATTCAGGTACATCTGAATGAGCTGTTTTTTAGAATATAAATCCTCAAGTTTCCATGCAATGATCATTTCGCGTAGTTTGGTGCCTATAAGCGCTATGTGGCTGTTACCTTTTCTCGGATAGAGGTTTTTTGCCAGTTGCTGGGTAAGTGTGCTTCCTCCCCCCGAACTTTCATCTCCCAGCAGAATGGTTCGGAACAAAACCCGGAAAATACTCCTGGTATCGATGCCGTGATGTTCATAAAAGCGGGCATCCTCTGTGGTAATAAGGGCCTGAATGATCTTGGGTGGTATCCGTTCAAAATTGATGCTGTTTCTGTTTTCAAAATAATATCTACCCATCAGGGTGCCGTAACGGGTATATACTTCGGTGGCCTGGGCCTGATCAATCTCCTTTAGCGTTTGTTTCGCGGGATATTCCCCATATTGTCCCTGAAACATATTATAGCCAATGAAAGCACCAAAGCAGATGATTACTAAAACTACAACATACAAAAATCTTTTAAAAAGGCGAATCTTGCCTGGTCTCTTTTTGAGTTCCTTTTTATTGCGGGTCATATTTTGACTGGATTTACCGGTAAAACATCCATCAATTATTGTTCCTTAATGATGGCTTAAAGATATAAAAACACATTCAACCGGAGCCTGTTGGAATAAATAAAAAGTTGCTGATCCCACAAAAAAACCGGAGGCGTCAAAAACACCCCCGGAAAAAACCAATCACAAAAAGCAACCCAAAAAGAGACCATGAAAAACAACTAACCTTTGCCTAACCCTAAAATATATCTTTTGAATGACTTAAAATCTATATCTTTATATCGCATTAAATTGTTGTTCTTTATTTCTTTATACATGATTTGATTCAATTTGTTTTTATCTGTTGACGAGAAGAAGATTTTTTATTACGAACATCCAATTTTGTGGTATTAATGTATTTTAGTGGGCCACATATAATTATATAAATCATTAAAGATCCGATTCATGGGACATTATAAACCGTATAAACCGGCACAATTTGGCGGGAAAATTCAAACCCATATCAAGCCATTCCTGTTTGTAATACAGGAAACATTCATTAATTTAGCCTGGATAAATCATAAACTTCACTATGTTCGTTTTTTGAATGTTTTCAGGAATATTTGTGAATGATTCAGGTTAACAAAACAGCAAATACAAGTAAGTTGTTATGAAAAGGTCGGGTCAGGCGGATTTGCCCTTACATAGCGGAAGAGTTCCTCCCTGGTTATTTGAGCGCATGTCGAGGTTGGGTGGTGCGGTGATAGAATGGATAGTTCAGGAATACGGACCTTCTGAGGTTATTCGTCGTATCAGCAATCCCTATTGGTTTCAGTCTTTAGGTGCAGTAATGGGAATGGATTGGCATTCTTCGGGAATAACCACTTCTGTGATGGGTGCATTGAAAAAAGCGGTAAATCCCATATCCTATGAAACGGGCCTTTTTATTGCCGGAGGAAGGGGAAAATATTCCCGTCAAACACCCGATGAGTTGATTCGTGTAGCCGATAAAACCGGTTTGAACGGCAACCTGCTTGTAAGAAGCAGCAAGCTAAGTGCCAAAATTGATAATACAGCCATACAGGATGGCTTCCAGTTATATCTGCACAATTTCATTCTGACCCAAAAAGGCGAATGGGCAGTGATTCAGCAGGGAATGAACAACTCCACCGGGATGGCCAGAAGGTATCACTGGCATTCGCAAAGGGTAAAGTCGTTTGTTGAAGAACCTCACTCCAGCATATGCGGAAAAAATATGGGTCAGATCCTGAACCTGACCGACAAAAATGCAAAATCTTCAAGAGAAGGAATTATAAGCATAAGTCAGGAAAATCCACAAAAGATGCTGAAAGAGATTCAAAAGCTTTCCATGCCATCGCATCACAAGGTACGACCGGAAGATTTTGATCTGAAACGTTTGGGAGCCATATTGGCATTGACCTATGAGGGGCTTTACAAAGATTTTAAATCCTTGCTGTTGGTAAGGGGGCTTGGGCCGAAAACCCTCAGGTCACTGACACTGGTAAGTGAAGTCATTCACGGAACACCTTCAAGATTTAAAGATCCGGCCCGCTTTTCTTTTGCTCATGGTGGAAAGGACGGTCATCCCTATCCTGTGCAGACCAAAGTGTACGATGAAACCCTATCAGAGCTCAAAAATGCCCTTGACCGGAGTAAAATTGGCTTTAGTGATAAAAAACAGGCTTTTAAAAACCTTTCCAGGATTTCCAGGGAAATGGAAAAGAATTTTAACCCGAATCAAGCGGATTATGACAAGTTCATCAGCAAAGAAAAAGCGGAATCCCATCTATACGGAGGCAGAACAGCCTACGGTAAATCCAGACCACCTAAAAACCAGGGTAAAAAGAAAGACAACAACGGTCCCCGGCAACTCAAGCTTTTCTGATCATTCCATGAAAGAATAAATATAAGACCGGATCTCATTCTCAGCTTCTTCCATTGATTTGTAAAGGGTTAGTTGCGCTTTGGTCCGCTGAAGGTTATGCATCGGATAATCGGTTTTGTAATAGATATCACCCTGAAGATAATCCGTAAGGAAGCGAATCACCTGGTTATAGGTCATCATAAGGGGCGCCAGGGGTAAAAGCTTTTTTTCCTTCTCAGTGAGTATGTCCAGTAGGCGTTTAAGATAGCCTTTGGTAAAGGCTTTGAAATAATCCAGATTGAAACGGACATTATCCAGGTCCTGATCGTCCTCTTCCCCTGTGTTTGCAATGGTTCGCAGTGCATCACCGAAATCGTAATGGACGTATCCGGGCATCACTGTGTCCAGATCGATGATGCAAATGGCATGGTCATTGTTGTCAAGTAATACGTTGTTGAACTTGGTGTCGTTGTGGGTCACCCTTAGCGGTAGCAGCCCTTTATTGCCTGCACTTTTAATGGTGGACATTTTTTCCGCCCGTTCTTCCAGGTAAGAAACCATTTCCCTTACTTCATCCAGCTTGCTTTTTTCAGCTTCCTTTATACTATTGCGGAACCATTCGAGGCGTTTTTCCGTGTCGTGAAAGTACGGAATTGCTATATGTAATTGGTTTACAGGAAAATCTGACAGGTACCGGAAAAAATTACCGAATGCCCTGCCCCCTTCCATGGCCTGGTCTGTATTTTCCACAACATCCAGGCTTTTGCTTTCGGGAATGAAATACAACATGCACCAATAATCACTGTTATCATCCAATACATAATATTCCCCGGATAAAGCGGGAATCAGCTTCAAAATGTATTTGAGTCCTGCCTCATCAATGTTGCTTTTTTCCTTCTTTTTTCTGATGTGATCGGTGATGGAAGCAGTATTTTCCAACAGGCCGGGTACATTTCTGAAGACGTACTGGTTGATTTTTCTTAGAATGTATTCGGGTTTGTCAGGTTCAACCGTCTTGACCAGGTAAGTATCATTGATGTGTCCTGAACCAAAGATATCGGCAGACTGAAAACTACCCTCCGCCTCAAATTGTTCGAAAATCTCTTTTATTCCTTGACTGGAACTCATTATGTTTTATTAAGTTAATCCGGGTTTTGTAAAGTTATTTTATATTGTATTCAAATTGCTTTAGCAGCGTCTTATAAATTAAACCATTCTACGCCTGTGGCGCGTGTTTCCATAATATTTCAGGATATTTTCCTGCATCAACCATGGAACGTATTTCATCTATGGCGATTTTTTTATCCTTGCGATACGTGACACCAAACCATTTTTCATTGGTTCTGAAAACCTTAACACTTACCTGTTGATTTACCAACATCTGAGAAACGGCTTCCGGGAGATAAAATTCAGCTGAAGTGGAATGGCCGTTTTCTTTCAGAAATTCTGAGAATAAATGTTCCAGATAACCAAAAATATCGGGTGTAAAACTCCACAGATTCATTGAAACCAATGTATCGGCATCAAAATATTCTTGCTTTCCGGTCATCGCACTTTCCCCGGTAATGTATCCATTGCTGTCATAATGAATGTTTTTGTATTCATGGATATCAAGCAGATGGCCGTTATCATCCGTTTGAATAATTCCCCTGGCCACTTCTCCGTATTTGGAAAGGGTTGCTTTCAGGGAGTAAGCAACCATGGCAAAATTTCCTTCAGCATCATCTGAAAGGGAACCCAGAAAATCACCGAGGGTCTGCATGGCAGAATAACCATAAAAATCATCTGCATTTACCACTGCAAACGGCTCATCGATGACATCCCGGCATGCAAGCACAGCTTCTCCGGTACCCCAGGGCTTGTTCCTTTTAACGGACACGGGATAATCTTCCCGGTAAATATGCTGGTAGGCATACTGAATTTCCAGATCCTGGCCATCCAGTTTAGGCTCAAACCGTTTGCGAAAGGCTTTTTCAAAATCCTCCCGGATAAGGAATACAATTTTATTAAAGCCAGCCCTAATGGCGTCGTACATGGTGTAATCGATAAGTGCTTCTCCATTGGGCCCGAAACGGTCGATCTGTTTCAGACCTCCATAACGGTTGCCCATACCGGCTGCCAGAATGAGAAGGGTGCGTTTGCTGCTCATGTTTTAAGACAAATTAAAAATAAAGAAATGTCAAGGAATTCCGGCTCAATATTAAGACAAATCAAATCTTTATCAAAATTTTCGTCAGACAAATCCGCAACACGGATAAGAAGAAAATTTTAAATTCTAAATTCTAAATAAATATTAATACTTTTCAATACCCAGGTAATTATTTCAAATATTGACCGAACTGATCCTGCAGTTTTTTCATCTTGGGATCTATCCACATACGGCAATAAGGCTGACTGGGATTGCTCTCGTAAAAATCCTGATGATAATCTTCAGCCACATAGAAATTTGTAAAAGGTTCTATTTCGGTCACAATCGGATCGTTAAAATAACCGGAGCGATCCATCTCTCTCCTGGATTCTTCTGCAATCCTTTTTTGTTCTTCATTATGATAAAAAATTACCGAACGATATTGTGGACCAATATCGGGTCCCTGCCGATTGAGCGTGGTTGGATCATGGGTTTTCCAGAATACTTCCAGCAGTTTTCCGTAATTGATCTGTTCCGGGTTGTACCTGATCTGAACAGCCTCGGCATGGCCGGTATTTCCCGTCGTTACTTCCCTGTATGCAGGATTTTTTACATGTCCGCCGGAATAACCCGAAGTGACGCTTTCAACTCCTTTTAGTTGCTGAAAAACAGCTTCCACACACCAGAAACAACCTGCTCCGAATGTGGCGCTTTCCAGTTTATTTTCTTCGTTGCTTTTCATAATTTTTTGATTTTGTTTTTGAGCTGTTACCGGTGAAAACACAAATAACAATATGAATAATAGAACACTTATATATCTCATCTTTTATGCCTTTTAGAAGAATTAGACTACTATAGTTAAAACAAAAAATTGGATTTTTGGTTTAAGGCTTTTCAATGGAATGATTTGCAGTTATATATTCTGTTAAAAATGAAAAGTTTATTAACACTGAGGTAATTTGATAAAATATTCTCTGAGGACTGGGTATATTTTGACTTTATTGATTAGCCCGAATAATTCAAGAATTATTCCTGTCTCCGACAGCGACTAAGGTTCACTAAAATTTTTTTCAAAAATTTAATTTCACCTGAGTTGGGGTTAAAAACTAATTTCGCGATTGAGAAGAACTTTCCTGACTGACTTCGATCACTTCACGGAAAACGCGCATAAAGTTTCCTCCCCAGATTTTCTCAATTTCCGCTTTGGTATATCCTCTGTTAACCAGTTCGCGGGTAATATTATTAATTTCACTTACATCCGTACATCCTTCCACTCTTGCACCACCGTCGAAATCGGTACCTATACCCACATGTTTCAGACCAATTTGTTCGACTGCATAGTCGATGTGATCGACCACATCTTCTACGGAAGCCATTTCTCTGGGATAATTTTCCTGCAGGGCATGCCATTCTTTCCGTGCACGGGCCATTCTTTCCTCATTCAGATCTTCAAAATTGTTGTACTTTTCACGGAGGGCTTTTATTGCAGAGTCCCTTGCCGGATTGGGTTCGGGCTTTATCAGATAATTGCTGAAGAGACAAATCTGAATCACGCCGTTGTTCTTTTTGAGGGCAGTTAGCATAGAATCGGAAAGGTTACGGGGATGATCCCTCAATGCCCGTACACCGGAATGTGAAGCCATTACGGGAGCCCCGGTCTGATTGATAACATCAAAAAATGCTTCGTCTGAAATATGGGATACATCGATAATCATGCCCAGCTTGTTCATCCTTCGCACCACTTTTTCTCCAAAATCACTCAGACCGTTATGTTCAGGTCCCTCCGGATCGGTAGAAGAATCGCAGATGTCGTTGTTGCTGCTGTGACATAGGGTGATGTAACGGGCGCCCATATCATAATATTTGTTCACATAGGAAAGATCGTTTCCAATGGGATAGCCGTTCTCGACCCCTATATAAATGGCCCTCTCCCCTTTTTTCTCGATATTGTAGGCATCTTGAGGATTTTTTGCAAGCGTTGCCATTTCCGGGTAAGATTTTACCGCTTCCTTGATTTCAGAGAAAAGCTGAGTGGCTCTTTCCCTCGCTTTCCTGTATCCTTGGATGCTCCTTTCCTTCTGATCAATAAATACCGCGAAAAAAACTGCATCCAAATTTCCTTCTTTCATGCGGGGAAAATCAAGGCTGATATGGCTTTTTTCATAGGAATATTTTTTACCGATATCAAAATTGGGATCTGTAAGGTTTAATGGACTGTCCGTATGGGTATCGATGGTGAGTACCTCGCGATGGATCTCGTCAGCGGTTTGCCCTCTGTTGTTCTCAGGTTTTTGTTTGCTACTAATGGTGAAAACAAGAAGAAGAATGACAGGGACGAATCTTGTTGTAAAGTTCATAAGTTATATACGTTTTATGAATTATTTCATAAGACGAATATTCACCGGCAAGGTTTAACAGGCTTCTATATCTGGAATTGGATAGCTGGGCTAATGCCTGTCTCCTTCATCATCCACCATCGGGACAAATCTCACACCGGATACCTCGGTTCGTTTGATTTCACCTTTTTCTTTTTCAAGCAGCGCCAGGTTCTGGAAGATCGGTCCGCCAACCGGGATGATCATTCTTCCGCCTTCTGCCAGTTGTTCTTTCAATGGTGGAGGCACTTCAGAAGGAGAAGCCGTTACAATGATTCCGTCATATGGTGCATGTTCCTCCCAACCTTTAAAGCCATCGCCGATTTTAATGCGCACATTTTCATAACCATGATCAGCTAGTGTTTTCCTTGCACGCTTGGCCAGCTCTTCTACTATTTCTATCGAATAGACTTTTGAAGTAATTTCGGACAGCACAGCAGCCTGATAGCCCGAACCCGTCCCTACCTCCAGCACTTTATCGCCTTTTTTAATATTGAGGTAATCTGTCATCAGGGCTACAATATAAGGCTGGGAAATGGTTTGATCGTGGCCTATTGGAAGGGGTCGGTCGGAATAGGCAAGGTGCCTGTTGTATTCCGGAACAAATTCATGTCTCTTCACCGAACGCATGGCTTCCAGAACTTTCGGATCTTTGATCTCTCTTTTCTTTATCTGTTCCTCAACCATCTGATTCCTTTGCCTGGCGTAATTTTGAGCGCCAGCAGAAAGCGGGAACAATAAGGCTAAAATAAGTGTGTAGACAATCGTTCTTTTCATGGTACAGCATTTTCATACTCAACGAAAATAACGATTTATTCTTATTAGGTCAATGGTTTAAATATAAAATCCTCTCTTATTTCAGGGCATGATACAAAACTTCCACCGGATGCAGTGCTTTACGGGAGGTGCCATCCATAATCTGATGTCTGCAGCTGGTACCGGGGGCCGCAATAACGGTTTCTCTGTCAGCTTTCCTTACGGTCGGAAACAGGACAAGCTCTCCTATTTTCATGGAGATGTCATAATGTTCCTTTTCATATCCAAAAGAGCCGGCCATCCCGCAGCAACCTGAAGGGATTTCTTCTATTCGATAATTTTCAGGAAATGAAAGGATAAATTTGGCAGGATCGGTGGATGCCACCGCTTTTTGCTGACAATGACCGTGCAATAAAACCTCCGTGTGATCCTTGTTGAACTGATCCTTTCGAATGTTACCATTTTCCATTTCCCGGGCCAGAAATTCATCGATCATATAAGCATGTCGGGAAAGTTCCTCTGCGCTTTTTTTGTTCTCAGGGGAAGCGAGGTCGGGATATTCATCCCGGAAAGCCAGAATGGCGGAAGGTTCAATTCCAATGAGCGGAGTATCGCCCATGATGATATTTTTCAAAAAGTCAATGTTCCGGTTGGCTATTTTTTTCGCTTTTCGGACAAGGCCTTTAGACAAATAAGCACGACCGCTTTCCAGATGCTGAGGTATAATTACCTCGTAACCCAGGGAGGAAAGAAGTTGAACGGCTTTGATTCCAATATCGGTATCGTTGAAATTGGTGAATTCATCATTAAACAGATATATCTTTCTGTTTTTATGGGTTTTGGCATGTAATTCCCTTACATACTCTTTCATCCATTTCTTCAAGGTTTGTTTTTGCAACAGCGGCATGCTGCGTTTGGGAGCAAAACCTGCCATTCTGTTGATTAAACCTAAAGCAGCGGGATTCTTCATGAAAAAGTTATAAAAAGCGGGCCAAAGGGAACCCAGCCGGTTTAAACGGTTAATATTGGCAATCATCCGTGTTCTCAGGGGAATGCCATTGGCATCATAGTAATGCTGAAGAAATTCAGCTTTCAGTTTGGCTACATCTACATTAGAGGGGCATTCCGTTTTACAGGCCTTACAGGAAAGACAAAGCTCCATTACTTCATAGATTTCCCTGTGGTTGAACCGGTTTTTCTTTGTGGAATTGCTCAGGAATTCCCTTAAGATATTAGCCCTTGCCCTTGTAACGTCATTTTCATTTCTGGTGGCCATGTAACTTGGGCACATGGTTCCTCCGGTCAACTCGGTCTTCCGGCAATCCCCGCTCCCGTTGCATTTCTCCGTGGCTCTCAGAATACCTCCAACATCTGAAAAATCAAACACAGTGGGGATATCCGGAATTTTGCGGCCGGCTTTGTACCTGAGATTTTTGTTCATGGTGGGTACATCCACAATTTTCCCCGGATTGAATATCTCTTGGGGATCCCAGGCATGCTTGACTTCCTTTAGGAGTTGATAATTTTTTTCTCCCAGGATAATCGGTATGAATTCGCCCCGCAGCCTTCCGTCTCCATGCTCTCCACTGAGTGAGCCGTTGTATTTTTTTACCAGATGGGCAATCTCCCATCCGATGGTACGGAACATTTCCACATCTTTAGGATCTTTCAGGTTCAAGATGGGACGCAGATGAAGCTCGCCGGATCCAATATGGGCATAAAAAACGCAATTCAGGTTATATTGATCGAGGATCTTTTGAAAATCGGCCATATAATCGGGTAAAACTTCTACGTTTACCGCTGTATCCTCAATGATTGAAACGGGCTTGGCATCCCCTTTCATGTTGGACAGAATACCCAGACCGGCTTTCCTCAGGTTCCATACCTTGCTTGCTTCAGGCTCATGAATCAGGGGGAAATAATAGCCGTACCCGGCTTCTTGCAGTTCGTTTACCATATTTCGATGGTTCCGTTCGATCTCTTCTCTTGAATCCCGGGCGAATTCGATCACCAGAATGGCCTCAGGATCACCCTTTACAAATGCCCTGTTCTTTTGCTGGTCCCGGTTGTTCTTTGTCAGTTCCAGAATATGACTGTCCATCATTTCTACGGTGCCGGGATTGTGCTTCAGCGCAATCAGGTTCGCCCGGAAAGCTTCTTCCCTCCTCTCAAAATGGGCTGCTGTCACTGCGCTGTATTTCGGTAGCAAGGGGACCAGGTTCAGTTTGATTTCCGTGATGAACATCAGTGTGCCCTCCGAGCCGCAGATCAGTTTGCTGAAATTGAATGGCTCAGACGACTGTTTGGAATATATTTCCGAATCGAGGAGCAGGTCAATGGAATAACCTGTATTTCTTCTGTAAATGGATTTATCGGGGAACTCTTTTTCAATCTCCTTCTGATTTTCAGGATCATTTAATATTTCATGGATGCGCTGATAGATCTTTGATTCAAGGGAATTGCCCTTTAGCTTTTGTTGGAAATCCTCCCGGCTGAGTGGACCGAACTCTGCCTCCGTGCCGTCGCTTAAAAACCCTTTCACCGAAATGGTATGGTGCCTGGTAGTACCATAAAGAATGGAATGGGCCCCACATGCATTGTTTCCTACCATGCCCCCAATCATACAACGGTTCGCGGTTGAAGTTTCCGGACCGAAAAACAACCCGTATTCTCTGAGGTAAAGATTCAATTCGTCCAGGATGACACCGGGCTGTACCCGTACCCACCGTTCATCCGGATTGACTTCCAGAATACGCGTCATATACCTGGATACATCCACCACGATACCGGAGCCGACCACCTGTCCCGCAAGAGAGGTGCCTGCGGTTCTGGGGATCAGGGAAATTCCGGTTTCACGAGCGAATTTTATCAATTCCCTAATGTCTTCAGAATCTTTTGGTAAGGCAACAGCTTTGGGCATTTCTCGATAAGCCGAAGCGTCGGTGGCATAAAGCAAACGGGTTTTTTTGTCCGTATAAAGGTCGCCTTTCAGTCTCGGACTATAGGATTTCTGCAAATTTTCCATAAAATAACAATTTATTTGGCATACAGACAAAATTAAAAAGAAAACTACCTATAAATACAGCTTGGGAAAGAAATCTCAGGAAAAACTGTTTTCTCTTTTTTCTATGATCGTCAAAACAAATGATCAGAACACGGTACGGAATATTCCAAATATTTATTTAGATAGATTCATTAAATATGATTATTTACAGGTATTTAATTTTATATATAATTTTTATATACAGCAGGAACTATCCGGTGAAAGTAATGGGAATTATTACAAGGCCATGACCAGATCAGGCAAAAGGAATTACTGCTTTATATGAACAAAAATAAAACTTTAGATGAATCTATTAATTTTATTGAATTAGAAAGCTTTGAGGTAAATTTATATTTTTTCAATCTGTTTTCTGCGCACATATGTTTTTCTTTTACTACCAGGGGACGGATCATCTTTTCTCAAATAACCGAAAAATTCATCCGGGAGAAATTTATATACAAAATAAAGAATATTCAATATCAGGTTTTAAAGTGGGTTTAATGAATATAAAACTTAAAACCATCTATTTTACCGAAATGTGAAACTTTTCTGAAGCCATCAAAAAAGGAAAGGATTGAGCTAGGAATTGAAGATCCTGTTTTTTGTATAAAAACAGTGAAGAAGGTGTCCTTACATCGGAAAGAAAAGTTAACCCGGAAAAATGGTATTCCCTTTATAAGGAAACCATTGAACCGGATAACGTCTTTATTTCTAAACCTTTGCCGCTTCCTTCACTCAATTTCCATATCCCTTCCAAAAGGGAGCAATTTAAGATTTGTTTTACAGATTTCTTTTACACTAAATTAGTATATAAGCAATATTTATTTATAGCTTTACTTTAACCTCTTTTGCTGGATATAATACTAGATTAATTTAAATAAAATCCATGAATTGAAAGATAACCTAGTCATATAAAAAAAGCATATGCCTCCAAAAGATAAATGAGCATTTCAAACAACTTCCCATATCTGGTGAACAAACTAAATCTGAAAGCACTGATTCAAATCGAATTATATTTAAAGTTGTAGATCAGTTAATTATTAATAAAGAAAAGTTTATAGCCCTTCATAAAACGATTATGGAAATCCGTACCGATATTGTAAAACATAATAACATGAAATGATGATCCGGCTGTTCAGATTTACCCTTATTTTTATTTTGGCCGGTCAACTTTCACCTGCTACACTGTTCTAACCTCTGATATAACCCGAATTATTTGCAATAATTTTTAAGCTATTGCAAAACCTGGCTTTTTGCTTTACTTTTTTCGCAAATACCCGTAACGCGGGGTAACCTCTGTCTTGCCCACAATTCATCCTTCATTCATAAACTTCAACTTGTTCGTTGGGTTGGAAAATTTAAGATATATGGCTTTCCGTCGCCTGGAACAAGTTTGATAATAAAAAAACCTCCGGAGCCCGGCTTTTTTATTTAGTTTCAAGAGCTACAGAGGTTTATAGGTTTAAGATTGCTCAGTCAAAAATAGATTTATTTTGCTGCCTTCACCTGCTTGCTTTTTTCTTCCTCGTAGGCTACATCCAGCATATCGTTAAAATAATCAACAAAATGGGGTGTTATTCCCTTTTTGAGATAATCGGGCAACTCCTCAAAATCTTTTTGATTATCCTTTGGGAAAATCAGATTGTACACCCCAACACGTCGGGCTGCAATGGTTTTTTCCCGCACGCCTCCTATGGGCAGTACTTTGCCCGTCAGTGTCAGCTCACCTGTCATGGCCAGATCTTGCCTGACCGGCTTATTTGTTGCCAGACTGTATAGCGCCAGCGCCATGGTAATGCCTGCACTGGGCCCGTCTTTAGGAGTAGCACCAGCCGGTACATGCAGGTGAATGAAATTTTCTTTGAAGTAGTCGGCTAATTTATCCTTTCCTCCGTTTTGCTCGCAGAGCAACGAGCGTACGTATGAATAAGCAATCTCAGAGGACTCCTGCATTACCTTACCAAGCTGTCCGGTTTGCTTAAAACCACCCTCTTTGCTCTTCACAGCGGATGCTTCTACATACATTGTAGTTCCTCCCATGGAGGTCCATGCCAATCCGAGTGATACACCCGGTATCTTCCTGGTATAGAGTTTTTCTGTTGTGAATACCGGATTGCCCAGGTATTTTTCCAGATTATTCCTGGTAATGGAAAACCGCTTTTGTCCGGTTTCAGATTGCCTGAGTGTAACCTGCCGCATAATCTTGGCAATGTTCTTCTCCAGGCTTCTTACACCAGCTTCCCTGGCATATTCATCAATCATCCTCCTCAGAGCTTCATCCGAGATATTCACCTCGCTCTTCTTCAGACCATGTTCTTTAATTTTTCTTGGTATGAGATATTTCTTGGCGATTTGCACTTTCTCCTGGAGGATATAGCCGGGCAGCTTGATTACTTCCATCCTGTCGAGCAACGGCTGCGGAACAGTATCCAGCTGGTTGGCCGTTGTGATGAACAATATGTTCGATAAATCATAGCGCACATCCAGATAATGATCAAGGAAATCCTTGTTTTGTTCGGGATCCAGCACTTCAAGCAATGCCGAAGCGGGATCGCCCTGAAAACTTACGCCCATCTTGTCAATCTCATCCATCATAATAACCGGATTGGAAGTACCGGTCCGTTTCAGGCTCTGAATTACCTTACCGGGCATGGCACCAATATAGGTTCTGCGGTGTCCTTTAATTTCTGCTTCGTCTCTCATACCGCCAACTGAAAACCGGAAAAATTTGCGGTTCATGGAATCAGCAATGGAACGTCCTACGGATGTTTTTCCTACACCCGGCGGACCAACAAGGCAGAGTATGGTTCCTGTATGCTTGCCTTTTTTGATCACCGTGCTGATGAATTCCAGAATACGGTTTTTAACGTCTTTCAGTCCATAGTGGTCCCGGTCGAGAATTCTTCTGGCCTCTTCTATATCCAGCCTGTCCTGACTGTAAATGCCCCAGGGTAGTTCTGTGAGGGTATTCAGGTATGCCCTTGTAACCTGAAATTCAGATGAGCTCGGCTCAAGGGTTTGCATCTTTTCGATCTCATTGTTGATCACCTCTGAAGCTTCCTGTGGAAGCTTCAGATTCTTCATCCTTTCCTTGAACTTCTGAATTTCCGATTCCTTATCATCCTTTTCCATTCCCAGCTCACGTTTAATCACCTTAAGCTGTTCCCTCAGGAAAAACTCCCTTTGCTGCTTGGAGACTTTCTCATTGATCTGTTTCTGGATCTCTTCCTGAATCTGCGATCGCTCAATTTCCTCCTTCAGCAGGACCAGGAGCTTCTCTGCCCTTTTATACAGATCATAAGTGGCAAGAATATCCTGCAGCTTTTCACCATCTGCCGTTAACATGGCAGTGATCAGGTCAATCAGCATACCTGGTTTTTCAATGCTGATCTGGTTCAGCACCATCTTGATCTGCTCCTGGAATACGGGATTCTTCTTCAATAGCTCCTTCACTGAGGAAACAATTGAAAGTGTATAAGCCTTTAATTCTTCAGATGGTTTTTCGTCGGGATCGCTGTAGTATTTGACCTGCCATTGAAGGACAGGGTCTTTCCTAACTGTTTTTTTATGAGAAAACTTCTGCAATCCTTGCACCAATACCTGGAGGCTGTCCTCCTGAACCGGGGCAATTTTATGGATTTTAACAACAGTACCCACCTCATACATTTCCGAATTCATGAAATCCTGCTGATCCGGTTCCTTTACCAGTACCAGACCCAAGAATGGTTGATTGCTGTTGGCCACATTTTTTATTGCTTCTATGAATTTCGGACCGGTGAAGGTCATGGGAACAGTAATGCCCGGAAAAAATGGCCGGGTGTCAACAGGAAGAACTGTTAAAATGTCAGGTAACATGTCGGAGACAACCGCAAGGTTAGAAGAAACAGGTTGACCCTGTTCATTTTGATAGACCTGCTCCTGTTGCTGTTGATAATTGTTTTGATGGTTGTTATTATGTTCTTCACTCATAACTGCAATTTTTTTCTTTACCTTTTTAAATATAGTATTTAATGAATTGCAAGTAATATGCCAAATATAATAAACTGAATTTTAGCAAAATATGAATCATGAGTATAGCCATAACAAAATCAAGGATTCAATCAAAATAAACAGATAAGAGGGTACATTCTGTAATACTCCGGTAAGTTTATTGTTGTACTGCATAAAAAAAGCTTCAAAAAGTCGAAAATTAATTCCTAAACCTTACGAAGCTTTATATCTTAAATTAAGCTGGTTTTAGCCTTGACCAACAAGATTTTTACCAGAACGGACCACGGTTATAACTCCGGAAAGAATTAAAGGAATTATAACCATTATATGGAGAATAAGGACTATGGTATGGATTATTCCCTTCAGAAAACCGGAACTGAAAATCTATGGTGGCATTTTCAGATATTTTATAGCCCATACCCAGGGAAAATGAGTTGTAGTCGTTTGATTGCATGTTCTGCCCGCGATACAGACTGAAAGGTGCCATTGTATTCTCAGCGTGCTGGCCCTGTGCCCTAATATACATCCGGTCGTTCGGCTGATAGGTACCTCCCACGGAAAAAGCATAGGAATTGTTGCTGTTATTCAATGGCATCAATCCATTTCCTGAGGGTGAAGGGTTAAAACCTGGTGAAGAAATGAATGGTGCATTGTTGAAATTGGAGATCATACCGGAAAAATTTAGTGTAAGATTTGAATTTACCCGGTAATCGAGACTGGGAGCCACATAGGAATTCATCATCGAATTTCCTCCGAACGAGGTAAAACCGGTGCCTACCGTTACTCCGAAATCTACTTTGTCATTCTCTGAATCTTCTGCTTCCTGAATTGCAGACGGGTCAATCGGCCGATAGAAATTGGGCAGGCTCTGATAAAACTGTCCGTATCCCAAAAGCGGCAGGACCATCAATATGAGGAAATAAACCGATCTTTTCATTTCCGTTTAATTTTTAATTATGGTTACAAATTTAAGTAAAAATTTATATTAAAAAACGCATTATTTTGACATTTTAGTATCACTCATCCTTTTTTGTCAGTACGGTTGACCTTGAGTATGCCTTTCTCCTGTTTCAGTTTATTGATCAGTGATTGCAAGGTTTTCGTATCAGAAACATAAAGGTTAATGTGACCGTCAAACAAACCTTCATCTGAATCAATGGATATAGAACGCATCTTTACCTTCATATAATTGGAAATGACATCGGAAATGCGGTTGACCATTCCGAGCTCGTCAATGCCCGATACCCTGATTCTCGTCTGAAAAGAGGACTTTTCTCTTGTTGTTTTCCATTGTACAGGTACTATGCGATGATCATACCTTGAAAGCAGGCGCTGTGCATTTGTACAGCCTGCCCGGTGTATTTTGATGCCTTCCGTTTTGGTAACAAAACCAAGAATGTCGTCACCATACACCGGGTTACAGCACTTGGCCAGTTTATAATCGATTCCCTTTAACTCATTATCTATGAGGATATAGTCTTCTTTCTGAGTGGATACACCCTTCTGAGGTTCTTTTATCTCTTTCGTCTCCTTTTCCTTTACTCCAGCATCGGTATTTTTTTCTGCTTCTTTTTCGGATAGAATATCTTTTACTTCTGTTACGTCAATCTTACCGTTCCCTAAACTGGCAAAAAAGTGGGTGGCTTCTTTAATGTTATAGTATTTGAGCAGCTTGTTCAGATTATCCTGGTTAAATTCGATTTTCCAGTTCTTCAATCGTCTTTTGAGAAGCTCCCTTCCGGTATCTGCTTCTTTCCGAAGATCTTCCTTCAATGATTGACGGATCTTCGACTTGGCTTTAGAAGTAACCACCATACCCAGCCAGTCGTTTTTGGGCTTTTGGTTTTTTGAGGTGATCACTTCCACACTGTCCCCATTTTTCAGCCTGTGACGGAGGGGAACATTTTTGTTATTAACTACGCCTCCTACACACCTGGCACCAATTTCAGAATGGATCTCAAAAGCAAAATCCAGTACAGATGCTCCTTCTGGAAGCCGGATCAGTTCTCCCTTGGGAGTAAATACGAAAATTTCCTGGGATAACAGATTCAGCCGAACATTGTCAATGATCTCTGAGGCAGTAGCATCACTGGTTTCCAATATTTCCCGGATCTTACCCATCCAGTTGTCAAAAGCCTGGTCGCCTTTTATGCCTTTGTATTTCCAGTGTGCTGCATATCCTTTCTCAGCAATATCATCCATCCGTTTTGACCTGATCTGCACTTCTACCCATTTGCCTTCAGGACCAATAACCGTAGTGTGTAACGATTCATAGCCATTTGACTTGGGATTGGAAATCCAGTCCCTGAGTCTTTCCGGGTTGGGCCTGTAAAAATCAGAAACAATGCTGTAAACCCTCCAACAGTCCGATTTTTCTGTATTGAAGGGTGTATCCAGAATGATCCGGATGGCAAAAATATCGTACACTTGCTCGAAAGGGACTCCCTGTTCCTTCATTTTCCGCCATATCGAGTATACCGATTTGGTCCGGCCTTTAATTTCATATCTGAAGCCCTGCCTTTCCAGTTCCTTTTCTATGGGATCGGCGAATTTCTTGATGAACCGGTTCCTTTGGGCTGTGGTGTTCTGTAATTTTTTAACGATTGAGCGATAGGTTTCGCTCTCCGTATATTTCATCGACAAATCCTCAAGTTCCGATTTAATAGAGTACAAGCCAAGTCGATGAGCTAAAGGTGCATATAGTGAAAAGGTCTGTACCGAAGTTTTTATCTGGTAATCTTTCGGCATGTAGTTCATGTGTCTCATCTCATCCAGCAGAATAGCAAGACGTATCAATATCACACGGATATCATTGGAGAGGGTCAAAAGTAATTTTCGGAAGTTTTCCGGCTGAAACCTGGTTTCGCTTGTTTTGATTTCAAATATTTTAAGCAGCCCTTCAACGATTTCCCTCACTTTTTTACCGTATTCCTGATCAATGTAATTGAGCGTTAGTTTTTCCTTTCTCACCAAATCATAAAGCAGACTGGCCAGCACCGATTTGGTGGCCATGCCGATCTCTTCCACAACAATACGGGCTACTTCCAACAGATGGAGAATATAAGGTTCTCCGCTGGGTAATTTTTCATTCTGATAATGCTCAATGGCTTCATCCAGGGCCTTCCTGATGGTTTTGGTATCCTCCTTTTTCAGAAAGGATTCTGATTTTTGCAGCAGATCTTTATATCGCAGGTAGATCTTTCGACGATCCCCAAATTTTAGCTTTTCTTTTGTTTCAAGCATATCATCCTATTTAATGATAAAATCATCGGCATCTTTGCCTACGGGGAATTTTTCCCGAAACCGGTTCAATTCATCGAGCGACAAAGAAACAGTCTCTATCGATTCCTGATGTGGTTCGGTATTGGTCATGATATTGCCTCTGGGATCCACAACCATAGAATCTCCCGAATATGTCAGCCCATTGCCATCTTTACCTATTCTGTTGACACCAGCTACATATACCTGGTTTTCCAGAGCCCTCGCTATAAGAAGCGTTTTCCATATGTGCCTTCTTACTTCAGGCCAGTTTGCAATATAGATAGCAAGATCATAATCATTTTGATTTCTGCTCCATACCGGGAATCGTAAATCATAACAGATCAGGGGCATTATCCTCCATGGTCCTCTGTTGAATATTACCCTGTTATTTCCAGCTGTGTAGTGTTTGTTCTCTTCACCCATTCTGAAGAGATGCCTTTTGTCATAAATTTTATAACCACCTTCCGGGGCTACAACGAATAAACGGTTGTAATAATTATTATTTTCTTTGACAATCAAACTGCCGGTTAAAGTAGTGTTTTTTTCCGCTGCTATAGATTGCATCCATTTCAGGGTTTTGCCTTGCGTAGGTTCTGCCAGCTTTTCAGGTTGCATGGAAAAACCCGTTGTAAACATTTCAGGAAGAATTACAAGATCTGTTTTTCCTGAAATTTCACTAATCCTGGAATAGAAATGATCAAGATTCCTGTCGGTCTGTTCCCAGGCAAGTTTGGTCTGAATGATGGTGATGTTAAGATTGGTATCCTGATCCTTCATATCTTTTTCCAATTACTATACATCGGTACATCAAATTTAACATTTTCTCCCTAAACCAGCAACAAAGAAAAAAAATTTCAAATATTACTACCGGTTGATTTTGTTATAGGTATCTTTCAGTATACCAGTCATTAAAGGAAGGTAATACTGCCAGAAAAACTTTGCCTGGTCTGCCTTCTGATCTGAATAAAATAGATAGTCAACGAATTGAATTCCAATAAAATATGATATTTCTGTATAAATTGGGTTCTGGCAAAAATCACCGGCAAAATAGTAAAGGCTATAATTGTCGGTGCGGTTAATGATGGCGGGAAAATCACTGCTTAAATCATAATCGGCAAGCAATGAATCTCCCATGGCATTGGTAGATAAATCAAAGCGGGCCACAACATCTTCCGGGTTGCTGGCTTCTACCACGTCAAACCAATAGGGATATTCGATTTTGGAGGGTAATCGGTATCTTTCAGCAAAGCTATTTTGGGTCCGGATAATTGGTACATCTGCATTTAGATGCTCTGAAGCATCCAGCACGACTACTGTACCGTACTTGTGGATCAATACAATCCCGGATTTCTTGAAATTCCACTCAGTTCCGCTTTGTTGTTCGTATAGATCTACGATCCATTCCGGGAAACCGGGATTCTGTTTTACATTGAGTGAAGAAAAATATCGTCCTATCCAACCCTCCCAGGTAAATTGCAGCAAATCTTCCGTTTTTCTTCTTATCAGCGGGGAGGTAGTTTTATTCAACAGTACAAATTCGGTTACGATGGTCTTTCCTTTTTCCATAAGTGCACTCAACAGGAGATAGTCGTTTTGGTTAAGTCCCCCGTAAACCTTCTGTTCCGATTCCATTTTTACCTGGGAATTCTGAACCCACTCGTTGTAATAAACCCCATAAGTGTCTACGTAATAGGCAAAATCAGAATTACTGGAGATCTGATCTATATCACGTATAGATACACTCCTGAAATCGAATTGTTGTTTTTTCGGATTGGTTGGAAAAAAGCCGTAATAGTCTTCTTTAAGTTTATAGGAGTCACCGTTGGGTTTTACGTAACGTTTTTGGTTAAGTACCCAGTGAAATGATTTGTGTTCATTGCGTTCCTGTGTAGGTACCGTTTTATCAAGAAGGAAAACATCCAGGGCTTTTTTAGGATGGAAAAACCACACCAGAAAAGATAACAATATCAGTAAAAATACAGCAACAAAAAAGCCTGATAATATTCTGGCAATCTTTTTTTTAGTCATTGGCCACTAAATTATTCAGCGGCCCCAAAGTAAGCCTTTTTTAAAAAAGGATGCAAACTTTTTATAAATGGATTGGAAAGGTTAAACAATTTTTTGAATGGCTTCATCTACATTATTTAATGGTTTTTGACATACATGACCCTGGCATATGTATATCTGAGTCTTACCCAGTTTGAAGCGATCTTTCAAAATGGGCAAGTTCCCCTCATGCGTTCCCCCGGCCAGAATAATCCCCGGATGATACAATTTCTCAAATCTTTTTCTGTATTCTTCTGCTTTCCTGCCTACGATAGCTACTTCATAAGGAGGATAAATATACCATAACATCAGGTTCAACCAGTTTGAAAAGTACAAGGGATTCCGGGGAATCATGGTGTTGGCTGATGCAAGCATCTTTCTGGCGCGTTCAATATAGGAATCGGTATAAAAATAATGACCCAGAGCGAACAAATTTTTTGCAAATACCGAGTTGGAGCTTGGCAGTACTGAATCCACAACCTCTGTTTTGTTTGATATCAGTTGTTTGTCGGGTTCCGAAATGTAATTCAACAGGTTGCTTCGGGCATCGGAAAAGTTGCGCAGGGCATATTCGGTTAACTTGTAGGCCCAGTCAACCCATTTGGCATCGAAAGTGATCTGGTAGAGATCCAGCAGTACCTCTGTCAGTAAGGCATAATCGTCAAGAAAACCATTCACGCTTGATTTTCCGTCAATATAGATGCGACGCAGCCGATAATCACTTTGCATCTGGTAGCCGATAAGATACTCTGCACTGTTCAGCGCAAGCCTGAGGTATTTTCCCTTTGCTGTAGCCCGGTAACCATCAATGAAAGCTTTAATTGCCAGTGCATTCCATGAAGTAATTACTTTCCTGTCGGTAGCCGGCCTGGAACGTTTTTTCCTACGCTCCCAGAGGGTTCGTTTTCCCTCCTGTATGATATCCTTCACTTTGCTTGCAGAAAGCCCGTACTTTTCGGCCAGGTTACCAATGCTCATGTTTTTGGTCAAAACGTTTCTACCATCATTATTACCGCCTGGCTGAATGCCAAAATAATCCTCTACAATATCAGAGGTTGAATGCAGGATATAGTCAACTTCTTTTCGTGTCCATGTATAATATGCTCCCTCTCCTTCTTCATTGTCTGCATCAATGGAGGAATAGAACAGGTTTTCATCCGACATCATCTCCCGTTGCATAAAGTCGAGTGTTTCCACTACCGTATCCTTCAGATGTTCCTCCTGGGTATAAAGATAAGCCTGGCTGTACAAACTTACCAGTTGGGCATTATCATACAGCATCTTTTCAAAATGGGGTACCGTCCATTTCTTATCTGTTGAATAACGGGCAAATCCGCCACCCAACTGATCGTAGATTCCACTTTTCTCCATTTGTTTAAGTGTGAAAAGCACGTGATCCAGTATGGATTGATCACTGGTGTGAAAATGGTACTTCAGAAGATACTGATAAAATACCGGCATGGGAAATTTGGGCGTACCCTTTACACCACCATATTCATTGTCGAGAAAACGTTTAATAGTATCCATCCGGTCTTTCAGTTCTTTGTCCCTGAATTCAGGAATGGTGGTTACTGTATCCATCAATTGAATGTTTTGCACACCTTCTTTGATGTCATTTGCTTGTTGTTCCAGCTTTCCCGGGGTGCGGTGGTAAGTGTCCGCCAGGTTCATCAGCAATTGTTTCCACTGGGGGTTTTTGAAATAAGTTCCGCCATATACGGGCCGACCATCAGGTAATGCAAAACAATTCAATGGCCAGCCTCCTGAACCGGTGATGATTTGAACGGCATCCATGTATATGCTGTCTACATCCGGCCTTTCCTCCCTGTCCACTTTGATGCATACGAAATTCTGATTCATGATTCTTGCAACTTCCGGATCGCTGAACGATTCCTCCTCCATCACATGACACCAATGGCAGGCTGCATATCCTATGCTTATCAACACAAGCTTGTTTTGTTTGCTGGCCTTTTCAAAAGCCTCTTTTCCCCATGGATACCAATCGACAGGATTATCAGCATGCTGTATAAGATAGGGGCTGGATTCATGTATTAATCTATTTCTGTGTTGGTTTTGTTTTTTTGCAGCATCCATATGTGGCCTGTTTTTACCTATTTTGGTATTACAACAATTTAGATCAAATAAATGTTGACAAGCTGTAAGTAAAATCAACGGAGAAAGCCAGCTTCTACTCCACAGAAACAAGGAAAAACAAGATATATACACAAAACAGCTAACGCGAATTATTCCTAACTTGGACAAGCCAAAACCAAACAGGATGTTATCATGTGATTTTATATATACTGGTTTTGGCTTGTCCAAGTTAATATTTCAACTGTTCAACCCAGGTGAAATGCCTTTTAAGATCCTTTCCCGGAGCAGGTTTTTCTCTGAATATGCCATAAATCGCCGATCCGCTGCCAGACAGGGAGGTA
>CAYNPZ010000038.1:9073-27163 GCA_964399175.1 uncultured Bacteroidales bacterium | reverse complement strand
GAACCCGCATGTTACTCATGTTCTTGTTGTGAAGGTTCCTGGATGCGGGTTTCATTTGTTTCTGCCAAAAACGGATATTTGGATATACTTACCAGGATTTTCCCTGATATCTTCTATCAGCCTGTTCAGATTTTGAGTCGTCTGATTGAGACGAATGTAAAGTGAATCCTCTGTGGTGAGCCGGCCCAGGGATCCTTCCCCTCTTTGTACCCCTTTGATGATGCTGTCGGTTGAGGATAAAGTAGTTTCCAGGTGGTTAAGCGTTCGGGTAAGATTGGCCTTTTTAAGAGAATCACTGACAGATGAGATATTTTCGAAGGAGTTGGAAATGGCTTCATTGTTGTTTTTTAGATTGGTGGTTATGGATTCGGCATTGTTAATGATCGTATCAATTTTTTGGTTGTTCCTGGATAAAAGCTGATCGAGACTTTTGGAGGTGTTTTTCAGGTTGGTAGAAGTGGTGCGCAGATTTGTTATGGATTGCTGAATGTTATCGCGGGTAGGCTTGTTAAATAGTTGTATTATGGTATCTAGCGAAGCAAGGATATTTTGGGTCTTGTTTTTCAGGGGTTGTATTTCCGTATAGATTTGTTCAGTGATGTTGGGTTCCAATCCTGATGGGATCGTATCTCCTGTTTCGTAATATTCCCGGGCATCGGTGAATTTCAGTTTAACAGCCTTTGTTCCCATTAAATCGGCGTTGTATATAATGCACTTTGAGTTTTTGGGAATTTTCAGATCTTTTTTGATGGTAAACCTAACCAGCAGATCTCTCATGTTTTTCCCTGTAAGAGTGATTTTCTCAACCATTCCTACTTCATAGCCACTTAGATACACCGGACTGGCCTCTTCCAGTCCCCCGATTTCGTTGTAGACAGCATAGAAATGGTTTTTATCAGCCAGTATGTTCTTGCCTTTCAGAAAATTTATGCCCCAGATCAGCAGTGCAATCAATAAAGTTGCTATTAGTCCGATTTTTAGTTCTTTTGACATGAATGGTTTCTTTTAATGATTATTTATTATACTGAGGGCCTTATCGAGCGATATGAGCTCACTGTTTTCAAATGCAACAATGAAAGCACCCGGAAAATCCTTTTTGATCTTTTCTTTCAGTTGTTGTATCCTATTATAATTGGTGGTACTGCCAATGGTATATTTATACTGTTCAGAAATTTTGTGTTCCTGCACATCTTCATACCCCTTAAAATAATCGGAGTCCTGGGGAATCGGATCGCTGGCGGCAGCCACCTGAACCTTGAAAACCACGCTGTCCTGCGTTGCGATGGAGTCTTCACCACTGGTAAGCATGACGCTTTCGCTCTCAATTTTTTGTTTATATTCCCTAAATGCTTCGTAAATGGAAGAAGCCAATTTTTTCTGTCCTTTTTTCGAATTCAGGTATTTTTCTTCATCGGGATTACTGATAAAACCAGCCTCAACCAGGACGCGGGGCATCGAAGTTTTATAAAGTACCAGAAAGCCTGCTTGTTTCACACCCCTGTTCTTTAAATCCATGTTCTGGTCAAAGTTCTTCTGTATGTAAGAGGCAAAATTCAGGCTCTGTTCCAGGTAGGCGTTCTGCATGAGCGAAAAGATGATATAGGATTCTGCCGAATTGGGGTCAAAGCCCTGGTAAGTTTTTGAATAATCCTCCTCGTAAAGGATGGCTGCATTTTCCTGCTTGGCAACCTCAAGATTGCTTTTGCTTTTGTGTAGTCCCATTACAAATGTCTCAGTACCCTTAACACCGGAATTCTCATTGGCATTCACGTGAATGGAGATAAAGAGGTCGGCTTTGTTCTTATTCGCGATTTCTGCCCTTTTAAAAAGCGGTATCAGTGTGTCCGTTTTACGGGTGTATATCACATTCACATCAGGAAAGTTTTTCTCTATCTGTTCACCTAATTTCAAGGCTATAGAAAGCACAATGGCTTTCTCATTTTTGTAACCTCCAGGCGCTCCCGGATCTCTTCCTCCATGTCCGGCATCGATAACCACCGTTTTTAGATGATACTTCTGCTTTTCCTGCCCATTCAGCAGAAGCGGAATTACGGTGAAAAATATCAATAAATATATTAGAGGATTATATAGTTTGGCATGAATTTTTAATTTAAACCTCATATTACATATAATATTTTCATTAGCTTTGACGGTTATTTTGTAAAAGTTATTATGCAAAAATAGCATATCCAAATTGCAATTAAAATTAGCAGGTCATATTTTAAAAACTTTTTTGTTTCCGGTTTTGTTGACAATGGCTTCTTGCGGTAAAGTTACCTCCGCAGATCATCACCATGAGCTGGATTCCTATGCTGAGTTTATCAATCAGGACACTACACTTACACAACAGGATACCACCACAACCCAGAATGATACCATCTCTGATACGGAAGATGAGACGGAGGGTTTCATAGAAACAAACATTGATTATCAGGCCGCAGATTCTATTGTCATGTCTCGGTTTGACAATAAAGTTTATTTATATGGTGACGCTCAGGTAGATTATGGCGACATAGAACTTACTGCCGATTATATTGAATACAGCCAGGACAGCAATCTTGTTTTTGCAAGGGGTGTTAAGGATTCTACCGGACAACTGGTGGGACAACCTGTTTTTAAGGAAGGAGGGAAGACTTACGATGCCAGGATCATCCGTTATAATTTTAAAACCAAGGAAGGCTATATAAAAGGAGTTCAAACGGAAGAACAGCAGGGTTTCCTTCATGGCTCCACTGCCAAAAAACATGCCAGCAACCAGTTCCATTTTAAGAATGGCAAATATACCACCTGCGACAAAAATCATCCCCATTTCTATATTGCGCTTACCAAAGGGAAGGTTATTCCAAATGAACGGATTGTTGCAGGGCCGTCCTACCTGGTGATGGAGGATATACCCCTGCCTTTGGGTATTCCGTTTGGTTTTTTTCCCATACAGCAGAAACAGACCTCAGGATTTAACAACATAAGTGTGAACGAGCAGAGCGATAAAGGTTTTTATCTGCAGGCAGGATATTATTTGGGTATCAGTGATCACATGGATCTTACGCTAACAGGCCAGATCTATACCCGCGGCAGCTACGGGCTTAATCTGCAGTATCGGTTGAGCGAGCGCTACAAGTATACCAGCCGATTAAACATGGATTATCAGCGGGAAGTTTTTGGTGACAAAGGTACTCCTGCCTACAGGAGCAACCGTTCATTCAGGGTTTCATGGAATCACAGCCAGTCTGCCAAGGCCAATCCTTATGGCAGCTTTAATGCCAATGTGAATTACAGCACTTCGGGTTACTCTAAACGGCACGGTCAAACCGTTCAAGACCGAGCTAGAAGTAATAGACAGTCAAGTATCAGTTACCGGTACAACTGGCCGAATGGTCCGTTTGATTTTAACGGAAATCTCAGGTTGAACCAGAACACCAGAAGCAGAACAGTGGATTTTACGATGCCCAGCATGTCATTCAATATGAGCAGGCAATATCCTTTGCGCGGACTGGACAACAACGGGCAAATCGATTGGTATGAAAATTTGCAGGTAGGTTATAGCGCCAACCTGGAAAACAGGCTCAAAGCTAAGGAAGCAAAGTTGTTTACAGAGACTACCTATAAAGACTTTGAAAGCGGTTTTCAGCACCGCATACCGGTCAGCCTGAATTTTAAGGTGCTTAATTATGTAAATATAACCCCAAATCTCAGCTACAAGGGTGTATTGTACCCGAGATATGTGGAAAGGGATTTTCGCCGGCGGTTTGATCCTGCATTGGACACTACAGTCGGCGAAGTGGTAAGGGATACCATACAGGAATTCCGGTATGCTCATTCGGCAGAGCCTTCCATTAGCGTTAGTGCAAGTCCGAAGATCTTTGGTATTTTTCAGTTTAAAAATCCCGAAAGCAAGGTGCAGGCCATCCGGCATGTTATGACCCCTTCTGCCAGTATGAGTTTCAGACCAAGCCTCGGAAATATGACTGCCCCTTATTATGATCAGTATACGGATGCCAGAGGAAATGTGAGGGAGTATTCCTATTTTGAAGGACAGGTTTACAGCCCGCCGTCGTCACCCAGAAGAAGCGGAAATATCAGCCTGGGTTTAAACAACAACCTTGAGATGAAGGTCAGATCGAAAAGCGATACCACGGATGAATTGAAAAAAGTGAAGCTTCTGAACAGCCTTAATTTTAACACCGGCTACAACATTTTTGCAGATTCACTGAACTGGTCGACCATTAATTTTAACGGAAGAACCAATCTTTTTGATAATCAGCTAAACCTTAATTTTTCCGGGAGATTTGATCCTTATGCAGTAGATAACACGGGAAATACCATCGATAAGGCTTTATTTAAAAAAACCGGTAAGCTGGCCCGTTTAACCAACTTCCGCGTATCCATGAGTACGGATCTGAGCGGAGGCGAGGGAGGCAACGGGGATAACGGTTCGGGTGCCGGCCGTGGACAACCGCCACAGCAAAGGCAACAGATGGACCAACAAACACGCGGGCAACAACAAACTCAGCAACAACAGCAGCAACCGGTTTCCCCTTACAGTTATTTTCAGTTTCCATGGAATTTGAATCTGGATTATACCTTTAATTATTCCAAGCGATTTAATCCTCAAAAAAAGGAATTTGAACCACGAATCACCCAAACAATTGGTCTGAACGGCAGTTTTAGTCTTACTTCAAAATGGGATTTCAGCTTCAGCACCAACTATGACATACAGAAAGATAAGCTCGGGTCAACCCAGGTTAGCATCAACAGGGAACTTCATTGTTTTTCTATGTCCTTTTCCTGGGTACCTATAGGCTACCGGAGGAGCTATAACTTTTCCATTAGCGTAAACGCTTCTATGTTGCAGGATATATTAAGATTCAGAAAAGACCGTACTTTTTATGATAATTTCTAAGGTCAGAAAAACAGGATTAAATTATTACTAAACAATTCGTACTGGCTCCATTAAGTTGGAATAATTTGCCGGATTTTCGTAAATCGATTTATTCCCATAATTTTGCATTTTTGGAAGACCTTATGTTGATGCATGGGTTTTGCTTTATTTATGAAATTTCGAACAGTAGGATCCATATGCTGTTAAATATAAAATAGTTTTATAATGAGGTATGCAGTTGGTGATGTACATGGGTGTTATAAAAGCCTGAGGAAACTGGTAGAGGACATCCTCGAGGTTGGAAAAGAGGATGAATTGTATTTTGTGGGCGATTTTATCGACCGGGGCCCCGCAGGTAAAAAGGTGATCGATTACGTCATTTCGTTGCGGGATGAAGGATATCAGGTACAATCTGTCAGGGGCAATCATGAGGAGATGCTGATCAATGCCTACCTTTATCGTACACCCGATACCTATATGTTATGGATGTTCAATGGGGCAGATGCTACCCTTGCCAGTTATGGGATAGAAACCCACAAATACAGGGATGAAGCTGCTATGAATGAATTGCCTGAACCGCACATCGATTTTATGCGGAAGATGCCTTATTATATAGCGTTGGATGATTACCTCATTGTACATGCGGGGATCAATTTTAAGGCGGAGGAACCCTTTAGAGATACCCGTTCTATGGTGTGGTGCAGGAATTGTCACAATGATCTTTCTCTTTCGGGTAATCGTTCCCTTGTACATGGACATACCCCTATACCCCTCCGACAGATACAGCAGATGACCGAACGCCGGAATGAGGATCAGGTGAATATTGATGCGGGTTGTGTCTACAAGGGATATGGCAAAATGGGAAACCTGGTTGCTTTGGATCTGGATAACCGTAAGGTGTATCATACAGAGAATATGGATTTTTAAATACGGATAATTGCACTGAATTGTTTATTTTTGGCCCTTTTGAATAAAGAGCATAGCGTCCAAAGGAAGATATTATGAATTCAGATAACACTTCTTCACGATTTATAAACCGCGAAATAAGCTGGCTTTCTTTTAATCAACGGGTGCTGCAGGAAGCTGCTGACAGCACCAATCCTCTTATTCAGAGAATGAGGTTCCTTGGAATCTTTTCCAACAACAGGGATGAGTTTTTCAGGATCAGAGTAGCAACAGTGAGAAGGATTGCCTCATTCCAGAGCAAAAAGAAACTCCTGGGCAATAAGACACCTCATGAACTGCTGCAAGAAATTCAGAATATTGTTGTTAAGCAACAGCGTAAGTTTGAACAGGTTTATTCCGGTCTCCTTAAGGAGATGAAACAATACAACATCCATGTGGTTAATGAAACGCAGCTGACAGAAGAACAGGGCAATTTTGTGATGAATTTTTACAATGAACGTATCCGTCCGATTCTTGTACCGATCATGCTGCAATACACCCGGGAATTTCCCTATCTCAGGGATGAACCCATCTATTTTGCCGTGAAGCTTTCCAAAGAGGATGAGCCGGGCAAAACACGCTATGCCCTTCTTGATATGGCCACCGAGATACTTCCCAGGTTTGTGGTTTTACCCAATATTGGTGACCAGAAATACATCATTATCCTGGACGACATTGTCCGGTATTGTTTGAATGATATTTTTTCCTTTTTTGATTACGACAAAGCCGAGGCTTATACCATAAAAATTACCAGGGACGCCGAACTGGATATTGACGACGATATATCCAAGAGCTTTATGGAGAAGATGTCGCTGAGCCTGGAGAAAAGAAAAAGAGGGCAGCCTGTTCGATTTGTTTACGACGCTTCTATGCCCGAGGATTTGTTGAACTATTTCCAGCGCCGGATGAGGCTTGGACGCGAAGATAACATCATTGCCGGAGGGCGCTACCACAATTTCAAGGATTTCAGAGGTTTTCCCAATATTGGTCAGTCGCATCTGGAGAATAAGGTCAAATCTCCGGTCCCTGCCATGCACTTTGAGCATCACCAGGGCATCCTTGAGAAAATCAACGAAAGAGATCATATTTTACATTATCCCTATCAGTCATTCAGATATTATATTGATATGCTCAGGGAGGCAGCCATCGATCCCCGGGTGACTTCAATACAAATTACCCTTTACAGGGTTGCTCCTGACTCTGTGGTGATCAATTCCCTGATCAACGCTGCCAGGAACGGAAAACGAGTGATTGTGGTAATTGAGCTGCAGGCCAGGTTTGATGAAGGAGCCAACATTTACTGGTCGAACCGTCTGCAGGAGGTTGGTGCCAAGGTCATTCACGGGGTCCCCGGTCTTAAGGTGCATTGCAAACTGACTCTGATAGAAAGGAAGATTAACAAGCGGATAGAACATTTTGCATACATCGGTACCGGGAATTTTCATGAAGAAACCTGTAAAATATATTGCGACGAAGGATTATTTACCTCCGATAAAAGGATTATCTCCGATGTGGTGAAGGTTTTTGAATTTTTTGATAAGAATTACAAACAGCATATATTCAATCACATCATACTTTCGCCTTTCAGTACCCGGCGGCATTTCCTGTATCATATCGATCATGAGATAAAAAATGCAAGGCGTGGCAAAAAGGCTTATATGATCATTAAGATGAACAGCCTCGTAGATGAGGAGATGATGGATAAGCTTTATGAAGCCAGCCAGTCAGGGGTAATTATCAAGCTGATTATCCGTGGAATCTGTTCGCTCAAGCCCGGAGTTCCCGGTTTAAGTGAAAATATTGAGGCCATAAGCATTGTAGATAAATTTCTTGAACATTCCCGGATATTCTATTTTTATCATGGGGGTAATGAAAGGGTCTACATTTCCTCTACCGACTGGATGGTCAGAAACCTGGACAGAAGAATTGAAGTAACCTGTCCTGTTTATGATCCCGAGATTAAAAGAGAACTGAAAAAAATGCTCAGAATTCAGTTGCGTGATAATGTAAAAGCACGGATTCTTGATAATGTACAGGATAACAAGTACGTTCAGAATAATGATAAGCGGGTAAGGGCGCAGGATGCCTACTACTATTATCTGAAAAGGCGCAAAAGCCAAATCGATAACCAGAAGAAGGTGGTTAAATACCAAAAACATGGGATCAGCCGTTAAAATGGAAAACGATTTGGTAAAGAGCCATCGTTCAGTGAAATTATGAGGAAAGAAGGATTAAAAAACTCATTTGATGATGGGGCCAGAAGACCAATTGACACATTTATATACCGGTTCCCAGATTAACGCTGGTTTTATAAAGCTTTACCTTGAAGAACATTATATACCCTGTATCATCCGGAATGATATGCATTCGGGAATAACAGCTGGTTTTGGGGCTGCACTCCCGGGCAGTGAAACCAAAGTGTTTGTAAAAAAGAAGCATTACATGCAAGCCAACGTGCTTTTAAATAAATATCTCCAGGCGAGAGAAGAGCAATGAAAGAAACAGGGAGATGTGGCGTCCTACCTGTTTCTTTTTTGAGATCGCTTTGTGTGGGTAGATACTTTTAAAAGCGGCTTACAATGTTTTTGTTCTGGTGATTGAAAATATCCTTTCCTTCCGGTGTATAGAGAAAATCAATCCGATCGTTGTAGAATTTTTCAATATTTCTTCTTACAATTTTTAGTGTACTGTTGAGCATTTTGTTTTCCTCAGTGAAAGGCTCTCCAAGCACAGCAATAGCGGCAGGTAGCCATCTATCGGGGAAGGTGTCCTCCAGTTCGCCGCCATTCTTAAATTTATCCACTTCGCCCTTTATCAATCTGAGGGCTTCATTTTGCCCCTCCTCGCTTTGAATTGAATGTCCTTTTTCGGCTACATAATTCTTTACTGCCTCTTTGTTTGGAACGATAAGTCCCACGGTGTAGGGGTTCTGATTGTTGTGTAACATGCACTGATCGATGTAATCAGAATGTTCCACAAGGGCTTCTTCAATGGATTCCGGGCTGAATTTTTCCCCGTCATTTCCTATAAGCAGGCTTTTATACCTGCCCAGAACGTAAAGAAATCCGTCCCTGTCCATATATCCCAGATCACCGGTGTACAACCATCCTTCTTTAATGCTTTCCCTCGTTGCTTTTTCGTTTTTCCAGTATCCTACCATCACATTTTCACCGCGAACCACAATTTCACCTTTTTCTCCAAGAGGAACCTCTTTCCCTTTCTCGTTACAAATTTTAACGTCAATGTTTTCCACCAGAAAACCCGAGGATCCCAGTTTGTGTTTCTGGGGGGCATTGGATGAAATAATGGGGGAGGTCTCTGATAATCCGTAACCCTGAAACATGGGCATGCCCAGAGCATAGAAGAATCTTTGCAGCTCAATGTCCAGAAGGGCACCCCCGCCGATGAAAAGATCCAGCTCACCCCCGAATCCTTCTCGTATCTTGCTAAAAATAAGTTTGTCGTATAGTTTGAGTAAGGGAGCTTTTATAAACTGAAGGCCGGTGCCCCTGTTGTAGCCTTCTTTGTTGTAAGCATAGGCTGTTTTTAAAGCAGTCCTGAAAAGCCATTCAGTGCCTTTGCCTTTTTCGTTTATGCTTTTTTCTATATTTTTTCTGAAACTCTTGGCGAGTGCCGGTACACTCAACAAAAGATTCGGCTTGAGCTCCCTGATATTTTTGGGGATGTTCCTGAGGGTTTCCATTTGATTTTTACCCACTTCAATGGTTCCGATACTGGCACCACTGGCTATAAAACTATAAATCCCGGCAGTATGGGCAAATGAATGATCAAGTGGCAGAATCAATAAGGTTTTGTAGTATTCAGGTATGTTCATCAGGGTTAAGGCCTGTTCCACATTGGCAGTGTAATTTCGGTGGGACAAAATGATGCCTTTGGGATCTGCTGTAGTGCCCGATGTGTAACAAATGTTGGCATAATCTTCTGGTTTTACCAATTGATGAGTGTTTTCAAAGTCTGTTTTGTTGGTTTTCAGATAATTTTCTCCCAGATTGTAAACTTCCTCTTTGGGCAATTCATCATTTCCGTATTGATCTTTGGGATCGAGGTAAATGATTTTTTCCAGTTCGGGCAGATCATTTTTTATGGCATCGATTTTCCATGCATGGTTGTTCGATACGATGATCATCCGGCTCCCTGAGTGAGATAATCTGAATTTAAGTTCTGTGGTGGCATCCAGTTTTACTGACAGTGGTACATTGATGGCCCCTGTGTATAAAATGCCCAGTTCACTGATGATCCAGTCGTTTCTGCCCTCAGATAACAAAGCAATTCGGTCCCCTTTTTTCACGCCCATGTTCATCAATCCGGCTGCAAACTTGTGAACCTTTTCCCTGGTTTCAGAATAAGTAGTGCTAACGTAATTGCCATCCTGCTTCTCCCATAAAATGGGGTTCCCAGAATATTCACCGACTTTTTTCTCGAACAGATTAATTAGTGTTTGCATAAAAAGGATGTTTTTTTACATGTTTCAAATTTAAAAATAAATAATATGTTTTGTTTATTCTTGCTAATTTTAGTCAATATTTTCACTCATTCAGAAAATTGGAAGCATATTTTTCTATACGGTTTATCTTGTTTTTGTTTAATTTTTTAAATATCAGTTTTTTGATTATTTTTGTTGTTGATGAATCATAAAAATCATTCTCATGAAAAAACTATTGATTATACTCATATTGGTCATCCCATTAACCCAATCATGCGATTTTTTCGAGAAGAAAGATTTGTTTTCCAACAAAAGGGATTCTTTGCTGATTTATAAGAAGAAGCAAGATAGTTTAAGGCTCATGGATTCCATTCAGGAACTTAAAAGTAAGTTATCGTCATTACAAAGAAGAAACCAACAATTACTGGATTCAATCAGGGAGCAGCCGCAACGCTCGTCCACCGGTTACAGGTTTCACATCATCGTAGGGAGCTTTAAAACCAGGGAATATTTAAATTCTTACAACCGGTATGTGCAGGAGAAAGGATTTGATACGCAAATATTACGCAATGAATATGATTTTCATCTGATCTCTGTGGAGTCGTTTAACAGTTGGCGACAGGCGTTAAATACCTTGAAGCAGATAAGGCGGAATTTTGAAAAAACCGCCTGGATTTACGTGGAACGTTGATTATAACTGAAAAAAACAAAAAAAATAAAAAAAGTTACATTTTCCACTGAATTTCATCGGAAAATGTCGTACCTTTGTTAAAGGAATAACAAACTCAGGTGATTTTTGAGTTCAACAATCAATTCAATTCGTTCTTTGACATGGTGATCAGAAACTCGAATGACCAGTGGAAAATATAAAATAACTTTTTACCGGTTTTAATTGTCAGGCGGGCAATTATCCTGTACAAAGGAATGAATTCATTTTCTTGGTGCATATTTTTATATACATAATGACTATTTAAATTTCTACTGAATAATTAAACAGTCATTGGCGGATAGCAAAATTTAACTGGCGGATAGTATTCATGTATTGGCGGATAGTAAATAATCGTTGGCGGATAATAAATATATGTTGGCGGGAAAGATATAAAAATTGGCGGGGAGTAATTCTTTATTGGCGGGCATTATAAATTTATCAGACAGTATTTAACATGTGATTAACAGTTATTAGATCAGACTGGCGGATAATGCTCAACCATTTGAATATCCCGCCAGGCTATCGGAATAGCCCGCCAAGCTATTCCAGTCATCCGCCAGGGTATTAAAAGATATAACCAATACAGGGGGATATCTGACAATCATAAAATCACTTTCCATTATCGACGAAAAAAACTCTCTATATCATTTCATTTTATATTTATTAACTTCAAAAATTTTAAATTATGAGCCTAAACAACAGAAAGTTTAACATCAGTGATGGCAGGTTAATAGAGTATGGTAACTCTGTAGTATCCTTCTTGCCAGAAGATATTGAAGATTTTAAATCCTTCGACAGCACCTTTGGTTCCCCCTTCGTTAACCAGTTAAAGACTGGTATTGATGCCGTCAACCAAATAAAGTCGGATGACGTGGCCATTGATGAGCAGACCCAGCTTACCGATCATGTAAGGGAAAGTATGGAAAAATGCAATGAGGCCTTTAAAACTGTAGCCTTTTTTGCACGCCGTGCTTTTGACGGCAATGAATCCATAAAAAATCAGCTGGGATTTAATGACATCGCTGAAGCACGCGGCAATCAGCGCAAGATGATTGAATTCATGGGTTCACTGGCTAAAACAGCTGCCAAATACAAAGATCAGTTGATTGAAGCCGGTATAAATCCTCAGGTTATCGATTCCCTGCCCGAATTACACCGGGAACTGACAGAGGCAAATAACGAGCAGGAAATGTACAAGAAAGAAAGGCCCTCACTCACCTACGAACGGGTAGACCGGCTGAATAAAGTATATGATATGCTACTTTACGTCAGCGATATGGCAAAAATCATCTATGCCGACAATCCGGCCAAGCTCAATAAATATAAAATGCCTACGCCCCGCACTTCTACAGACAGCGAGGACGACCTGATCACTTCATAATTACAAGTGCCATCGAAGGAATATGATTCTGGAGAAAAAAAGAACTTAACACGAGGTATTCAGGAAAAATTCTTACAAGGGAAAGGTCAAACCGGGCCTTTCTCTTTTTTTTTACCTCCCTGCTTTTGTATATCATTTGGGAAGTTGTGTAAAAGTTTTAGATTTGGTGCGACTATTTTTTGAGAATTCATAAAATACACTGTGATGGCAAAAAGAACGCTCAAGGACTCTGTATTCATGCGTTGGCTGGTACTGGTACTGACCAGTGCCGTTATGTTTTTCAATTATTATTTTTATGATGCCCTGTCCCCGTTGAAAGACCTGATGCAGGAAAATCTTGGGTTTTCCTCCTCCGAATACGGCACCTTTATGTCGGCGTATTCTGTGCCGAATGTTTTCCTCCTTATGGCCGTACTGGGCGGAATTATCCTGGACCGGATCGGCATCCGGATAACAGGATTTGTTTTTATCCTTTTGATGGCTATAGGAACTACAATTACAGCTTACGGGGCCTCTGATGCTTACCTGAGCGGAGGATTTGCCTATGAGTTCATGAATTCTTTCTGGCCCGATGTTTCACCTGCTTTGAAGATGATGTATCTTGGTTTTTTCATTTTTGGTCTCGGAGCCGAAACAAGCATCGTGGTGCTCTCCAAGGTAATCGTGAAATGGTTTAAAGGAAAAGAGATTGCATTGGCCCTTGGTTTAAACCTGGCCATTGGAAGACTGGGCACTGCCCTGGCGCTCAACCTTTCACCAATGCTTGCTGAAGTTCAGTGGACCAATGCCATCTGGTTTGGTGTCATGTTGCTTTGGATCGGTCTGCTGACTTTCATTATCTACATATTCATGGATGTCAAGATCGACCGTCAGATTCGTGAAACCATACCCCATGACCCGGAAGATGAATTCAAGTGGAGGGATTTGAAATTTCTGGTTACCAATCCTACTTTTATATACATCACCCTGCTTTGTGTCACTTTTTATTCTGCTGTATTCCCATTTGTCAAGTATGCCCCCGATCTGCTGATGAATAAATATGATTTGGGGAGGCAGCTCAGCAGCAACATTTCTTCAATTTTGATGTACGGTACCATTCTGCTTACTCCTTTGTTTGGTTGGATCGCCGATTATAAGGGTAAGAGCGCAACACTGATGTACCTGGGATCGATGCTTTTGATTGCGTCCCACCTGATGTTTGCCAAGACCATGATACCTCCGTATATACCGGTCTTCATACTGGGTGTGGCGTTTTCATTGGTGCCTGCTGCCATGTGGCCGGCTGTAACCAAAATTGTGGGAGAAAACAAGATCGGAACTGCCTATGGGGCCATGTTCTCTGTTCAAAACCTCGGATTATGGGCCCTTCCCATTCTGATTGGTATGGTGCTTGATTCTTCGAATCCCAATTATCAGATTGAATTGACCAATACTCAATATAAATCTTTGCAGGAGTTTGGAGTATATCAGGGTACATATTACCATGGGAAAGAAGATCTGGGTAGAAATACCGAATTCAAAGTCAAATATATTGTTCATGCTGATAGTTGTACCGGGGAAATTTTATGGAGAGCCATTCATGAAGTACAATCCGATGGGAACGGCGAATACCGGATACGATTGGGTGAAGGAGATATCATCAGTAAGGCTGAATTTGAGAAGGTGAAACTGGATCAATATGATTTGGGGATCAGGATTAAAAATCTGGATGAAGAATCTGAAGCTAAAGTTGTTGAGGAGCCGCTGGGTCTCATCAATCATGAGCAGACCTTTTCCGGGGTTTACCGAAGCTCTGGTGAAATTATTTCCGGTGAAAGGTTTGACGCCCTGATTAGCGTATACAACCGCAAAAACAATGAGATTGTCTATAGAGAAAAACAAAACATCCGCACGAACGATAAAGGTGAAATGAATATTGACATTGGTGATGGGGTAGTTCAGGATGCGGGTTACCGGTATTTCAACCTGCAAAACGGTAACTATTGCGCTGAAGTGCTGACCCCCATGGATTATACCAATCCGATGCTAATGTTGTCATTACTTGGAGTGTTGGGGCTTTTCTTTGCCTTCCTGCTGAAACGGGAAGATAAAACTTCCGGCTACGGCCTGGAGAAACCCAATAAGATGGATTAACCACATAAAAGCGTTTGAAAGTTTGATGTTTGACAGGAGTTTGACAAAGCGTTTGAAGGTTTGAAGTTGAAGGGATATCATTTGTAGAGACATGCCGTGTCTCAGCGATTGGTAGGAAAGCAAATAATCTGGCAAAATATAGTTGAAGACGAGAAACCGAGAAGAAGGGATGAGTGGTTATTTAGCAGCTGTGGCAGCAGTAGACGCGATGCTCGCGTCTCGGAGATTAATCTGAATCCTATCCACACCGCGGATCAATTCGCTATCTGCCGTCTACGGCGGTAAGACCAAAAATTCACAGGTCGCAAACAAATAAATGCCACGAATGCACGAATGATTATTTCATCCGTGCATTCGTGGCCATCTTATTCTGATGAAGCGAAATATTATCTTTTTATTTCCTTATCAAATGTTTTCTGTCAGGCCCCGTTGATATCAGGCTTACGGGTACGCCGGTTTGATCTTCAATGAATTTGACGTAATCTTTAAAGGATGCGGGAAGATCGTCAAAATTGTCAATCATGGAAATATCTTTATCCCAGCCTTCAAATTCGCGGTATATTGGTTGTTCAATCTGGTACTGGTTGTAGGGGAAAAAATTGATTTCTTCGCCTTTTATTTTATATCCTGTGCATATTTTAATCTTACTGAAATTGCTCAGTACATCTGCTTTGGTCATAAGCAGCTCGGTGACCCCATTAAGCATAATTGCATATTTTAATGCGGGCAGATCGAGCCAGCCGCAGCGTCTGGGTCTTCCTGTGGTTGCACCATATTCATTACCCCGCTGCTGGAGTTTTTTACCTTCCTCATTGTTGAGTTCCGTGGGGAAGGGTCCGCTGCCTACGCGTGTACAGTATGCCTTGAATACTCCGTATACGTTGCCCACGTTTCGGGGGGAAACTCCCAGGCCAATACATGCTCCCGCACAAATGGTATTGGAAGAAGTAACATAAGGGTAGGAACCAAAGTCAATATCAAGAAGTGTACCCTGAGCTCCTTCTGCCAGTACTGACTTTCCCTCGTTCATCAGTTGATTGATCTTGTGCTCGCTGTCCACAAAGCGGAATGTTTTCATAAACTCAATGGCTTCAAACCACTTTTTTTCCTTTTCTTCCAGCTCGTACTCGTAATCGTACTGTTTCAGAAGGGTTTTATGCTTGTTTTTCAGGAATTCATATTTTTCCAGGAAGTTTTTGTCCTCAATGTCACCCACGCGTAGGCCGTTACGTCCGGTTTTATCCATGTAGGTAGGTCCGATGCCTTTTAGTGTGGAACCAATCTTGGATTTACCTTTTGAGGCTTCGGAAGCGGCATCCAGTATCTTGTGTGTTGGCAGAATCAAATGGGCTTTTCGGGAGATCAGCAGGTTGTTGTTGATGTTTACGCCCTTTTCCTGCAACTCTTCCACTTCCTGCCTGAGAATCACCGGGTCAATAACCACGCCGTTACCAATAATATTAAGTATGCGCTCATGAAAAACCCCCGAAGGTATGTTATGCAGAATGTGTTTAACATTATCGAATTCAAGAGAATGACCGGCATTCGGTCCTCCCTGAAATCTGGCAATTACATTGTATTGCGGTGCAAAAACATCAACGATTTTACCTTTTCCTTCATCTCCCCATTGTAACCCTAATAAAACATTGATTTTCATGTTCATTGTTTTAGTATATTTTAATTTGAATGCAAATCTTAAAAATAAAAAAATCCCCTTTCAATCAAAGGGGATTTTTAATGTTTTTTAAAAGATTGTTCGATTTATTTTTTTCTGTTTATTTTTTTGTTTTTGCAATCCTTGCACAAGCCATAGAAATAAAGAGAGTGATATTCGATATCAAATTCCATCAAATTTGAAACGGTGTCCTGTATTTCCTGTATTCTTGGATCACAGAACTCAATAACCTTCCCGCATTCCTGGCAGATTAGGTGATCATGCTGACTGCACTGATATGCCTTTTCAAACTGGGCAATATTTTTACCAAACTGATGTTTGACCACCAAATTGCTTTCCTGGAGCAACTCAATGGTATTGTAAAGAGTGGCCCGGCTAACCCTGTAATTCTTATTTTTCATGGAAATGTACAGGGTTTCTATATCGAAATGATTGTCGCGTGAATAAACCTCCTCAAGTATGGCATACCGTTCGGGTGTCTTCCTGTGTCCTCGTCTTTCAAGGTAATCAGTGAATATTTTTTTTACCGTTTCTTTGGTTTCACTACATACCATAGCTTGGTCCCTATAATTATTTTTATTTAGGTTAAATTTAAAATAAAATTCTAAGACTTGACAAAATTATTTAGAATTATTTTAAAAAAAAATAATTTCAATACTGTTGTGTTGACAAAATAAGGGCAACCTTTGTTTATAAAAATGTTAAACAATGATTTTGCCGTGGGAGCGCAATTTCTTGTTCAGAATTATTCGGGTTATACGTCCTCGATTCGTTTGACGGAATCAATCCCCTTAAGCTTACTGAGGTTTAAGATGAGGTTGTTCAGGTCGCTTACATTGTGTATGTACAATTCAATATACCCTTCGAACATGCCGTCAATGGTATCGATGTTAAGCTTCCTGATATTGGCATTCAGTTCATTTGTTATCACAGCTGTGATGTCTTTGGCAATGCCGATTCTGTCAATTCCTTTAATGCTTAGCTTGGCAAGGAATGAGAGATAGGTATGTGTTGTCCATTGGGCAGGAACGATATATTGCCCCTGGCTCGACATCAGTTTGATTGCTGTGGGGCATTTGGCCTTGTGAACGATAATTGTGCTGGAATTGGGCATTTTGTAACCCACCACCTCATCGCCCGGAATGGGGTGGCAACACTCGGCTATCTGATAGGGCAACTGATTGTCATCGGGTTTTTCCCTGATGATGTAGGGGGATTTGTAGTCGAAATCTTCTTTGGATTTTTGGCTGGTATAGTTGCTCTTTCTGTTCCGGGGCATGGTTTTGTTGGCTGTCCTGGATATTTGCAAGCCCCAGTAGCGGATAAATTTGTTACGTGAATGTTTCTTGATAATCTTGTCAATGCCATCCAGGGAAATGATTCCGCTTCCGATCTTACTGTACAGTTCTTCTTTGGAATTCACCTCGTAAGCTTCCAGCAGTTTTCTCAGGATGTTGGAATTGGGGGTTAATCCGAAATGGCCCAATGTCTTTTCCAGTTCTTTTTTCCCTTTGTATGTCCGGTTTTTGGTTTCGGCCTTTATGGCATTGGTAATGCTGGCTTTTGCCTTGGCGGTGGTTACATAATTGAGCCATTCTCTCTGGATTTTCTGGTGGTCCGATGTCAATATCTCCACCTGATCACCATTTTGCAGTTCCTGGCTTAAAGGAACAAGCTGGTGATTGACTTTTGCCCCGATGGCTGTGTTCCCCACTTCCGAATGAATTTCGTAGGCAAAATCCAGGGCCGTAGACTTGGCCGGCAACCGTTTGGCATCTCCTTTGGGAGTAAAGACGAATATTTCGGAAGCAAAAAGATTCAGACGGAATTCATCCAGGAATTCCATGGTGTCGGGCTTGGGATTATCAAGATGTTCTTTGATTCGTGAAAGCCAATGGTCGAGGGCGTTGTTCCGCTCTTTTTC
>CAYNPZ010000038.1:0-9063 GCA_964399175.1 uncultured Bacteroidales bacterium | reverse complement strand
CAAAGCCTTTCTTGGCAAAATCGTCCATTCTTTTGGTCCGGATCTGAACCTCCATCCACTTGCCCCGGGGACCCATCACCGTGACATGAAGCGCTTCATAGCCATTGGATTTCGGAGCGCTGATCCAGTCCCTTATGCGTTCAGGTTTAGGAACGTATATGTCGGTTAAAAGGGAATAGACATCCCAGCATTGGGCTTTTTCTCCCTTAAAGGGTGTAGGGTGGACAACAATTCGGATGTTGAGAACATTGGAGAGCTCATCGAAGGCAAGGTTTTCCTGCTGCATCATATTCCAGATGGAATATATCGGCTTGGGCTTAGCCACCAGTTCGTAGGTTATGTTATTTTCATCCAGCTTCTTTTTGATGGGATCCAGGAATTCCTGAATCTCTTTGCTCCTTTTTTCTTCGGTTTTTTTTAATTTATCCTGTATTTCTTGATATTTGGTGGGGTGGCGATATTTGAGGCTAAGGTCTTCCAGTTCGTTTTTGAGGCGATATAGTCCGAGGCGATGGGCAATGGGTGCGTAGAAATAGATCGTTTCCCCGGAGATCTTGATCTGTTTGTTTGGAGGCATGGAATCCAGTGTCCTCATATTATGCAGCCTGTCGGCAAGCTTGATGATGATCACCCTAACGTCTTCCGAGAGGGTCATAAGGATTTTCCTGAAGTTCTCTGCCTGCAGGGAATTCTTTCTGCCAAAGACTTCGGATATCTTGGTCAGCCCGTCAATGATCACGCCAATTCTTTCACCGAATTCTTTCTTTATATCATTGATGGTGGAAGGTGTATCCTCCACAACATCATGAAGCAGGGCACACGCTACGGCTTCCGCACCCAGGGCTATTTCGTCATGTACGATTTTCGCAACAGATAAGGGATGAAGGATGAAAAGTTCCCCGGATTTGCGACGAACACCGTCATGCATGGTATGGGCACGGTCAAAGGCCTTTTTGACAAGTGCCAGATCCTCTTCATTCATGCTTTGGGAGCAACTGTCATACAGCTCCTTAAATTGCTCCTCTATGTATTTGTTTTCTTTAACTACCTTGGTGCTCATTAATAAATCCTTTTGGAATCAAATGGCTTGATCCACGATGCTAATATAAAAATTTATTTTTACAAAAATATTGAGAAACTGCAAAGGTTACATGATACAAGCCTGTTTCAATATTATACGGTCACTAAAATTCTATATATATAAAAACTTTGGAATTGGTCTTTTATTATCTGAAAGTCGCTTTATATTTTAGGGATTTTATTCTTGCCGGTCATTGCAGGGCACTTTTATGAACGGTCAGAGGTAAATGATAATCAAAGAGTGATCATCTCTGATAAATAACGGTTACCTCCCCTTTTCTTCTGATGATCTGTTGTCCCGGATTTTTTACCTCCAGGTAGTATATATAAGTACCGCCGGGCGCCCTTTTGCCTCCGCGAATCTGTCCTTCCCAGGCATTACCGGGATTATGCGATTCAAATACCTTGGCTCCGTTGCGGTCATAGATGATCATCAGATAATTCCGGGGTATAAAAGTAAATTCTGGCTTAAATTTATTGTTGTTGGGATCATTGGGGATGATGGCATTGGGGATGAATATCCGGGGTTTGATGTACACACATTGAGTTTCTGAAGTGACCACCGATTGACTTCCGTTTTGATGATCAATCTCAGCTTCTACGAAGTAACAGAATTGAGCACTTTTGCCCTGCCCGCGAAAGTTCTCCAACTGAGTATCTGTATAGGAATCCTGATGGCTTGTGGTTAGTAGTTCAAAATTTTCTTCGTTGCCTATTTTTCTGTAGATGTTATATCTGATGGTGGAACCGGGTATATTGTTTCTCGTATTCCACTCCAAAACATTGTTCAGGTTCTGTTTTTCTATTTTCAATTGCAGGGTGCTAAGCGTATCCGAACGGGTGGTAAGTGCACCGCATGGATTAACCGATGCTAAATGATAATAATAGACTTCTTTTTGATTATTTACTCCTTCATCGGTATAGTTTATCTGATTATTACTTGTATTGAATGTATTGACAGTGTCATAAGATTGCTGTGGAGTTTTTCTTAATAATATATAGTTTTCCTGCTCTGAGTCTTCAGAAATTTCAAATTTTAGAGTGTTTTCATTGTTCTGGGAATTTAAACTTTTGAACCTAATATAAGATGGCGATTTTGGCATTCTGGTATTTACCATAACCCGGTTTGACTTTGTTTTAACACTAGTATCAGCTTTCTGCACACCTTCAATGTAATATTTGTATGTGTGATTATATTCAATTCCATTATCCGTATAGATGGTATCTCCGCTAACATTGCCAATTTTTTTGTAATCATTGTCATCTGTTGATCGATAAATATTCCATGAATTTATTTTTGTAGTAGTATCATCATTAAATACCAATGACCTTGATGGTCTTAAATAGATAAAGGTCTGATCGTATAGAAGATATTGAATTATATTAAAAAAATTCATCCATTCAGGAGTAGGACGAGTCACATCCCTGGTCCATGCTAATTGAATTTTCTTTTGACATATATCAAAATCAATTTCTGAATGTATCGTATTGAATTCATTGCTTGAAGGAGAGCCGATACCTTCCAGGTCATAATTCAATTTGTACGCCCGGGACCTGTTATTGGCTCCTGAATTACGGTCTATCCAGGATTTTGTGCTTGTATCGGTTATTAAATGAATGCGGGTAAAGGCATTTATATCAAGAGAATCCCTTGAAATAATGATATTGCTGTTTATGGTATCCGTTAATTCCCACGTTAACCTTACATCTCCATCCATATTAACGACACTTGCATTTTTCAATACCGGTGCAGAAATATCTGTCTGTGAGCAAACCTTATCAGACAATAGCAGCAAAAGAACAAGAACAATATAACCGTGGATTCGGAACTTATTCATTAAAGCATGTTTTACTCACAGTTACCTGCAATCGAACGGATCATCTCATCTTCCTTCAGGTATCGGTTGGCCAGATCCTGGATTTCATCGGGGGTAATCTGGTTAATGGTATCTACTACCCGCTGATAATAGTCTTCTTTCAGGCGCAGCTCTATCAGGTTGAGATAAGTGGATGAAGTGGGCAAAGGACCGTCAAAAGCCCTAAATAACTGGCCCAGCATATAATTTTTCACCATGTTCAGTTCTTCCTGATCCACCTTTTCCTGGCTAAGCTTTTTAATTTCTTCATATATAGCAGATATTGCCTTTCGGCAAACACCTGCACCCACTTCGGATACAATTACAAAATATCCTTCATTCACAAGTGGTACCAGTAAGGAGTGGATCCCATAAGTATAGCCCTTTTCTTCGCGTATTTTTTTCATTAAGCGGGAACCGAAATATCCTCCAAGTATGGTATTGACCACCTGCAGACCTGGAAAATCCGGATGATGTTTGCCGAATACGATCTTGCCTATGCGGATGGCCGATTGAACGGCATTTTCTTTAGGTGTAAAAATCTCATGCTCACTGGTTGTGAAGGGCACATAGTCGGGTGCATGATTTTTACCTTTCTTTTTCCAACCGGAGGTTCCCAAAAATTTATCCACAGTTTGGTGCACGGAATCGTCGATCATTCCGGTTAACAGGATCTCACAATTGGCTGAATTGTAATAATTGCTGTGGTATTCCACCAGATCCTCCCGTTTTACATTGTCATGATCTTCCAGATGCAATATTTTTCCATAGGGATGATGGTTGCCAAAGAGCGCCTCGTTAAACTTAACCTTTGACAGGTTGTTCACCCTGGCCCGCTCAAGGAGAAATTCCTGTTTCTTATGCCTGATATAGGTTTTCAGTTCCTTTTCAGGATAGGTGGGATGAATCAGAATATCTGAAAGCACCTCCAGGGTTTCATCCAGGTATTTCCTTAGCGTGATCATGGATATGGTTGCCACATCCCTGTTGGCATTGGTTTTTAACAAGGCTCCGTAGTAATCGAATTTTCCGGCTATCTCCTCCGAGGTATATTTTTCCGATCCTTCATTGAGCATCTCGTTGGCTGCCTGTGCTATCATGGGTTTGGGCTGGAACCAGTTGCCTGCCCGGAACAGCAGGTCTATTTTAACAATATCTTCCGTTCCTGACCGGATGGAATACACCGGGATATTGTTGGACAGACTAAAATGGGTGGCCGATTTGACCGGTACCGTATCGATTGTTTGTATTTCAGGTTGCCTGGTTCTTTCCATATTTCCCATAACTATTTATTTTTTGCATGGTAATACAATGTGGAGGTGTTTTTTTCATCCAGCAGATCACTGCTTACACGCTGTATATCGTCCGTTGTAACCTTCCGGTAATTCTGGATTTCATGGTTGATTCTGTTTGCATCTCCCAGCAATTCATAGAAAGAAAGGTTCATGGCTTTGTGAAGGGCGCTGGTTCTGCTGAAAGTATTGATAGCCTCCACTTTGTTTTTTACTTTCTGTAATTCTTCTTCCTCAATACTTTTTTCCTTCAATTCATTCAGTTCCCGGTTGAGTTCCTCCTCAGCAGTTTCCATGTCCATATGCTCGGAAAGACTTCCTGAAATGAGAACCAGTCCCGCGTCCACATCTCCTGTTATGAAGGCATCGATGGTACCGAATATTTGCTTCTTCTTTACCAGGTTTTGGTATAATCGTGCCGACTTGCCGTTGCCCAGAAGATCCGAGGTCAGATCGGTGGCATAAAAATCGGGATGGTTTCTCGAGCACATATGGAAAGCTTTATAGAGTACACTGTGAGGAACGTCCCTTTCAGCTTCCTGTTGGCGATGTTCCTCCTGTTTGGGTTCCTCGGGAATCTCTTTTTGTATAATATCCCGTCGGGGAATTTCTCCAAACCATTTTTCGGCAAGGTTTTTTATTTGTTCCGGGTCTACGTTCCCCACAATGGTTAAAATAGCATTATTTGGGGCATAATGGTGATAGAAAAAATCCTTCACCTCTTCCAGCGATGCATTCTTAATATGGGCAGGATCCTTCCCAATGGTGGACCATTGATAGGGATGAACCTTGTAAGCCATGGGCCTGAGCAGAAAAAAGGCATCTCCATAAGGCTGGTTCAGATACCGCTGATTGAATTCTTCAATGACTACATTTTTTTGTACCTCCACTTTTTCTTTGGAAAGGTCAAGCCCAAGCATCCTGTCGGATTCCAGCCAAAAGGCAGTTTCAATATTTTGCACTGGCAGGGTTAGATAATAATTGGTAATGTCGTTGGTGGTAAAGGCATTGTTTTCTCCTCCCGCTTTCTGGAGCGGTATGTCGTATGAGGCAATATTAACCGAGCCTTCGAACATCAGATGCTCAAATAAATGCGCAAAACCTGTGCGCTCGGAGTTTTCATGCTTGGCACCCACATTATAAAGCAGGTTAACAGTGGCAATAGGCGTTGAATCATCCCTGTGGACAATAACGGTTAGTCCGTTATCCAGTATATATCTGTTGAAATCCAGCATATGGTTTCCCTTTTTGATTCTTCACAAACTTATATAAATGTTTAAATTTACAATACAACACCCGGTTTTTCATTTTGTTTTTCGAATTCTCTGCAAAGGCAAAAATCCTGTATTTAAACCGAATTATTCAAAAAGAATTCTGTTATGAAAAATAATCACCTGTTTTGATGTTAATGGTATTTATTATCTGATGGGATATGACGGGAATAAACTAAAATTCAGTGTAACTTAGACTTTATTCAATCCCGTTCATATTAAGATGCGGATAAAAAATTCAGTTAATTTGGAATAAGATAAAAAGTAAATATTATTTTTGTGTTCGTTATGAAAAAACCTACGCGGCTTAGCAGATTTCTGGTTTGGAGAAGACAGCATATTAGCGACACCCAATTCATAATGATCCTAAGCGTCGTTGTAGGGTTCACTTCAGGGATTGCTGCTGTACTTATAAAAAATGCCGTCCATCTTATAAAGACCCTTGTAACCAGTGGCTTTGTTGAGCAATATCAAAACTACCTTTATGTTGTGTTACCCGCAATTGGAATTTTGGTGGCCATTCTTTTTATGCATTTCATTCTGAAAAAGGGTGTAGGCCATGGTATTCCTATTGTGCTGGCTGGTATTTCCAAGAGTGGAGGCAGGATCAAACCACATAACATGTATTCCTCGATAGTGACCAGTGCTTTGACGGTAGGTTTTGGCGGATCGGTAGGACTGGAAGGTCCGACTGTTGCAACCGGTGCTGCCTGGGGCTCGAATGTAGGCCGGCTTTTCCGCTTAAATTACAGGCAGATACTTCTACTTTTGGCTTGCGCCAGTGCGGGTGCCATGTCGGCTATATTTAAGGCCCCCATTGCGGGAATTGTCTTTGTTCTTGAAGTACTGATGGTGGATCTTACCATGTCTTCTCTCATTCCCTTGCTATTATCTTCTCTTACCGGAGCCCTGACCTCCTATCTGTTTTTGGGCATGAATGTACTGGTCCCCGCAGAAATTAGTGAAGAATTTGTAATAAGTGAAGTGCCTTTTTATATCATTCTTGGGGTATTTACAGGTTTGGTATCGGTATATTTTACCCGGATGTACAAAAAAGTAGAACAGACCTTCGACCGTATAAATAGCCGTTACACCAAATGGATTGTAGGTAGTGTGGCACTCGGAGTGATCATTTTTTTCTTTCCTGCCTTGTACGGTGAGGGTTATGAATCGATCAATGCCTGTTTGCATGGCGACTTTAGCTATCTCTTTGAGAAAAGCCTTTTTTATGGATTACAGGATAACATTTATGTAATATTCTTGTTTTTTCTGCTAATCATTTTTCTGAAGGTTATTGCCACTTCCATCACTTTTGGCAGCGGTGGGGTTGGAGGCATCTTTGCCCCTACGCTTTTTACCGGAGTTAACAGTGGTTTGTTTTTTGCCAAAGTATTCAACTTTTTTGGGGTAGATTATCTGCCGGGCAGCCATTTTGCCCTGGCCGGGATGGGAGGTTTGATAGCCGGGGTTTTACATGCTCCCCTAACTGGTATGTTCCTCATTGCAGAGATCACCGGCGGATATGCCCTTATCTTTCCGCTAATGATCACTGCTACCATTTCTTTCGCTTTCGCCCGCATATTTGAACGTTATTCGGTATATACCTATCAGCTTGGCCGCCGTGGTGAGCTGTTTACCCATGATAAGGACAAAATGGTCCTCACCATTCTGAAAGTCCGGAATCTGATTGAAACAAACTTCAAACCCATCCATGAAAATGCCACATTGGGTGATCTGGTGAAAGTGATCGCCAAATCGGAACGCAACATCGTTCCTGTTCTTGATGATGAGGAGAATCTGAAGGGTATCGTATTCCTCAACGATATCCGGCACATTATGTTCGACCGCGATAAATATGATCACACCTACGTACGGGAATTGATGTATATGCCCAATACCATTGTACACCCTGACGAATCTATGGAAGAGGTGGCCAAGAAATTCCAGACCACCAAACATTACAACCTACCGGTGCTGCAGGATGGCAAATATCTGGGCTTTGTCTCCAGAGCCAATGTCTTTTCAGCCTACCGCCGTCTGCTGAGGAGTTTTTCTGAAGAATAATTTTTTGTAGATTTGAAGGGTAAGGCAGAACTCTGCTTCAATTGCTTTACATGTTTATTTAAACCTTCAAACCATGGTTGATCTATCAAGAAGAACATTCCTCAAAAATCTGGCTGCCGGCATGGCTGGCTTTGTTGCCGCAGGCAGCGGACTATCCTTTGTCAGGAATTTAGCGGATGATTCGGTGAAAGTGCTCAATCCCTGCAACCGGGTGCCGCTGAGTTTTATTATCGACGATTCCACGGCCCTGGTAAATATGGCTTATTATGGCATACCTCAATTTAAAGAGGTATTTCCGGACCAGTACAAACAAGACTGGAAAAAGCTCCCACCGGAAATTCCCGATGATTTTGTCAGGGAGTTTGGTGAATGGTGCCGGAGCCACGGTGTCAAGGGAAAGTACAGCATGGTGCCTTATCCGGCATGTACGGGATGGCTCCACCGTTTCATACCAGGCTGGTCAACCGGTGAGCTGAAAAAGAGTCTGAGGCTGGTAAGGGATTTTATGATGCCGGATTGGGACATCCATCCGGAGATGATTAGCCATACCCGTGTAATCAATACACGTACCGGAATACCCTATTCCCATGCAACGCCTGAGTATATGGAGAACTGGGAGTGGAGTCAGGACAAGAGTTCCGATGTGTTGGCAAATTATATTGCCTATGCGCTTGACATACTGAAAAAGGTTGATCTTCCCTGCGAAGGCATCACAACCCCGGGTGGCTTTGGGAGCCGGAATATGGATAACCTGGCCATGGGCACCCTGGAAGCCTGCCGGGATGTGTTTCAGACGGAGATACCCCATTTCTTCAGAGATTTGCGGACAGACCCTGAACAAAGCGTGGAACCTGAATTGTTCCATGTATCCGGCCTTGATACAGATGATCCGCGATGCAGCGTTAGCATCATCGGGTGCACCGGTGACTGGTTTGGCGGCTGGGATGGTTTGAATCCCGGCAGTGCCGATCGCTTCATCACAGCCGATCTCCAGAAAGGCAGGATGGTGGACGTCATTGAATCCGGTCAACCGGCTCTTATGGTTTGCCACTGGCCGGGTATTTATTACAACGGCACAAAGCTGGGGTTCAATATCTTTAAGACGGTTGTCAAGCGATTGCATAGAAAATACAATCACCTGATCTGGATGAAGAACAGCGAAATTGCACGTTACTGGGCCTGTAAGAAGCTGACCCGTTTTCAAACCTCAGAAAATGCGCTGCAGATTGACGCCCCCTTTTCCACCAGCCGTTTTACGGTTAAGATTAATAAACAGGTTGATGGCGCACGACTGGCACATTCAGACGGGAAAACCTCTTTCGCACGCGTGGATAATCCGTTGCAGCTTTCGGACAACACATTTTATACAAACCGGGATGAAAGTATATTTTGTTTCAGGTTACCGAAAGGGAAAAGTAAACTGGTACTAGGTTGAAAACTTTTAAACCAGGCAGGATCATGAAAATACGAAGCACCCTGCCAGCCGGCAGGCAGGCAAAT
>CAYNPZ010000037.1:4002-27505 GCA_964399175.1 uncultured Bacteroidales bacterium | reverse complement strand
ATTGCTCTGAACCTGGAAGCAGATAATGTAGGTGCAGTACTTCTGGGGTCTTCGGAAAAGGTAAGGGAAGGCGAACGGGTAAAACGAACGAAGCGAATTGCTTCACTGGATGTTGGAGAAGGTTTTCCCGGTAGGGTCATCAATACCATAGGTGAACCGATTGATGGTAAAGGTGAAGTTACCGGCGATACTTACGAGATGCCCTTAGAACGTAAAGCACCGGGTGTGATATACAGGCAGCCCGTTAATGAACCCCTACAAACAGGGATAAAGGCTATAGATGCTATGATTCCTATTGGCAGGGGCCAAAGGGAACTGGTTATAGCTGACCGTCAGACCGGTAAATCTGCTATTGCTATAGATACCATCATCAACCAAAGAGAATTTTACGATGAGGGCAAGCCGGTTTATTGTATTTATGTGGCCATTGGACAGAAAAAATCCACCGTAGCCAACGTACAAAAGGTGCTTGAAAAATATGGGGCAATGGATTATACTGTGATCGTTTCGGCTACCGCTTCCGATCCGGCAGCCCTACAGTTTTATGCTCCTTTTGCCGGAGCTGCCATAGGTGAATATTTCAGAGATACCGGAAGGTCCGCACTGGTGATCTATGATGACCTTTCCAAACAAGCTGTGGCTTACCGACAGGTTTCACTGCTTCTGCGTCGTCCACCAGGAAGGGAGGCTTATCCGGGGGATATTTTCTACCTTCATTCACGCCTGCTGGAAAGAGCGGCCAAAATTATAGAATCGGATGATATTGCCCGGCAGATGAATAACATCCCTGAATCCATCAGGGACCAAGTTAAAGGAGGCGGATCATTAACTGCATTGCCTATTATAGAAACACAGGCGGGTGACATTTCAGCTTATATCCCTACCAATGTGATTTCTATTACCGATGGGCAGATCTTTCTGGATCCTGACCTGTTTAATGCCGGTGTCCGCCCCGGCATCAATGTCGGCATTTCGGTTTCCCGTGTGGGTGGCAGCGCGCAGATTAAGGCCATGAAGAAAGTGGCCGGTACCATGAAACTCGACCAGGCTGAGTTCAGGGAACTTCAGGAGTTTGCAAAATTCGGCTCTGAGCTTGATCAGGCTACGCTGGAGGTTCTAAATAAGGGAGAAAGAAATGTAGAGCTGCTGAAACAGGGGCAATATAAACCCATGCCGGTGGAAAAGCAGATTGCTGTAATATATTGTGGAACCCGGGGATTGTTGAGGGACGTGCCTGTGGATAAAGTGAGGGATTTTGAAAATGCTTTCCTTGAGAAAATGGAGCTGGAATATCAGGATGTGCTGAAATCCCTTAAAGAAGGAAAGCTTACTGAAGAAATTACCCAAACCCTGGAGCAGGTGGCACAAGAAGTTGCAGAGAATTATAAATAGTATTGATATTAAATCGGTTTTATTATGGCTAATCTGAAGGAGATCCGTACAAGGATCAATTCAGTCCGATCCACTCGAAAGATTACCAATGCCATGAAAATGGTTGCTGCTTCCAAGCTGAAAAAGGCCCAGGATGCTGTGATCAGCCTCAGGCCCTATCACGGCAAATTGCATGAAATACTTGTCGATTTGGTCAAAAGCCTGGAAAATGAGGATATTTCAAGCAGTTACCTTCGTAACGGGTCGGAAGATAAAGTTTTATTGGTGGTGATTACATCGAATAAAGGGCTTTGCGGGGCATTTAATTCCAATATGATAAAAAAGGGGGTTAATCTGGCACATGGTAAGTATTCGGAACAGTATAAAAACGGAAACCTTTCCTTTTTTACCATAGGGAAAAAAGGAACAGATTTTTTTAAATCCAGGGATTATCCCGTCTATGGGTTTAACAATGAAATACTGGATGACATTTCATTTAAAAACGCTGTTCCGGTTATTAAAAAGGTTATGGACAGTTTTCTCAACAAAGAATTTGATAAAATTGAGCTTATTTATAATAAATTTAAGAATGCTGCAGTTCAATTAATAACGGTAGATCAGTTTTTACCGGTTGACCTTAACCTTGAGAACGGAAAAGAAACAAAGTCAGAGAATTACAATTATATTTTCGAGCCAGGCAAAGAATTGATTATACAAGAACTTATACCCAAATCATTGAGAATTCAACTCTATGAGGCGTTATTGGAATCACTTGCAGCAGAGCATGGGGCCAGGATGACGGCTATGCACAAGGCTACCGATAACGCAACTGAAATGATTAAAGATCTGCAGCTTACTTATAACAAGGCACGGCAGGCATCTATTACAAATGAGATTTTAGAGGTCGTTTCCGGTGCCGAAGCGTTAAGGGAATAAAATGGTCTGATATATAAGGGTTTAAGATTTAATATGAGCGGATCAGGTTTGGCGGGTAAGAGTGATACATCAGAAATATTGGAAATTTTATTAACTCCGGTTTATCCAATGAGCGCTTATATATTTGATTTGATCCGTGAGGGTGAAAATGAATTTCTCGATTTTAAGCACTCTATCGGCGATTCGAAGAAAATTGCTCGTTCACTCGTGGCTTTTGCCAATACCAACGGAGGGAAACTTCTGGTTGGAGTGAAAGACAATGGCACCATATCGGGAATCGCCACAGATGAGGAGTATTATATGGTTGAAGCTGCCGCTAAGCTTTATTGCCGGCCGGAGATCAGTTTTTCCACGGAAACATGGCATATTAAGGGTAAAACCGTTCTGGAGATAACCATTCCCAAAAGCCTCCATAATACCTATTATGCAAAAGATAAAAATGGCAGATGGAAAGCCTATATAAGGGTTAAGGATCAGAATCTGCTTGCCAATAAAATTCTGCTGAAAGTTTGGGATCAAAAAAGAAAATCCAGCGGAACCTTTGTTCGTTATACCCACGAAGAAAAATTATTGTTGAATTATTTGTGGGAGAATGAGTTTATTACATTCTCCAAATTCAGAAAGATTGCAAAGATTTCTCCCTTTAAAGCAGAGCGTATTTTGATCAATATGATTGTATTGAATCTTATTGACATTGTGTTCACAGAAAACGGAACATTATACAAATTGAGAGATAAATCCTTCAAAGGATAAAATACATATAATAATTTAAATGTTTACATTTGTTAAAATTTATTAATTTGGTTTAAATATGGTTTTAAATTTGCATAGATATTTATACTTTTATATCCAAAATAAAAGAATTGTTTTTCCTAAACCCAAAATTTTGCGCCATGGATAAGAATTTTAGACGATTAACACTTTTATTGCTGGGGTTGTTTGTGATAGGCTTCGCGGCCCCTGTAAATGCCCAGGATGTGGACCTTAACGATGCAAAAAGAGCCATCAAAAAAGGCGACCAGGCAAAACGTTCCAATAACTACGAAGAAGCCATTGCTGCATTTCAGGAGTGTATTGATATTTGTAACCAGTTGGGGGATGAATCCGGTGTATCCGAGCTGATGCCCATTGCTCAACAAAAGGTGACCAAATCCCATCTGGATTACGGAAACGAATTACTGAAGAAGAATAAATTTGAGCAGGCTCTGGAATATTATAAGAAAACAGTAGAGCTTGCCGAAAAATATGATTTTCCAGATTATAAGAATAAGGCGGAAAATAACATTCCGGATGTCTATTATGCCCAGGGTAAGAATCATCTTTCAGAATCCAAATTTGAGGAGGCGATAGAATTGTTTAACAAGGCCATTGAGGGTGATCCCGATTACGGATGGGCCTATATAAGGAAGGCTCAGGCATACATGCAGATGGACAGTCCTGATGAGATGGAAAAAGCAGTCAAGGAAGCAACTGCCATCGGCAAAAAATCCGGAGAAGACAATGTAGTGAATACTGCCCAACAGATTGCATATAAATATTTTTACAACAACGGGGCCAAGTCCCTGAAAAATAAAAATTATGCCAAAGCCATTCCCAACCTGGAGAAAGCTCTGGAATATGGCGGAAGTCCTACTTTAAACCATTATCTGGCTGTATGTTATAGCAAAGAATCCCAGTTTGAGCAGGCTGCTGAAAGAGAGAAAAAGGCAATTGAAGTCATGAAAGGTGACAAATCACAGGAAGAATTGGCACGGTACTATTATTCCCTTGGTACCTATTATGAACAGCTTGGACAAACTGCCAATGCATGCGGTGCTTATAAGAATGCCGCTTATGGTAAGTATAAGGAGAATGCGGAGTACAAGATTGAACATGTCCTGAGTTGTAACTAATACTAAGGAGATATTTTGATGATTTCAAAAAAGGGTTGTTTTTTAGGAGAACAGCCCTTTTTTATTGCTCAATTTTTAGCGATCGAAGGCGGTTTAATGCAGCAGCAAGCTCGAATCGTCTGAACCAGGCATAATTACCGCTTTTGGGGTTACCAATCGCAGTTAAACCTTTTTCCTCTATATCCCGGAAGATCAAATCCATAATTTCATTGACGCTGCGATTGCCATCCATGTACTTTTTGGCATATACCAAAGCTTCACCGATGGCTGTGGTCTGGCTGGAATCCACCAGTTGTTCCACGGAGCTGAGGTCGATGTTATAGGTTCCGAATTGGATGGAATGTCTGCTGTTGGTTTTGATCTTTTTGCCTTTTTTCCCTTTTTCCGGCTTGATACTGTTGGCTATTGGTTTGCGTGGGTTAATTTTACCGAACTGCTCGCCTCCTTCTTCCGTTCTTTTGGTCTCCACCTCCCGGTTGATCTGTTTGGCCTGATCTGTAAGATCTTCTGGTTTGTAGTTGTTCATGCCGATCACATGATCGGCCACATCAAAATAATCTCCTGATCCTCCCATTACCAGAATGGTTGAAACATTGAGATCCCGGTAAACCTGTTTGACTTTGTCAATGAACGGCGTAATGGGCTCTTCATTTTTATGTATCAATCGCTGCATGCGCTGATCGCGGATCATAAAATTGGTGGCTGAAGTGTCCTCATCGATCAGCAAAACCCTTGCATCTACTTCAATGGCCTCGACAATGTTGGCAGCCTGCGAAGTGCTTCCGCTGGCATCTTCAGTGGAGAAGGTTTCTGTGGATTTTCCCAGGGGCAGGTTATTAATAAAGGGGGAGATATCAACCTGTTCAATCCTGCGGCCGTCTTCCGAGCGAATTTTTACTGCTGCGGGATCGGTTACCATAAATTCTCTCCCGTCACCGGGAATGTGATTATAGATTCCTTCCTCTACTCCATTCAGCAAGGTGGATTTTCCATGAAAGCCACCTCCCACAATAAGTGATATGCCTTCAGAGATTCCCATTCCGGTTATTGTTCCACAATTGGGGAGTTCAAGCTCCCAGCGCATGGAATCGGGGCTTTCAAAAGGAATTACCTCTTCTCTTGGCATCGGTCGGGGATCAATTCCACTTTTCCTTGGGAGGATGGAATCATCTGCAATAAAAGCGATTAGCCCGTTTTCCCGGAGGATGTCCCTGGCTGCATCGGTATCCTCGTTGGTTTCTATATGTTTTTGTAACGCCTGCTGATTGATGTTTTCATAGATCAGGGAATCGTTGACGATCTCAGGCAATTCATTAAAAAACAGATTTTTGGCCTCCCTTCCGGCAATTTTTCGCCCGAACGCCGGTAATCCTACGGTAAATCTTACTTCTAGCTCATGGTCATTAATAAATGCAGAGGTACGTTCCAGAATTTCCTGGCCGGGACGATCAATTGACATCTTGCCGCTTTTACCCGAGCCCCGGCTGCCTTTGGAATGTTTTTTTATGGCATCGGAAAATCGCCGCGTGATGAAATCTCGTGCAGCCACTTCCCGGCTTTTGTTTTGGAAAGTATGACCGGGAAACCGGGCGATGTCCTGAGGCATAATTACCCGTGCCTTGCTTGGGGAGGCAAAGGGATCTCCCTGCACGTAGTCGATGCGCAGGGAGAAGCCATCTTCCTCGAACTCATAGCTCCCTTGTATGTCTTTATAGGCTTTATAACCTTTACCGTCAATCCTGCTGAGTATCTGGTTCAGTGCATCTGATGATTTCATATAGCTGGTTATCAATATAGCTTAAAAAGACCTGCAAAATTAAAGGATCTCTATGAAACGGCAAATCTTCTAAAATTCCAATTACCAAGCATCCAGCCTGCCGGCTGGCAGGCAAATCTCAATTACAAAATTCAAAACACTCGCCTTATGAGGTTTGGGTTATTGTTAATTGAAATTTGTAATTTGTTTGTTATTTGTAATTTGAAATTTGATGCTTTATTTGTTATATAACCTGTATATAAACCAATCAATTACATTATAACTTATTTCATGGTTTTAACGTTTCACTCTTGCTTTTCCTTCCCAGATGGCCCAGATCTGTTCTTCGTTGATCGGTTGGGAATAATCGGTTAGCAGAGAAGTGACCAGTGCCCCGTTGGCCCAGCCGAACTGTACCCATTTTTCGGTTTCCCAGCCTTGCAAAATGGCATAAAGCAGTCCGCCTACAAAGCCGTCGCCTCCGCCGATCCTGTCCAGCACGGTAATGGATCGGGGCTCTATAATATGCCAGTCATCACCGGCCGACATGATGGCACCCCATTTATGGGTGTTGGTGTCAACCACCTCACGGAGCGTGTTGGCAAATACGGATGCATTGGGATATTCCTTTTTAGCCCGGTTGATCATTTCCTTGAAGTTGTCTATTTTAGAGGCAATGTCCTTTCCTCCGGCTTCCGGTCCTTCCAGGCCGAGGCAAAGCTGGAAATCTTCTTCATTTCCTACAAGGATGTCTGATATGCCGGCAATTTCCGTAAAGATTTCACGCAGTTCCTTCTCCCGGTTTTTCCAGAACGAAGCCCGGTAGTTCAGGTCGAATGATATCCGTGTGCCGTGTTTTTTGGCTGCTTTGGCCAATTCCAGGCAAAATTTCCCGGTTTCCGGCGACAGAGCTCCCACCAGGCCTGAAATGTGGATGACTTGTACGCCTTCCTGGCCGAATATCCGTTCCAGGTCAAAATCATCTGCGCTCAGTGTACGGCCTACCTCACCGGCACGGTCGTTATATACTCTGGGTCCGCGCACACCGTAGCCACTGTCGGCCACATTGATCTGATGGCGATAGCCCCACGGGCTTCCGGGATCCACTTCTTTGGCCTCGTAGTCCATGTGGCGGCTGCCCAGGTTGTCTTTGATAAAGCGGGCCAGCGGGCTGCCTTTAACAAAAGCAGTCAGCACCTTAACAGGCAATCCGAGAAACGAAGAAACGCTCGCTACATTTGTTTCAGCACTCGTCGCCTGCATCTTGTATCGCGTACTGGTGTGCACCGGCTGCCCGTCCTCGGGCGTTATACGTGTTCCCATGCTGGTCGGAACGAGCATGGCATACTTGGCATCTTTCTTCAGTTCTATTTTCATGGTTGACCTCCTGTTTTTTTGGATTGATTTAACATTTAAAAAGAGAAAGTAAAGGTAAAAAAAATTGAGGGGAGATTATGTAGAAATAAAAGCTTTGTTATATAATAATTTGATATAATAAGATTTTTAGTTTAGCCATTTCTCTATTATATGGATTACTTGTAGAAAATATTTTTTAAATTTGATTTCCAAAAATTCGGAGAAGTATGAAAAAAGTACTAGTTACAGGAGGAGCAGGTTATATTGGGAGTATTTTGGTTAGATTGCTTTTGGAGGAGGGCTACCAAGTAAGAGTAATGGACAATCTACGTTTCGGGGGAGAAACGATTGTTGAATTGCTGAATGATCCGAATTTTGAATTTATCAGGGGAGATGTAAATAATGGAGAGGACATTCAGAAGGCTTTGAAAAGCATTGATTATATTGTTCATTTAGCCGCTATAGTTGGAGATCCGGCTTGCAGAAATGAACCGGAACTGGCGAAAAGGACCAATCTTGAATCTACAAAAAATATTTATAATATTGCCAATCAACATGGAGCGCAAAAATTTATATATGCGTCCACCTGCAGCAATTACGGCAAGATGGAAGATCCGGAAGGGTATGTAAATGAAGAAAGCAAACTGGCGCCGGTTTCTCTTTATGCTGAAACCAAAGTGGAGTCTGAAAAATTTTTATTGGGGCAGGAAAGGGATCAAGTCTGTAAACCCACCAGCTTAAGATTTTCTACAGTATATGGTTTGTCCCCCAGGATTCGGTTTGATCTTACCGTCAATGAATTCATCAAAGAGCTGGCTTTAGGGAGAGAACTGGTGGTTTTTGGAGAACAATTCTGGCGTCCTTATTGTCATGTTATGGATCTTGCCCGGAGTGTGCTCTATGTTTTGGAGAATCATAACGGAGCTACGGATTTTAATGTATACAACGTGGGGGATACCAGGGAAAATTATCAGAAACAGATGATTGTGGAGGAAATTAAAAAGCAAATCCCTTCGGCCAAAATAAGATATGTAAAGAAAGAGGAAGACCCCAGAGATTACAAGGTATCCTTTGAAAAAATAAAGAATGAGCTGGGTTTTCAGATAACCAAAAAAGTTCCTGATGGCATTGCCCAGATCAGAAAAATTATTGATGAACAGTTTTTATCTGATCCGGATGACAATAAATACAGAAATTCGTGAGGGTGTATGGAAGCGTTTGTTGAATTTGTGAGAAAACTATACCATACCGATGAGTTTGTTCCTCTGCATGAGCCCACTTTTTTAGGTAATGAGAGAAAATATGTCAATGAATGCATTGACAGCACTTTTGTTTCCAGTGTAGGAAAATTTGTGGATCAGTTTGAAAAAAACATATCTGAATATACAGGAGCACAGTATGCAGTAGCTGCCGTTAACGGAACGGCTGCCTTACACATTGCATTAATATTGAGTGGTGTTAAAGCAGAAGATGAAGTAATAACCCAACCCCTGACCTTTGTTGCCACTTCAAATGCCATCAAATATACCGGAGCAAATCCTGTATTCATAGATGTGGACAAAGATACCCTCGGACTCTCCCCGGCGAAGCTTGAATTTTATCTGCAAAACAATTCATATCAAAAAGGAGGTTATACATATAACAGAAACACAGATAAAATAATCAGAGCCTGCTTGCCGATGCACACTTATGGCCATCCCTGTCGGATTGATGAAATAGTTGAGGTTTGTAATAAATATAATATTACTGTTATAGAAGATGCAGCAGAATCTTTGGGCAGCTATTACCGGAAGCAGCATACCGGAACCTTTGGGGAAATGGGCATATTGAGTTTTAATGGAAATAAAACCATTACCACTGGCGGAGGAGGTATGCTCGTCACCAATGATGAGCAGATGGCCAAACTGGCCAAACATCTAACCACGCAGGCGAAGGTGCCTCATCGCTGGGAATACGTGCACGACCGGATTGGTTATAATTACAGGCTGACCAATATTGCCGGTGCCTTGGGAGTTGCCCAGCTTGAAAATTTGGAAGAGATTGTGAAGAACAAACGTGAATTGGCCAGGAAGTACGAGGAGTTCTTTAGCAATTTTGACATTGACTTTTTTACTGAACCAGCTAACTCCAGATCCAATTACTGGCTGAATGTTATTCTGGTGATTAATAGAAAAGAAAGGGATAAATTTTTGAAATACACCAATGATCATGGAGTAATGACCCGGCCAGCCTGGAAGTTGATGAATAAACTGGAGATGTTTAAAGATGCTCAGACAGGAGATATTGAGAACGCCGAATGGATTGAAAACAGACTTGTGAATATCCCAAGCAGCTATAGAAGCACACAGTAATATGGAGTTTAATTGTAAAAAAGATGTATATTTTCAGAAGGATTATATTAGCCTCTATTTAAATAGCTCAGAAGAACCTTTTGTTTTTCATTATAAGGAAAATGATAATTGGCTATACAATATCTCAATCAAAAGACCGGTAACCCGTGTTGGTAATTATCCTATTGAGGAAAAGATTTTTGATCTTGAAACGGCATATGGTTATGGAGGCATTTGTACCAATTCCCGGGATGAGCAATTTTTAAGTAAAGCAATTACACAATACCGCCACAAATGTATCTATGAAAATATTGTTGCAGAGTTTTTTCGTTTTCACCCTTTTAATAGTTTTCCTGCAAGTCATCCGTATATCTTTGATTTTATAAGTAAAGACAGACCAACGATATTAATTGATTTGAATCAATCATATGAAAATATATTTAAAAATTTTAAATCCGCTCTTCGTAGGAATATTCGAAAGGCCAATAAAAATGACCTGGTCTTTAAAGAAATGGAAAAGACAGGTGAAAATATTGAAGCTTTCAGAAATTTGTATTATTTAACTATGAAAAAAAATAGAGCTGATAAGTTTTATTTTTTTTCTGAGGAATATTTTCGAAAATTATTGAATAAGGATTATGCCAGATTATTTGGCGTTTATTATGGGAATCATTTGACAAATGCTGGAATATTTCTTTTTTCACCCCCCTTTATTTATTATCATTTAGGAGCTTCTGATCCCCAATATTATACGTTAAACGGAAATCCTTTTTTATTTTCAGAAATCTGTCGGTTATTTAGTTTTCAATATGATATACTATATTTGGGAGGAGGTAATTCACCAAATCCTGAAGATTCCCTCTATCAGTTCAAAAGAAAATTTTCCGACAAAATAAATTATTTTTACATCGGAGGGATGATTTATAATCAGGAAAAGTATAATGAACTTTTGGATCTATGGGAACAGCAACATCCTGATGAAGATAGAGTTTATTTCTTGAAATACAGGTTAGAATGATTAAACTAATATTGTGTTGATGACTTCTTTTAGACAAATATTGGCTGTTCATGGTACACCAAGATCGGGAACAACCTGGCTTGGACAAATAATTGACAGTTCACCGGAAGTTAGGTATAAATATCAGCCACTTTTTTCTGATTCCTTTAAAGACAGAATTTGGATTAGATCTTCAAAAGAAGATATTTTGAGTACTTTTGAAGAAATCTATAACAGGGAAGATGAATTTCTTGACCGTGAACAGCAAAAACAGCAAGGGATACATAAAAGATTTGTTAAAAAAGATTTAAAGCCTGAATATTTGGCAATTAAACATGTGAGATATCATTACCTGATACCCCATCTGTTAAAAACATTGAATAATATCATCGTAATTGGAATTGTAAGAAATCCCTGTGGCGTCTTAAATTCCTGGAGAAAAGCCCCTCGGGAATTTCTCCCTGAACATGATTTCATAAAAAACTGGCGATTTGCAGAAGACCGAACGGATTTCAGGCCGGAAGAATACTATGGATTTCATAAATGGCAAGAGCTAACAAAAATGTTTTTAGAAATGAAAAAAAGATTTCCCAATCGATTTTATTTGATTAGATATGAAAATCTTGCCAAAAATCCATTTGAAGAAACAGACAAATTGTTTCAATTTTGTAATTTGTATTTTTCCAAACAAACTGTAGAATTTCTTAATGAAAGTATAACATTTTATAATGGTGATATTTACAGTGTTTTCAAGGGCGGGAAAAAAGTAAACGATTGGAAGAATGAACTGGATGAAGATATTATTCAAACTATTTATGAAGAGTTGAAATACACAGAATTTCAAAGATTTTTAGATTATTAATAAATGCATTATGATTCCTATTTTTATCTTGTCATCCGAACGTTCGGGGAGTAATCTTTTAAGGAGAATACTGGGAGCCCATTCATTGATATCTGCCCCCCCTCCCCTCCATTTATTTCATACATTATCAGAGTTATTAATATATACGGGACCATTGAATCAATCCGAGAATATTCAATCTATTGTGGAAGATGCTGTTGCTAGGACGAAAATAAAGGGAACCCATTTATCTTGGAATATTGATATTGACCTAAATAAAATATATTCAAATATAAATACAGGAAGTCTCCCAGAGATTATTTATATGATTTATAAACAATATACCGATAGTGAGCAAAGTAAATTTTGTATTATTAAAGAAAATAATTTATATGAACATGTAGATTACATTATTAATTATTTGAATAGTGCTAAATTCATTTTTCTTGTCAGAGATGCTAGGGACGTAATTTGTTCCAATAAAAAAATAAAATCCAGAAAGGGACATGTATATGCTTTGGCTGAAAAATGGAATTATGAACAAACTAAGAATATTCAAATCTATAATAAAATTTCGTTGAATAATAAAATTATATTAATAAGATATGAGGATTTATTAAATAATCCTTACAATGAAATAGAGAGAATATGTAAATTTATAGGCATTGATTTTGAATCTGAAATGATACATTTTCATAATGATGAAAGTGCCAACATAGAAGCGAATAAGACTGAATATTGGAAAAATCTCAATCAACCATTAATGAAATACAATCAGGGTAAATATTTAAAGGAATTGTCAAGGAGAGAAATTCATATTGTTGAAACAGTAACTAGGCAAATTATGGAGATATTGGGATATTCATTATTAACCAGTAGAAATTTAAGGATAGGGGTTTTAAAAATACTAAAATATAGATTGTTGGATAATTTTTATAGAAAAATATATCATCGGAATATTTATAGGGATGATAGCTTGCAACATCTTAATAAAGAAATGAATAAAATTTTAAATATAAGAAAGAAAGCAAAGAAACGTTTGTTACCTTTAATTCATGTTAGCTATGAATGAAGCTGGAGATATTAATTACTTAAAAATTAATCATACTGCCAAAATCATTGATGCTTTAAAATTAATGGACAGTAACAAGAGGAAATTGCTGATTGTGTTTAAAAATAATACGTTTTACAGTATGTTGAGTATTGGTGATATTCAAAGGTCCATTATTCAAGGAAATTCACTGGATAAGCCAGTTGATGAAATATTGAGACCTAAAGAGATGATAACCATTGCCGGTCCCGACGATTCACTTGATACCATCCAGGAGAACATTTTGAAACATAAAGCAGAATTTATGCCTGTAGTGGATGAAAAAGGGAATATTCAGAGGTTATATTTCTGGGAGGATATTGTCGACCTGAGTGAATACAAATATGGAGAGAAATTAAATATTCCGGCTGTGATCATGGCCGGAGGAAAAGGGACGCGCCTCCGACCCATTACCAATATTATCCCCAAAGCCCTGATTCCTATCGGAGAGAAGCCAATCATGGAGGTCATTATTGATAAATTTAGAGAGATAGGAATAAGGGATTTTTATATTTCTGTGAACTATAAGAGAGAGATGATCCGGAACTATTTCAACCCGCTTGGTGAAAAAGACTGCAATTTGACCTTTATTGAAGAGGATAAACCGCTTGGTACTGCCGGAAGTTTATATATGATGAGAAATAAGCTTAAGGATTCATTTTTTGTATCGAATTGCGATATATTAATTGATCAGGATTTTAGGGAAGTCTACCAATATCACAAAGAAAACGGAAATGAACTCACCATATTATCTGCATTGAAACACTATCCTATACCTTATGGTACTCTTGAAACCGGGGAGTATGGAGTTCTGAAGGATATGAAGGAAAAGCCGGAACTTACTTTTCAGGTCAATACAGGTATGTATGTTTTAGAGCCTCATTTACTGAATGAAATTCCTGAAAACACTTATTTTCAAATTACTTCTCTTATTAAAAAGGTGATCAACCGCAAGGGGAAAATTGGCGTTTTTCCGGTAAGTGAACATTCCTGGATAGATATTGGTATGTGGAAGAAATATGAAGATTCAATTAATGAATTTAAGAATTGGATGAATTTTTAAAAAGTTAATGCAATGCACATTTTACATATTTTTACAATAGGGCATTTTTTTTCCATTAATACGAAAAAATGGTTTAAACTTTTCTATGGGAATAATGATATTAAATCTTCTGTGCTGATACAAGAACCTTCACAATCTGTTGCAAAAAGATTTTATGATAAATACGGTGATTTTTATAATGTTTTATATTTTCAGAAAATAGAAAATTTATTGAAGAAAAACTACCTCCAGAGGTTTTATTATCTAAAGTCAATTGCCAGAATAATAGATGAGCAAAATCCTGATATAGTGCACGTTCATGGACTTTATTCGGTGTATTTTGTTTTACCTTTGTATTTTATGAAAATTAAGCCCAAAATTATTACCCATGTATGGGGAAGTGATATTAATTATCGGTATAAACAATATTTCGCTAATCGGATTTTGACAAAATGGTTGTTTAAAAAATCTTCATTGATATGGGTTAACTGGTTAGCCATGGCTGATAATTTGAGAATTAATTTTTCAAAATACTCCCAAAAAATTCGAACGATACCTTTAGGTGTATCAAATGATATTTTTCAGAGAAGCAGTGAAAAAAATAGAAATTCAATTCAGGAAAAATTTAATCTTCAAAACAATGAATATTTAATCATCTATACTAGGGGTTTTAAAATGAACTCGAACTATCACAAAATCATTGAAGCTTTAGAAAGGGTTGAAGTAAAGGCACCTTATAAAGTAATTTTTCATCATTTTATTGCCAACCCTAAAATGGATGATTATTTAAATAGATTAATCAAGGAAAAGAATCTTCAGGACTTGGTTGTAATTTCGCACGATAATCTTTCCGATAATGAAATCAAAGCACTGTATGAACTGGCCGACTTAGCATTTTTAGTTACTACAAATGAGCAGTTTTCACGAACGATCCATGAATCTATTTTATCTAGTACGAACCTTATTTTGAATAATATTGAGCCTTATCAATATTTAAAATACTTTTTTAACTGGAATGTAGATTTAGTGAATGTGGATGATACTTTGCAACTGGCAAAGAAAATTGAATACTATATTAATACTAAGCCAAACCCAGATTGGGAATATGAGCGTTTATTTATTGAAAAGATGTTTAAATTTGAGGATAAGAGTGAGTTGATTAAGAATGTATATACCAATTTAATTCAATAATAGTTTGCATTTATGTTACTAAGATATTTAAAGGGATATTATTTAGATCTAATCAAACCTTATCAAAGCTGGGAAAATATCAACAACAGATTTATTTTAAGTTCAGGAAGAACAGGAACGAAATTTTTCAAGGAATTTTTAAACCAAAATTTTTCAGATGTATATTCATTACATGAACCTTATCCCAAACTTAGAAGTTTGGCTATTAATCAGTTTCGTAAAAGTCTGTCACAATATAAAATAATAAAGGATATATACTATATGAGACGACCTATACTAAATCAGGTTTATAAATCCCATGCAAATTATTATATAGAGAGCAATCCTTCATTAAAGTTTCTTATTTCATATATGAAACAGGTTTTCCCTAATACAAAAATTATGGCCATTATACGTGATCTACGTACATATATTTTATCAGCCTATAACAAATCTCCTGACAGAAGTCATGAAAAGTTTTATTTTGATCAATATGACGAACAAAATCGATTAACACCCAAAGATATAGGTGATGATAAATATGCTTCCATGTGGCCATACTTTAGTAGAGTGGAAAAAATTGCGTGGCAGTGGCGAATGGTTAATAATCATATAATAAAGTGTGCTAGTGATGATAATAATTTTCTTATTGTTCGGTATGAAGATTTATTTGACGAGGAAAAGGGGCCTAAGGAAATTAAGAAAATTGTTTTTTTTTTCGGTTTAACTCCTCCGGCACATTTTGATGCAAAATATATTTCAACCTTTCTCAAATATAAATCAAACACTACACAAATTAGTTATTTAAAAAGTTTTAAGGATTTACCTGATATTCAGCAGGAGAGTGTTTTAGATATTGGTAGAGATTGTATCCAGAATTATTATGAGTTATGATTTTTATATCTATTATTGATTGTGCGCAATATTTAGTTGCCAGATTTTTTTTAAATTTTTGGATGATTAATCGGATGGGTTATATTTCATTGTTCACCTTAGGTTTTAATGAGGGTGAGATTGAATTATAAGATTAGTTTGAAATATTTTATATTTTGAAATGTTAAATAATATTAAAATCGCCACCAAAGATACTTTTGTTTATAGCCTTGGCAATATCACTACAAAGATTATTGGCTTGGTATTACTGCCCTTGTATACAGAACAACTTACCGTCGCGGAATATGGTGTTTTAGGAACTGTAGAAATAACCATTCAGGTTCTGATAGCTTTGTTTAGTTTTTCACTTCGACAGGCACTGAATAGGTGGTATTGGGATAGGAAACATATAAATCAGCAAAAATCAATATTTTTTACGATTTTGATAGCATCAGGATTTTGCATAATCTTCATGCTGGTGTTTCTTCTTCCTTTTACTGATAGCTTTTCCATTTCATTATTCGGCTCTTCCAGATATTCATATTTATTTGCACTAATGCTAATCAGTGCAGGGTTACAGATACTGTCCCGCCTGATTCTGAATTTAATGCGTCTGCAAAGAAAAGCCATTTTATATAGTGTATCAAATATTCTTAAGTTGATCATCACTTTAGGATTAACCATTTATTTCATTGTGGGTTTACAAAGAGGTGTTGAGGGAATCATTGAAGCACAAATTATTGGCTTTACTTTTCTATTTATATTTAATATTAAACTTATATTAACTAATATAAAACCCATTTTTGAAAAATCTGTTCTGAAGGAGATGTTGCAATTCACTTATCCATTGGTTATATCAGCTGTTGGTGGTGTATTATTAACTGTTACTGATAAATATGCTGTACGATACATAGGAGGAATGGAAGAAATGGGTATATATAATCTGGGCTTTAAAGTGGCAAATGTTTTAAAAGTATTTGTCATTAATTCTGTATTTGCTTCTATTGGTCCGCTGAAATTTAAAATGATGGACCAACCTGATAATAAAAGATTTTATTCGAAACTCATGACTTATACTACCTTTGGGTTTATTTTTGTTTTATTGGGCCTATCTCTTTATAGTAAGGAAGCTATCAGGGTTTTGGCAACAAACCCTGATTACTGGAGCGCCTACCAGATTGTTCCCTTGCTTTGTTTTGCCCAGTTATTTGAACTATTAAGAAGGAATGCCAATTTTGGTCTGATCCTTCAAAAAAAGACAAAAATCATTTCGGGGATTATGATTTTTATTTCTTTGTTGAATATAGGATTAAATATTTTGTTTATTTATTATTTGGGTATTATTGGTGCCTCCGTGGCACTGTTGGTTGCTCAGATTACTTTTTTCGGTTTGATATATTATAATGCCCAGCGGCATTTCCATATCCCTTATGAACTAAAAAAAGTAACGATAATGGTAGCATTGACTGCAGGTATCGTCATTGTTTCTTTTTTATTTGTCAATCCAATGCCCCTCATTCCCCGAATAATCCTAAAATTTTTGTTTATTGCTTCTTTTCCCCTTATTTTGTATTTTTTTAATTTTTATGAACCTGTTGAACTGGAAAGATTAAAAGGATCCTGGAAAAAATGGAAAAATCCCAGAAGATGGAAAAACAATTTAAAAGAGATTAAATTTCGATAAATTGCTTTATGTTATTAAGATATTCCCGGGCTTTTTTCTCAATTGAAAATTTGGAAACCGTTTCGAACGCTTTTTGTCTCATGCGATCCCTTTCTGTTTTGGATTGGGTTAGTGCCAGGTGAAGCTTTTCTTTTATTGAATTGATGTCATGTGGATCGCAAAAAAGCCCGTTTTCCCCGTCTTTTATAATACCATCAACTCCTTCATTGCCTGATCCTATAGTTATACAACCACATGCCATAGATTCAAGATAAACGAGTCCAAAGGTTTCCGCATAGCTGGGTAATACAAAAATATCAGCAGCGGGCATAGTATCCCGATTTATCGGGGAAGGCCCAAATCTATTAACAAAGGTAAGAGTCGACAATGTGTAAAAACAAAAGGCAACAGAAAAACGAAACCTGCCGGCAACTCAAGTTGTTTACTTGGCAAGGCGGAGAACTAACAGGAACGCCGGACGGCGGAACCGATCAGGGCATTCTGGATAGAGTTGAATTGTTTTCACTATTGGAGAGCAATCGAGCCTTAACCGAAAACTTATTAGAAAGGATTGTAGACTATGGAAACCTAAACAGAGCGTACAAGCAGGTGGTAGAAAACGGAGGCAGTGGCGGGCCTGACGGTATGAAGACCGATGAACTGCGCCAATGGCTTGGCAAACACCTGAAAGGTTTACGAGAATCCCTTCTTAACGGAACCTACGAAGTAAGTGGAGTTCGCAAAGTAGAGATACCTAAACCTGATGGAGGCACAAGAACATTGGGAGTACCCACGGTCAAAGACCGACTGGTTCAGCAAGGTATCCACCAAGAGCTTATTCGATTCTATGAGCCGATTTTCAGCGAAAACAGCTTTGGATTCAGACCCGGAAGAAATGCTCAACAAGCAGTAAGACAGGCTTCCCGATTCATAAAGGAAGGCAGGGAATGGGTTGTGGATATTGATCTGGCCAATTTCTTTGATCGGATCAACCATGACCGACTGATGCAAAGGCTCAGTAAAGGAGTATGGGACAAAAAGCTTCTACAACTGATACGGGCCTACCTGGAAGCCGGAGCTATGGAAGGAGGCCTGACAGAGCAAAGAATAGCAGGCACTCCCCAGGGAGGGCCGCTTTCTCCTCTTCTGTCTAATATAGTACTGGATGAGCTTGACAAAGAGCTGAAAAGAAGAGGCCATAGCTTCTGCAGATATACTGATGACTGTAATATATATGTCAGCAGCAGGAAAGCAGGAGAGCGAGTAATGAACTCTATAATAAGCTTTATAGAAAATAAGCTAAAATTAAAGGTTAATTACACGAAAAGTGGGGTAAGACACTGTTCTAAAGTGAAGTTTCGCGGTTATACTCTGCTTCCCGGAGGTAATCTACGAGTTGCAGACCAATCTGTAAATCGTCTGAAGGACAAGGTAAGAGAGATAACCCGCAGGAGCCGGGATGTTAAATTTGAGACCATCATCAAGGAGCTGAACATGATCATAACAGGCTGGACGAATTATTTCAAACTAGCCAATAAATGGTTGACAACATTCAGAGACCTTGATGGATGGATCAGGAGAAAATTGAGATGCTATCGTCTAAAACAATGTGGCAGGCGGTATACCATTTTCAAACTGCTTCGCAATTTTAACATCCCCGAACGTAAGAGTTGGAATGTAGTTATGTACTCTCAGGGATGGTGGCAGAGGTCAGGGAAAGTTGCAGTCGGTCAAGCCATGAATCCCAAATGGTTTTCCCAACAAGGATTACAATCTTTATACTTAAGGATGAAGGTTCAATCAGGTTAATAGAAACCGCCTTGTTACGACCGAGTATGCCGGGTGGTGTGGGAGGACGGCGGCGTAAGCCGCCTCCTACCCGATTCTTTATATTCAGGAAATTGTTTGGAAAATAGCTTAAGTATCTTATTGGACCGGCATGCAAATGCTGTTGCATCCTTAAAAACTTGTTTTTGATGCCATCGATGGAATCGATTGTGAGAAATGCGGAGATCTGAATAGTGAATTCCGATTATTAGGGGAACCTCTAATTTTCTTGCCAGTTGGTGAAATGAAAAATAAGCATTATAGAGATAAAATATTATTATGTCCGGTTTAAATGGTAGTTTTCTGATAATTTTATTATTCCTGTAAAAGCTGTATTTTAATAATGGAAGCCTGACAGGTTTGATAAATTCTACTTCAATATTTTTGCCAATAGTAAATTGGGGTTGAGAAGGAAATGGTTCCTTTTCGTACTTGAAATACGGACGGATCACTTTTATTTGATGGCCTTTTTTACCCCATTCCTCAATAAATTCCCGCAGGGCTGCTGAGGTGTTTCTGTTTCCCTTTTTGAAAGGGAAAAGCTGGGTTATAAAAGGAATGTTCAAGATGGTTTATTCTGCTTTTTCAGTTTTAAAATATTTATAAATTTCATATCCAACTGCTAGTACAAAGAATATAAGTAATATTACCGAACCAATCCCCGATACCTTATTTCCCATATAATAACTTCTCGGTTCAAATTTCATTTCAATCTCATGCTCTCCTGCCGGAACCACCGCAGCACGAAGAATATAATTGGCCCGGAATAGATCTGCCCGTTCACCATCAATAAAAAGCTTCCAGCCTTTGGGATAATAAACTTCCGAAAATACAACCAGTTGATCACTATCTGCTCGTGATTGATATTTTAGATGGTTCGGTTCATAATGGGTGAGGGTGATTTTTCCGGAGGTATCTTTACTGAAATTCTTATCACCTAGTTGGTCGCTGAAATCTTTATCTATAATGGCAGTTTGGGCCGGATTAAAATCATTCAGTGCATTGATCTCTGATTGTGCATCAGGAACAATCCTATAATTATCCATGAACCAAGCGTTCCCCAGCCTGTGTTCATTGCGAAGCGGCGCCTGATTTTGATTGTATATGATGTATTTTGTGTTTAGCATATTCAATACTTCCTGTTCTTTCAATATACTGTTAATCCTTTGCCTGTTGATGTTTTTGCCTTGCAACACCCCGGAGATGTTTTGCATTTCATCCTGAATATGATAATCAATCATATCCTGATACCTTTGCAGTTTCGCTCCATGATAGCCTCCTATGGAAAAATGGTAGTACGAAGTACTCGCATCGTTAAAGGTATTGACTGTAAGATTCAGAACCCGGAAATAGGTCTCCTGATCGTTTAAGATGATCTGATCGGCTTTTGATTTGGGGAAAGGGTTTTTTACTTCCTGAGAAGAAGCAAAATTATCATCGTTTAGGTATCTTTTATTGATGTTCCACATGTCAATTAATATGAAGATGCCCAACAGAATAATTGCATAGCTTTGTTTTAGTTTTTTGTAGTAAAATGCTGCTATAATACTTGCTCCTATTAGTATGAAAACAAGAGAGCGAAATGCATCCTCTCTTAGAAGCGCTTTCCTGTCTTCTCTCAGCGTTTCTGTTAGCCATCCGGGAAGTCTGGCATCCGAAGGACCTGAAAAATTCTGAAAAATGCCTGGCATCAATATGAAGAGAAGGCATATTCCGCCAACAATATACAATGAATTTTTAAGTGCTTTCCAAAACTGGTCTTTTTTGATTTCCCTGTTCAATATTTTTTTAAGGCCCAGAATGGCCAGAAGCGGTACGGTGAATTCGGCAATGACCAGGGTCATGGATACCGTCCTGAATTTGCTGTAGGCTGGAAAATATTCCATGAACAGGTTGGTCAATATCATAAAATTGTTCCCCCAGGCAAGCATAACAGAGAGTATGGTGGCAGTAACAATCCACCATTTGATGGGACCTTTAACCAAATATAAACCCATCACAAATAAAAACAGTACAATAGCTCCTAAATACACAGGACCCTCTGTAAAGGGCTGATCCCCATGGTATAAAGGGGTATTTTTTATAAATTGCCTTGCCCTTGACTCAGGCACATTGTTATTGATTAGTGTATTGTAGGTTTCAGAGTCTGTAGACAGTTCCCCCTGAGAAGAGCCTCCTGCATAGTTGGGGATCAGCAAAGTGAAAGTTTCATCTATTCCATAGCTCCATCTGGTTGCATAATCCTTATCCAGACCGGAGGTTTGCTGTTCTTCACTCTTTTCCAGTTCCGACTGGCCCCGCATTGAATAGTCCGTATACTCCAGAGTAGTCCATAAACGGCCCATGTTACTTCCTACGGCCAAAATGAGAGGGATAAGAAGAAGCAGAGAAACCTTGAGGAAATGTTTTATCTGATTGGTTCTTATGGATCGGGCGAATTCGGAAATGACAAAAATTATAACCGTGATGCCTGCATAATATGTTATTTGGGGATGGTTCGCTTTGATGATCAGAGCCAGAAAAAGTCCTGTCAGCGCTAATCCAGGAAGTATTTTTTTTCGATAGGTATAGATAATGGAGGCTATGAGCGGAGCCATGTAAGCAATAGCAATGGCTTTGGTGTTATGGCCTGCTGCGATGATAATGAAAAAATAGGAAGAAAAGGCATAAGCTATTGCGCCAACTATACTGATCCAGGGATTTACCCCCAATAATAATAAGGTAATATAGAATCCCAAAAGACAAATAAACACAAAGTTTACTGGTTTTTTCCCAATCATTAGAAGTGAATTGACTTTTCTTATATGGTTATTTGGGAATCGGGCTCCCATAAAATATGTAGGCATTCCTCCGAAAAGCCGATTCGTCCATAAGGTTTCTTTGCCTGTTTCTTTTCGGTAATCTTTTAATTCTTTTGATATTCCTATGTGGGCGGTTATATCCGATTGCTCTATGCTTTTACCTTCCAAAAGGGGAGTAAAATAGGCATAGGAAATGCTCAGAAAGAGCACGATGGCAACTAAATGAGGAATACTCTTCTTCCATGTGGTTTTCATAAGACCAATTTTTTAATCATTTCAAATATACAAAAATATGGCAAATATATATTTCCAAAATTACATCTTTAATTCCTTTGAGTATTTATTATAGAATTCTTTTTTATAATTTTGCTTTAAACCTCTACAATATAAGTAATTTTTTGATGATTGTTACTATTGAGGGTTTTATAGAATCGGCCGTTGAATTATAATGTGATCAATCATGCGAAATTTTATTGTTCTTTTTCAGGAAAAAGAAGGTACCAGTCCATTGATCCGATTGTTGGATAACTTTGAACATATATCAATTATTCACCAAGTGGGCAATAGAGGTTATGAGCCGTTTAATTATCATCAATGCGGAGCTATGCGATTGCCCGACTTAAGATATTGCCTTGATACCATCTATAATAGGGAGGAAAATATTCAAACCAAACTAAACAAGGTTTATACAAAGACGGGTAAAAATCCACTGGAATTTTTTAACAAAAATTCTTCGGTTGGGTTTAAAATGCGCTTTAAGCCACCGGTTAAAAATTTCATACAAGTTTTATGGAAATACAGGCCTTTTGAAAAAATGATGATTGATGTGCTGAAAAAACACAACGTTATTGTTTTTCTTGCTGTCCGCCAGGACATATTCAGGTGGGCCCTTTCAAAATATCATGGTGATGGTACCGGTAAAAAAGGCCATATTCAGTTTAAGATTGCGAGTGGTAAGCTCAGTAAGGATGAAATTAAAAGGATTTATGTCAAACCTGGGAAATTTAACCGTATTCTTAGATTTTGTGAATATTTTCATGTCCGTAAGCGTGCTTTGATGAAAAAGTTACAGCGAAATGGGGTTGAAGTACATCCTATATTGTATGAAGATTTTTTAGCTGATAAATATTCTGTCCTGGAAAGAATTATCAAGATACTTGGAGATCCCGCCTCCCCAAACGAAATAAGCTCGGTTATAGAACAAGGGCAGGATTTTCAGAAAGTCCATTCCAATGATATATCTGAATTTGTTGTTAATCATGAAGAAATTATGGGGAAGTTTGGCAGTCGCTTTATTTCATGGAAGTAACGATAATGGCACACCATGATCTAGTGCAATGACTCTTTTTGTGGATGATAGCGAGGTTTATAATGAGAGTCGAAGCTGGTAAAAATCTGCTATTTATAATTTGTAAGATCGAAATGTCTTTATAATGTCGAAATTTCATATCTTTGTTTTGAAATTAGCTACAAAAGCAAAATCATGAAAATATTAATGGTTTTAAATGAAGAATTCCCCCCTGATTTTCGAGTCGAAAAAGAAGCAAAATCCTTAATT
>CAYNPZ010000037.1:0-3992 GCA_964399175.1 uncultured Bacteroidales bacterium | reverse complement strand
ACGGCCATGAAATTTTGCTTTTATGTTATACTTCTCAAAAAGGTACTACAAAATATGAAATATTTAAGGGAATTAAAGTCAGACGCTTTAGGATTAATAAGTCTCTGAGAAATAAATTGCATGCGCTGTATTTAGTCTTTCCTTTTTATAGGTGGATATGGATGTACCATATTAACAGGCTTATAAAAAAAGAAAAGCCAGACGCTCTTCATGTGCATGATTTGCCTCTGACTGATATAGGGGTTAAAATGAAGATAAAATATGGAGTAAAACTCATTTGCGACCAGCATGAATTTTACAGCAATTGGATCGGCCAGAATGCTCATATGAATACATTCGTTGGAAAAATTGTAAAGACATTAAGCAACTGGAAAAGATATGAACGCAAAAATCTTCAAAAGGCTGATTTGATTGTCACAGTCGAAGAACCACTTCGTCAGGTTTATATCGATAAAATAGGAATACCTTCCCAAAGAATTGTACCCTTACCAAATACTCCTCCCCGAAGTTTTGCAAACACCCCATTGAATAATGATATATTAAAACATTATAAAGATTTTTTTGTTTTGTTTTATTCAGGAGGTATAGATATTCTGCGGGGAATCGACACTGCCATCAAGGCATTGCCTTTGATATCATCCCAAATCCCTGAGATTAAGCTGGTATTAGCTGGTAAAGTGTGGAGAAATAGTGATCCTGTTAAAATGGCTTGGGAACTTGGTGTGGGGCAATATGTTGATTTTGTCGGTTGGATATCAGCCGATCAAATGCCTTCTTATATTGCTGCAAGTGAAATATGTTTTCATGTGCCACCCGCACACAATGAGGAAATTAACAGGACCATCCAAACGAAAATATATCAGTATATCCATTTAGGAAAACCGGTAATCGCAGGGCAACCTAAGATGGTTAAAGAATTTGTTATGAATAATCAAATCGGATATTCAATAAGGGAACGAGATCATGAGGATTTTGCAAACAAAGTATTAAAACTTTATAAAAAGCCCGATTTAAGAAATGAATTTGGTAATAATGCCCTGAAAGTTGCGCCAAAATACATATGGGAAAATTCTGTTAAACCCATGCTTTCATTTTATCAAAATTATATATAAGAAGTTAATTACACCAAATATGGGTTAATTATAGATTTTAATTAAAACTAATGACACATTTAAATTTAATTAATAACGTATTGATTCTCGCTCCACACACGGATGACGGCGAATTAGGCTGTGGCGGCTTCATTCGGAAATTGATTGAATCGAATAAGCATATTCAATACATAGCGTTTTCAAAATGCGAGGCTTCTGTTCCTCCAGATTATCCAAGTAATATTCTGGAGAAAGAATTATTTCAGGCACTTTCTATTTTGGGAATAGTACAAGAAAACATTCAGTTATTTAACTACCCTGTTAGAGAATTCCCCTATTACAGACAAAATATTTTGGAAATCCTGGTACAGGTTAATAAAGAATTTAACCCCGATTTGGTTGTATTGCCAAATTCTAGAGATATACACCAAGACCATATGACGGTTTACAATGAGGGTTTGCGGGCTTTTAAACGTACCCGTCTGATAGGTTATGAATTACCTTGGAATAATTATGTATCATTACATAATATGTATGTGATCTTAGATGAGCATCATCTTGAAACTAAAATAAGGAGCCTTTCTCAATATGAAAGCCAAAAGCATAAATTGTATTTTTCGGGGGAGTTTATTGAATCGTTGGCTCATACGCGAGGGATACAATTCGGTAGATCTTATTATGCCGAATGTTTTGAGATGATAAGATGGTATTTATAATTTCGTATCAAGATGGAAAAGTATCAATCTATCTATATCGGTGGTACAGGTCGTTGCGGGACAAACATATTAAAAAAAGTTTTGTGTAAACACCCTGATGTTTGTGGTTTGCCATTCGAACCACGATATCTCCTGGATCCTGATGGTATTTTTGATTTTTATGAAAATAACATGTGGTCTCCTTATGTGGTAGATTTTAAATTAAGAAGGCTTAAGAAAATATTAAAAAGACTGGGCAAACGTGATTTGTTAGATCATATTACCATTTTTTTATATGATTTGTTGAAAATTAATAAACGCAAATTAACTCCTCCACGTTATCAGAAGTGGGAATTGGATAAGTATATACCAGGTTATTCCGAGCATGTCGACCAATTGTTTAATGAAATTGTTGAGATGTATCATTATAGTTATTGGTGCGGTTCAGAGTCCTTTAAAAGGAATAATGTGGCTTTATTCTCCCGAAAGGTCTCTGATCCCCATGTGAAAAAGGCTATCATAAGGTTTATTGATAAAAACATTCAATCTGTAATAAATTATTACGATGCAGAAGTATATGTTGATGATAGTACCTTTAATATTTTACACGCAAATGATATTCAGGAATTGTGTAAAAATTCCAGGTTGATACATATTTTTAGGGATCCTCGGGATGTATTAAGTTCATATTTAAAGCAAAATTGGGCTCCCGATAATCTGGATTCAGCGATTAAGTGGTATAAATCTATTCTTGCTGAATGGGAAGGACAAAAGAAAAAATTACCGGATTCTTTTTATAGGGAGTTACGATTTGAAGATTTTATTTTTAATTTTTCTGTTGAGATAGAAAAGATTGAAGATTTTACAGGGATTGACTTTAGTCAGATTCAGTTTCAACCTTCTGTTGAAAAGGCTAATATCGGACGGTGGAAGAATGATTTCTTTAAATCACATCAGCATAAAGTTAATGAGTTGCTTTCCCGTGAGATAAAAATGCTGGGTTATGCATAGTATACTTATTGTTAAGATTTTTTATTTGAGATCTAAGGAGGTGAATACCTAATGAATTGGAAGAAATCAATAAATCTCCCTCACTTTATCATTATCGGAGCCATGAAGGCCGGGACCACCAGTTTGTACCATTATCTCAACCTGCATCCGGAGATTTCCATGTCCAGAATCAAGGAGACCAATTTTTTTTGTGAGAGGAATTTTCAGAAAGGACTTGATTGGTATAAAAAGATGTTTCCGGCAAATCATGACATTAAAGGGGAGGCATCTACCAATTATTCGAAGTATCCTTCTGAAAAAGGAGTTCCGGAAAGAATTTACCAAACCCTACCCAATGTAAAAATAATCTATATCCTTCGTGATCCCATAAACAGATTGCTTTCTCATGTGCACCATAACCTTCTGAAAGGAGATGAAAGTGAGGAGGAATATATGGGAAAGCTCAGAAACCCGGAATCTCATTATATCAGTTGCAGCAGGTATTATATGCAACTCGAACAATATATTCCCTTTTTCCCTAAGGAATGGATATTAATTCTTACTGCGGAAGAACTGCGAGAAAATACCCCCGGGACCATGAAAAAGGTTTTTAAGTTCTTAAATTCTAACATTATTGATTATTATCATCCTGAATATCAAAAGGCCAGACATGCCTCCTCTGGCAGAAGAAAGATACTGAATCCCTATCTTCGTAAATTCCTAAAAAATAAACCCTACTACAATTTTATCGCTTCGAATATGAATTTTTTGATCCCTACCCGGATTATTCCAAAACCAAATCTTCCCGATTATGTGGTAAATCAACTCAAAAGTACATTTCGCGAGGATGTAGAAAAACTAAAATCCTATACGGGTCGATCATTCAAAGAGTGGCCTCATGATTACGATTGATTGCCTGAAATGATCTGATCAAGGAACTGAGCCAGCTTCTCCGTTTGCTTTTTTACCGATAAGGGGCTGATATCATTTTGGCAGTTTTCGATTCCCGTTGAAGAAAATTCCTCGTACTTTTTCAGGATGTATTGCTTCAATCCTTCGTAATCTTCGTAATCATAATTTTCTCCACAGTTGTATTGATGTATCAGTTTTTCCACATCTGTTCCATTAGGCCCAAGGGAAAGGATAGGCCTGTAAGTTCGCAGATTTTCAAAGAGCTTCCCTGGTATGCGGCCTTTTATATTTTCCGCCTTATTTA
>CAYNPZ010000036.1:0-27623 GCA_964399175.1 uncultured Bacteroidales bacterium | reverse complement strand
TCGTTTTCTCGTTTTCTCGTCTTCTCTTATTCTCCCCCTCTCGTCTTCCCGTCTTCCCGTTCTTTCGTGCTATCGTGCAATCGTGTGGGCGTCCAGTCGTGCCCCAATCCCCGAGACGCAAGCATTGTGTCTCTATTGCGGTGCGTGTGGCTATATCGTTTGACATAACTCACTACTCAAAACTTCTTTTCCCTAATTCCTGTCAAACTTTCAAACATTCAAACTCTTCTATCCGATATCGCCGGAAAGCAATAACCTTGCTCATGAAAATGCTGTAAACATTGAGGCAGGACTTCCTTCATGTTTTTTTCAGCTTTTTTGGAATCATGAAAGACCACGATGGACCCCGGACAGGCAGTTTTGAAAACCCAACGGGTGATGTCATACGATGAACGGTTGGGGTTGTAATCCTGACTCAAAACATCCCACATGATGATTTGGTAATCTTTGCTCAGACGCTTAATCTGGGATGGACGAAAAGAACCATGGGGAGGACGGAACAGCGGTGAATCAATCAGTCGGGCGGCATGATCAACATCTTCGAAATACCGGCTATTCCGGGTTGCCAATCCGTCCGGATGGCTGTATGTGTGATTACCTGTGGCATGGCCTCTTTTTAGGATCTCTTCAAATTGTAAAGGGAAACGCTCAACCTGACGGCCCAGGCAAAAAAATGTAGCCCGGGCATCATATAGGTCCAGCAAATCCAGTATCCAGGGGGTGATATCCGGGGTGGGTCCGTCGTCGAAAGTCAGATAAAGATTTTTTTCGCCTGGATCGTAGTGCCAGATTATCTGCCGTAATCCTTTAGATGCCAGCCTGTATAGATTCATTGTCACCTGTTCAGCAGCCGCTGGTTTTGTTGTAAAAACTTCATATACCGGTCAAATTCATTCAGGATCTCATCGCTCAGCTCTTTGTCCCCATGTCCCTTGGCAATGTCACTAAGATTTTTCAACGTGTACATCGTACGGCGGATATCATCGGGAAACTGACCTGACAACTCTCCCAGATTCACATAATAGGTCATTTTCTGGTTCAGATTCTCTCTTAATATTTCCAGATATTTTCGGGCTTTTTCCTTTTCTCCTGTTTTGTAATAATTCCTTATAAAGGAAGTGGTGAAGTATCCGTAATGGACATTCTCATTGGATATTTTTTCCATACAACGATCCATTACCTTAACGGCAGAATCCTGTTTTCCCTCGCTGACCAGTGCACCGGCCAGGCGACCGAACTGGCTCCTGAAATTGGTCAGCATTCTCCGGTTGTCTTCATTGAGATAAACGTCGGAATCTTCAATGTTTCCCCATTGAAATTTGTTCATCAGTATATCATACATAACATCCGTATTGACATTGCCCGGCTGCTGGCCGCCTGCGGACCCTCCCCGTAAAGGGGCCAGGTGATAGGCAAGGCCTTCAACCTGGAAATATTTATCCAGATTGAAATACTTGTCACTGCCAACGGTTACGGCAAAGTGAACAGGTCTTTTCCAGTTGTTTGTTGCCAGAAGATCGAGAATGCACAATCCGTCTTTTAATACATAGTTTCTGTTGATGTTCCAGTTCATCTGGGGTACGATCCTGTTTTTATTTTCACCCGGCACAACCCCCTCCTTAATTACGTGGTCTTTATCGATGTTCAGGCTGAATTGGGTTGAGGGTATATAATTGATTTTCTCTTCAGGATTAAATGGAGATTGAATTTTGGTTTTTTCACTTTCATTGGCCACAAAATCGATCACTCTTTTAATGGAAACCCTGTCTTTTACACGGTTGTATATAGGGAGTACCTCGCGAGAGCCTTTGCCCAGCTGATCCCTGCTATGGGTGAATGGAAGCGGATCCGACTCATAAGCTTTGCGGGTCATCTGTTCCAGGTACCAGCCTGCGCGAAGGTAGCTCAGGTTGGCTACGCGCACGTCGGTTCGTATTCCTTCTACCTCCTGTGCATACCAGAGCGGGTAGGTGTCGTTATCTCCATTGGTGAAAAGCACCCCGTTTTCCCGGCATGAATTCAGATAATTGAAGGCAAAATCACGGGTGGTATATCTGCCTGAGCGGTCGTGGTCATCCCAGTTTTCAGTGGCCATCAATAAAGGCACAGGCAGCAGGATCAATGCGCTCACTATGGCACTTGCACGCACCGGAATCTGTTTTCTGAGATAATCCCACACCGCCAATACACTAAGTCCGATCCAGATGGCATAGGCATAAAAGGAGCCGGCATAGGCATAATCCCTTTCCCGGGGCTGATGGGGGTACTGATTCAGATAATAAACAATGGCAATACCCGTAAACAGGAACAATATAAGTATCACACCAAAGCTTTTGTTGTTTTTTTTGGCCTGATGCCAAAGGCCAACAATGCCAAGCAGGAACGGAAGCATATAATATTTGTTGTTGGCGGGATTGTTCTTCAGAAAGTCCGGCAATTTATCCTGTGGCCCAAGTCTGGCATTATCAATGAAAGGGATTCCGGATATCCAGTTGCCTCGTTTTACATTGCCGTGCCCCTGAATGTCATTTTGCCTTCCGGAAAAATTCCACATGAAATACCTCAGATACATGTGTCCCACCTGATATTTAAAGAAAAATTCGAGGTTGTCGCCCACCGTGGGAATGGTTTTTTTCGTTTGTTTTCCCTGTGAATTTCTTACCGTAACCGTCTTTCCGCTTATGTCCACCCACGATTTGTAGTCGTTCACATGTTGTGCCTGATCGCTGTACATCCTTGGGAACAGGCCGGTAAATCTGGAGTCATATTCCATACTGGTTTTATAATCCACTACTTCATATCTGCCGTTAACTTGTTTATATACCGGCGCCCCCTGTTTTCGTTCCTCAACCGGTGCATTGAAATAATGGCCGTAAAAAAGCGGGCGATCACCATACTGCTCTCTTTTTAAATAACTCAGCAGGTTGAAGATGCTTTCCGGGTTGTTCTGATCCATCGGGGGATCGGCGTTGGAACGGATTATTACAGTTGCATAGGAGGAATAGCCGATCAGAATTACGGTAAGCCCCAAAAGAACTGTATTAAAAACATATTTCCTGTATTTATTGGTATAATGCAGGCCAAACGCAATAAGTCCGATCAGCAGGATAATGTAAAATATCACTCCTGAATGGTAAGGGAGGCCGAAACCATTTACAAATAACAATTCGAATACGGTGGCAGCTTGTACCACCCCGGGAACAAGAACATAAACAATCACACCCAGTATAATGAATGAGATTAGCAGGGCAGCAATGGTTCCGCGGATGGTGGGCTGATATTTTTTAAAATAATAAACCAGCACAATAGCAGGGATCGCCAGCAGATTCAACAGATGGACGCCGATGGAGAGGCCCATCAGGTAAGCGATGAGGATGATCCATCGATTGGCGTGAGGTTTATCCGCTTCATTTTCCCATTTCAATATTGCCCAGAAAACTATAGCGGTAAAAAGGGAGGAGGTAGCATATACTTCCGCTTCCACGGCCGAAAACCAAAAGGTATCAGAAAAAGTGTAAACCATGGCTCCAAGGAAACCGCTTCCGATAATGGCAATGATGTTGGAGGTGGTATAATGGTTGTTGTCTTTTATGAGTATCTTTGCCGCCAGGTGGGTGATGGTCCAGAAAAGAAACATAATGGTGAAGGCGCTGGCAAGAGCGGAGAGGCTGTTCATCATTACGGCAGCATTTTCCGCGCCTCCTCCGAACAGGGTGAAGAATCTTCCTAGCAACATAAAGAAAGGCGCCCCAGGGGGATGACCCACCTCAAGCTTCCACGCAGTTGCAATGAATTCACCGCAATCCCAGAAGCTCGCTGTCGGCTCAATGGTGGAAAGATATACAACTGCAGCTATGGCAAAACTAATCCAACCGATTAATTGATTATAAAACTTATATGATCTCATTTCCTTTTGGTTTTCAAACTTTTTTATATTCGGAGCGTATGTTTAAGGGCTTCTAAATAAACAATAAATTTTTATCTTTAAAAACTCAAATAAGTATCATTATGCGAATAAGCGTTTTGCTTTTGATTTTTTCCATTCTACCTTTTTCAGGAATTACTCAGAATCTGCCTGAACAGTACAGCCCGGATCCAATTCATTTTCGTGATACCCATTCTGTGTTTCTTTCCATAGACAACACAAATTTCTTTAAAAACAATGAATATGACAATGATTATGTATCGGGGTATTCCAAAATAGGTTTTTTCATTGATCCAACGATCTCCTGGATTGTTTCCGGCAAAATCCGCTTATCCGGCGGGTTGCATCTTTTAAAATACTCAGGCGAGTCTGGTTTTAATCAGGTGAAACCATTATTTTATCTCCAGCACCAGTTATCTGACGGAATTGTTCTTATGATGGGCTCTATAAGAAGCACCCATCACCACGGCCTTATTGATCCCCTGTATCATTATGAGAGGTTTTTGGATGAGCACATAGAAAACGGTGTTCAGTTCCTTGTTGATCAGCCTTATCTTCAGGCTGATATTTGGGTTAACTGGAAAAATTATATTTTCCGGGAAGATGATACCCGGGAAGTATTTGAAACAGGGCTTTCTGCGGAATACCCATTGTATGGTACGAATCAGGATTTCACCATAAATTTTCCCCTTCAGCTTCTTTTTGAGCATAAAGGAGGACAGATTGACAATTCGGGCAAACCCGTTTCCACCTTGCTCAATTTTGCCGCAGGCCCGTCTTTACAGCTTGATATCCCTTCGGATTTTTTGCATTCACTTGAATGGAAGAATTTTTACGTGGGATACCGGGATTCATCTCCCGGCGACATTTATCAAATTCAAAAAGGCGGCGGCTTGATGTCAACGTTGTCAGCGAATATGGAATCATTCCATTGCCAGTTTTCCTGGTGGAAGGCCAGACAATTTCTTTCATTTGCCGGAAATCCCATCTATGAGGTCTATTCTCTCAGGAATGAACGTGTGATCGATAAGCAGCGGGAGCTTTTTATAGGAAAGTTAAGGTATACAAAAAAATACCGGGATCTGCATTTTATGATCAACTTTGACACCTACTGGGATCCCGGAAGAAATAGCTTTGATTACGGATTTGGCTTATATCTGATGCTGAATACGGATGTGTTTTTGACGAATGTGCAGAGAAAGAGAAGATTTTAGTTTTTCCGGTTTTTGAGAATATAACGCCAGGGCTTGTTTTTCCAGTAATCGCCGGCGTAATCGATACCCACCCTGGGTTTTTGTATGATTTCACGATTATTCACTGATGCGTCTTCCACCCATATCCGGGAGGAGGTTACCAGGTCCGCTCCATGAAAACTGCGGTCGATACCCAGGGCTTTGGTCAGGCGACCCGGCCCGTTGATATTTTCTACCCCTCTGATCAAAAGTGCCTGCGGTTCTTCAGGTTTCCCGGTAACTATATTCAGCATCCAATGCATTCCGTAAACAAGATAAACATAAAGCAATCCACCCTGGTCAAACATAATCTCATTCCTTTTGGTCCGGCCTCTGCTTACATGGCTTCCCTTGTCTTCACTTCCCCTGTATATTTCCACTTCGGTAATGGCGTGTCTGTATTGTCCATCTTTTTGGCTAACGACAAGAGACTTACCCAGTATCTCTCCGGCTATATCCAATACATCCCGGGTATAAAATTCTCTTCCGAATCTTTTATCTGCAACATTTTCGGTTTCCATCAGTATTGAATTTTATCTTCTTTTTCTTTCCACTTCTTAAGGATCTCATAAGCTTCATCCCTCATCATCTGAATGGTTGGGATGTTTCTCCGGTCAAAAGGCTTCTTGATTTCGCTGTATATAAAGGAATCATCAAAACCGGCATCTTTGGCGTCTTCCTTACCAGCAGCAAAATAAATCCCGTCTAATCTGGCCCAGTATATGGCCCCAAGGCACATCGGACAAGGTTCACATGAGGAATAAAGGAAGCATCCGCTCAGGTCAAAGTTCTCCAAATATTGTGAAGCTTTTCGTATGGCATTAATTTCGGCATGTGCTGTGGGATCATTGGAAGGGGTAACCGTATTGCCTGCCCGTGCAATGATCTCATTATCTTTCACGATAAGTGCTCCAAACGGACCACCTCCTTCTTCCATATTTGCTTCCGAAATGCGGATGGATTCCCGTATATGATCTTCGTGTTTCATATTTATATTTCGTTGTTTGAGTCCGGTCTAAAAAGAAATAACCTCCGTATTTTGAAACGTAAGGTTTTTAATCTTAGTTTTACAGGGTAATCGATTCAATCGGGTAGGTTTTTAGTCCACAAATTATTTGTTAATAATGTTGTTAATTTTCTAAAATAAATATTATTTTTGCAACCCGCTAAAAATGTTAGTGAATCGTAATTGATTAAGAACTAAAAACTTGAGATAGAAAGTGGATACCAATAGCTACAAGACAGTTTCAGTCAAACAAAAGGATGTCAACAAGGAATGGATCCTCGTAGATGCAAAGAACGAAGTTCTTGGGAGGCTGTCCTCCCAGGTAGCGAAGATCATCAGGGGTAAACACAAACCCAGCTTTACTCCGCATGTTGATTGCGGAGATAAAGTCATTGTGATCAATGCTGAACATGTCCGTTTGACAGGCAAGAAATGGGCAGATAAAGAATATGTGCATTACACGGGTTATCCTGGTGGAAGGCGTGTAAGAACGCCAAAGGATCTTATGGAAAAGGATCCCCGAAAGATCATTGAAAAGGCTGTACAGGGTATGCTGCCCAAAAATAAGCTGGGTAACAAACTAAAAAACCATCTTTTTGTTTATCCTGGTGAGGAACATCCTCATGAAGCACAGAAACCAAGAAAAATCGATTTAAAAGAAATTAAATAAGCATCATGGAAATAATCAATACCATAGGCAGAAGGAAAGAATCCATAGCCAGGGTTTATTTATCGGAAGGCAAAGGGAACATCAGTGTTAACGGGAAAGACTATAAAGAATATTTTACCACTCCCCATCTTCAGTCTATAGTAGAACATCCCTTACAGGTGATTGAAGGAATGGGCAAATTTGACATTAAAGTCAATTTAATGGGAGGTGGAACCAAAGGCCAGGCTGAAGCCCTTAAATTGGCGATAGCCAGAGCTTTGGTAAAAACCAATGAAGAATACAAAGGCACCCTTAAGGCCAACAGTTTATTTACCCGTGATGCACGTGCCGTTGAGCGTAAGAAACCCGGAAGGCCAAAGGCACGCAAGAAAACACAGTTCAGCAAACGATAATTATTTATATAATAATCCGTTTAGTATCTAAATTGCCGGGACTCCCTCTGTTAATCGGGGCTACCCGGCAATTGTTAAAACAGAATGTAAACGTTAAAACAATAGCTCATGACACAAGCAACTTTTGATGAATTACTGGAAGCAGGTGTACATTTCGGGCACTTGAAGAGAAAGTGGAACCCCAAAATGGCACCGTATATCTTCATGGAAAGAAACGGCATCCATGTTATAGATCTGCAAAAGACAACCGTTAAACTTAACGATGCGCTCAGCGCCATCAAACAAATTGCCAAATCCGGCAAACAAATACTTTTTGTAGCAACCAAGAAACAGGCCAAGGAAATTGTAGCCGAAAAGGTTAAGCCAACCGGCATGCCATATGTAACAGAGCGCTGGCCGGGTGGATTGCTTACCAATTTCCCGACCATTAAGCGTACCATCAAGAAAATGGCCACCATTGACCAGCGTTTTGCTGATGGTACTTACGATAAACTGGCAAAAAGAGAGCGTCTTCAGATTCAGCGGCAAAGGGCCAAGCTGGAAAAAACTTTCGGAAGTATAACCAATATGGGTCGCCCTCCCGCTGCTATTTTTATTATAGACGTAACAAAGGAACACATTGCGGTTCGTGAAGCCCAAAGGCTGAACATCCCCATTTTTGCCATGGTGGATACCAATTCTGATCCCCACGATGTGGATTTCCCTATTCCGGCTAATGATGATGCTTCAAAATCCATTTCCTATATTGTAGGAAAAGTTACGGAAGCCGTCCTGGAAGCTCAGGAAGAAAAGAAAATGGAGAAGGAAAAAGAAAGAGCAGAAACTAAAGAAAAGAAAGAAGCCAAAAAGGAGGGTCAGGAAGAAGCCGGAGAAAAAAGGAAAACCAGGGCCCGCAAAGCCAGCAAGGCAAGAAAAGAATCTGGTAAAAAAGAAAAGGCAGAAAAGCAGCAGGCCGAAGCTTCGCAGCAGGAGAATTCTGCCAGTGGGGAATCCGGTCAGACAGAACAACCGCCGGCTGCTGAAAACCCGCAGGCTGAGCAGGCCGAAGAACAGGGACAAAAAGACAATCAATCAGAAGAAAACAATCAATAAAAGTCAAACTACTTAAATCATACTAATTAAAATGGCCAATATTACAGCAGCTGATGTTAATAAACTGAGAAAGCAAACCGGAGCAGGGATGATGGATTGCAAAAAGGCTCTGACAGAAGCCGACGGCGATTTTGACAAGGCTATAGAAATCATCCGCGAAAAGGGTCAGGCAGTTGCGAAAAAACGCTCTGACCGGGAAGCCTCGGAAGGTGTCGTTTTTGCTAAAACAACCAGCGATGAAAAAAAAGGTTTCATCATATCAATGAACTGCGAAACCGATTTTGTTGCCAAGAATGATGATTTTATCAAGCTGGCCAACCAAATCATTGATTTGGCAGTTGAAAAACAACCCGGAACTCTTGATGAGCTTAAGCAGCTTCAAATAGAAGGTAAAACCGTTGAGGAAACCATTAACTATTATACAGGCATTATCGGTGAAAAACTTGAGTTAGCCTATTACGACTATATAGAAGCTCCGAAAGTGACACCCTATATCCATATGGACAATAAACTTGCTGCATTGGTAGGATTGAACAAGGAAGATGTTGATCAGGATGTTGCGAAGAATGTGGCAATGCAGGTGGCTGCCATGGATCCGGTTGCTGTTGATAAGGATTCGGTTCCGCAGGATGTTGTGGATAAAGAATATGAGATTGGCAAAAAGCAGGCCCAATCCGAGGGCAAACCTGAAAACATTCTGGATAAGATTGCCAAGGGCAAGGTTGAAAAGTTCATGAAGGAAAATACACTTCTGAACCAGGAATTCATAAGAGACAGTAAAAAGTCGGTCAGACAGTACCTTCAGGAACAGGAGGAGGAATTGACTGTTCAAGGATTCAAATACTATTCATTGAAACAGTAAAATCCATCTGGAATGAAACATTAAAAAAGAGAGAACTGTGTCTGCGGTTCTCTCTTTTTTAATGTTATGTTTATTGACCCAATGAATATTCTATATTTGAACTTATGTTTCGGGAGATATTACCTTCATCTTTTACCCTCTAAAAGCAATGAACCGGTACATGAAGAAAACCCACAGCCAACAACTGGATGAATTAAAGCAGCAAGTATTAAGCTGCACCCAATGTCCCTTACATAAAGGCAGAACCAATGCCGTTTTTGGGATAGGTCCCCGGGATGCTCCGATTTTCATTATTGGAGAAGCTCCGGGAGCTAAGGAAGATGAAGCAGGAGAACCCTTTGTTGGAAGAGCCGGGAAGCTGCTTGACGAAATTCTTGGATCCTATGGTTTATCCAGGAATCAGAATGTTTTTATCAGCAATATCGTAAAATGCAGGCCGCCTAAAAACCGTGTACCGGGGAAAACAGAAGTGGGAACTTGTTTTCCTTACCTTGAACAACAAATTCAACTGATCAACCCGGAAATATTATTGCTTTTGGGAGCTACAGCCCTTAAATCCTATGCAGGAACTTCAGAAAAGATAACCAGCCTCCGGGGTAGATGGTGGAAGGAAAAAGGCAGGCAAGTTATGCCTAGCTATCATCCTGCCGCAGTATTCAGAAATCCTGCCTACCGGAAATTCATTGAACAAGATATCAAAACCATTTCCGATACCTACCGGAAGTTATATCAATAAGTTTTCTGCAGAGTTTTTAGTCGTCCACAATCAGCATGGCATCCCCGTAAGTTCCGAACCGGTATTTTTCTTTGATGGCTTCATGATATGCCTCAAAAGCTTTCTCATAGCCTCCGAATGCTGATACCATCATCAATGGGATGGAAAGAGGCAGATGGAAATTGGAAACCATCATATTGGGTATCTTTATTTTGTAGGGAGGAAAGATAAATTTGTTGGTCCATCCTTCGTAGGGTTTAACCCTTAGGGTGGTGGAGACGGAGGATTCAAGTGTTCTCAGAACCGTTGTTCCCACAGCGCATACATTCTGCTTATTATCTTTTGCGTTGTTGATTTTTTCGGCAGCTTCCTCAGAAATGTATATTTTTTCAGAGTCCATCTTGTGTTTGGTCAGATCTTCCACATCCACATTGTTAAAATTACCCAAGCCTACATGAAGTGTAATCTCGCCAAAATCGACTCCCACAATTTCAAGTCTTTTGATCAGTTCACGGCTAAAATGCATGCCTGCGGTAGGCGCTGCTACAGCCCCCTCATGTTTGGCAAATAGCGTTTGATATCGTTGTTCATCTTCAGGCTCAACCTTTCGCTTGATGAATTTGGGCAAAGGTGTTTCACCTAGTTTATAAAGGGTTTTTTTGAAGTCTTCGTATTTTCCATCAAACAAAAATCGAAGGGTTCTTCCCCTGGAGGTAGTGTTATCGATGACCTCAGCAACTAGCGTTTCTCCGTTTTCTTCATTTCCGAAATAAAGCTTATTGCCTATACGGATTTTTCTTGCCGGATCTACCAGTACATCCCAGAGTCGCTGTTCTTTATTCAGTTCCCTAAGCAGAAACACTTCAATTTTTGCCCCCGTCTTTTCTTTTCTGCCATATAAGCGGGCAGGGAAAACCTTTGTATTATTCAGAACGATTACATCCTGTTCGTTAAAATAATCAACTATATCCTTAAATATTCTGTGTTCAATCTTACCGGAGTTCTTGTGCAGTACCATCAGCCTAGACTCATCCCTGTTTTTTACCGGATAATGAGCAATTAATTCTTCCGGTAATTTATACCTGAATTGCGATAATTTCATTAATTCCTAATGTTTATATGATTCAACATTTTTGGCCCCCTTATACGTAATAATTTCCGATTGGTTACAAAAATGGTATTTTTTGTTCAAATTTTTCCAAAGAAAAGGCATCTTTCAGGTTATAATTGCCGATCCGTGTGCGGGTTAAACCAATAATATGCGCACCCGTCTTCAATTCATCTCCGAGATCGCGGGCCAACGCCCTGATGTAAGTACCTTTGCTGCAAACAACCCTTATGGTCACAATTGGCCATTGATGATCCAATATTTCCATTTTTTCGATTCTTACCCTGCTGGGGCTTAATTCTAAATTTTCACCCGTCCTGGCTGCTTTATATGCCCTTCGCCCACCGACACTTTTAGCTGAATACCGGGGCGGAATCTGATCGATATTTCCAGTGAATTTATTCAGCACGTATTCTAATTCCTCCCTTGGCACATATGAAAACGAATATTCATAATCAAACATTGTTTCCAGATCGAATGAAGGAGTGGTTTTTCCAAATTCCAATGCAGTAATATACTCCTTGTCATCAACCTGAATAGACTCCAGGACCTTGGTCTTTTTGCCGGTGCCCAGAACCATCAATCCGTCGGCCAATGGATCGAGCGTACCTGCATGCCCAACTTTAACCCGCCTGCGCATATTGTATTTATGACGTATACTTTTCTCTATAAGGGCTTTCACTTTCTTAACCAGATCAAATGAGGTCCAGAACAGGGGTTTGTCGAGCAACAAGATGCTTCCCTCAATAAGATCCTGAAGATCTTTTAGTTCTTCGTTCGCCATATACTCCTGTTTTATCCGAAAAGAATTGCAGTTAAACCGATTGCTATACAGTAAAAGGCGAAATAAATAAGCTTTCCCTGGTTAACGATCCTGATCATCCACTTACAGGCAAATAAGCCCGAAACAAAGGCTGCTATAAATCCCAACACAAGAGGTAATATGCTTATTTCCCCGGCTTCTGAAAAATTATGGTCCAGAAGATCCTTTAGATTTGCACCTATAATCGGCAAAAGAACCATTAAAAAGGAAAACCGGGTCACCTCTTCTCTTTTGCCTCCAAGCATCAGTCCGGTGGAAATGGTGGCCCCGGAACGTGAGATTCCCGGTAAGACGGCCAGTGCCTGGGAAATTCCAATAATAAACGCATGAAGGAAGGAAATATTTTTCGTTTTCGAACGGAAATAGTAAGAAAACAACAACAGAGCGGCAGTGATCAGTAACATGGACCCTACAAACACCAGGTTTCCCGTGAAAAACTTCTCTATTTCCTCTTCAAACAATAATCCCGCCATAACGACCGGAATCATTGAAAAAACCAGTTTACCGGTATATACCGTGGAATCATTCCATTCAAAACGGAATAAATCACTGATCAGCCTGTAGATGTCTTTTCTGAAAACCACGATGATACTCAGTACCGTTGCACCATGTACAATTACAGTAAAGGTCAGGCTCGTCTGAATATCGGAGTACATCAATGCCTTGCCAATTTCAAGATGGCCGCTGCTGCTTATGGGTAAAAATTCAGTAAGTCCCTGAACAATGCCAAGGATAATCGATTCGATCCAGCTCATTCAGATGTTTGATTTTTACGATGATTGTTCCTCTTCTTCTTCCTTTGGCTTCTTCATGATTGCATAAATCTCAAATGCAAAGCCAAGAAGAACAACAATGGGCGCCAGTGTGATCCTCCGAAAGCTGAAAATCTCCGGGTTGAATTGATCCGGGCTCTCTGCCCTGCCGCCAACCATCAGTAAAAATCCAATGACGATGATAACCGCCCCAATGATTAATAGCTTATAATTTTCTCTGGTAAAAACCAACTGGTTCTCTCGCGACTTTTTCTTTTTTTTCGTCATAGCTATCTTTCTTTTATCAGTAATATAGTCTGTCAGGATTTATTTTTAAATATTTATTAACTGCAATATAAGTAGAGATCCAGCTAATGAGGATTCCCATCAATAATACGCCTCCAAAGAGCATAGCCACAATTTCTATGTCCTGCAGGGTTATAATGTTTGAAAACTCATCCTGCAGGAGGTAAATCACCCCGGCTAAAAGGCCCATAGCAATTATTGATCCATAAATGCCGTGTAAAATGCCCCTTAAGATAAAGGGCCTGCGAATGAATCCCCGTGTTGCCCCTACCAGTTGCATGGTGTTAATTATAAAACGCTTGGAATAGATTGCCAGGCGAATGGTATTATGAATCAATGTAATTGCTATGAGAAAAAGAAATCCGCTGAAAACTAAAATGATTAAGCCGATTTTTCGGATGTTTTGGTTGATAAGTTCAACCAGGGATTTCTGATAAAAAACCTCCTTGATTTCGTCGTATTGCTGAAGGTCGTTTTTAATATTGCTGATGCCCTTTGGATTTGCATATTGCGCATGCAGATGTACATCGATTGATGCGAGCAGGGGATTGTATCCCAGGAAATCAACGAAGTCTTCACCCAGTTCCTTTTTTAGCTCCTTAGCTGCCTCCTCCTTGGTGACATATTTTGTAGATTTAACATACTCTTTGGTATCCAGCATTTTTTGCAGGCGTATGATCTCCACTTCCTTTACATTTTCTTTCATTATGATGGAAAATCCGATATTTTCTTTGACGTATTTGGATATTTTTTTGGCATTAAGGACCAGTAACCCCAGGATGCCCAGTAAAAAAAGCACCATAGCAATACTGATCACAGATGTCATATAGGAACTTCGGAGCCTTCTTTTGGTTATTTTTGCTTCTTTGCTGGCCATATAACCCTTTCTAAAATCCTGCTAAGATAAGAATAATAACAGGAAAATAAATTATTCCGGGAGATTGTGATGCAATTAATTTCAAGCATCACTGACTTTTCAGCTGGGGCGGTTCACGGCTGCAGCAATTTTGGAATCGGCCGTACCGTAATACAGAAACCACTGCTCACGATTAATGCTAGAAAAACAACAAATTGTTTCATGCTATAGGGATAAATTTTTTTAATAGTCCCTAAACTACTAATTTTGCAAAAAAAATCAAAATTGAAAGGACTGGTAGTTAAATCGACAGGAAGTTGGTATTACGTAAGAGACAATAATAGTGGAATCTGGTCATGTAAGATTAAGGGTAAATTCCGCATCAAGGGCATCAAAACCACCAATCCTGTTGCGGTTGGCGACCGGGTGGAGTTTAATCCCATTGAGCAAGGTGAAAGGGAGGGACTAATTACCCAACTGCACGACCGTAAAAATTACATCATACGAAAAGCCACAAAATTATCCAGGGAAAGTCACATTATTGCCAGCAATATTGATCAGGCCATCGTAATGGCAACGTTGGCTTATCCGGAAACCTACACGCTTTTTATCGACCGTTTTCTGGTGACGGCCGAAGCCTACAGAATACCGGCAAAGATTGTTTTCAACAAAACCGATCTTTATGATGAAGAATTAACGGAAAAACTCAATAATCTAATCGAAATATACGAGGATGCAGGTTATGAATGTCTTAAAACATCGGCCATAAGGGAAGAAGATTTGAGTGCGGTACAGAACCTGCTTAAGGGTAAATTCAGTGTGATCTCGGGAAATTCTGGTGTTGGTAAGTCCACCCTGATCAATAAGCTAAAACCCGGAGCCAATTTAAAAACTGCCCGTATATCCAATTATCATAAAGCCGGAAAGCACTGCACCACTTTTGCTGAGATGATCGATCTGCCTTTTGGGGGTGCCATAATTGATACGCCCGGAATAAAAGGTTTTGGTCTGGTGGATATGTATAAGGAAGAAATATATCATTACTTTCCTGAAATTTTTAATGCTTCCTTTGGTTGCAAATTCCATAATTGTACTCATACCCATGAGCCCGGCTGCAACGTAAAAGAAATGGTTGAAAAAGAAGAAATCAACAAAACCCGTTATGACAATTATCTTAGAATTATGGAAGATAACGAAGAGAAGTATCGTTAATGCTTCCATTTGGAACTTCTGTCAAACGAAATGAAGTGTTTATCAAATTTTAATGTATATCAATTGATTATAGGCCATGTTTTCCGTATTTTGTAGTAAAAATAATTTCTTTATTGTCTGATCGGAAAAACATGGAATTATCAAAGTCCATACACATATTACTGGCTGAGGATGAACTGATTTATCAGAAAATCATTGAGCGTTATATCCATTCATTTGATCTGGAGCTTACCATCGTTGAAAGTGGGGATCAATGCATAACTGAAGCGGAAGCCAAAAAATACGACATCATCCTGATGGATATTGTGATGCCTGGGAAAGATGGAATTGAAGTAGCCAGGGCGTTAAGGGCAAAAGGTATACAGACTCCAATTATTGCGGTTACCTCCAATATCTGGGCTGAAGATAAGATAAAATCGATAAATTCAGGTATGAATGATTTTCTCGCCAAACCTTTTCACGCCAAAAAGCTAGCCCGGAAAATTGCTTACTGGACAGAACAAAAAGGACTATCCGCCTGATTGTTTATACTTTTGAAGAATTCGGGTTAAAGATTCATATAATATATTAAAAGTCAATGGCATCATTAGGCACTGAAAAATTTGGTACATCAAAAACAATTCAATAATTTTGCCTTTCTGTTAAAGGTTCATTCAATAAGCCTGAATGGCGGAATTGGTAGACGCGCTGGTCTCAAAAACCAGTGGGCTTTTGCCCGTGTCGGTTCGAATCCGACTTCAGGCACTCTGGACCCTCACTCAGAGGGTTTTTTTATGTATGCTAACATATAGGCAAATGGATAGTAGTCATTCCTCCCATCTGCATCCTTATAAGAATAAGCAAGCCATATTCGATCAGCGATATATTGAAATGGCCAGAATATGGGCTAAAAATTCCTATTGTAAAAGAAGACAGGTAGGGGCTCTGATGGTAAAGGAAAAAATGATTATATCAGACGGATATAACGGCACACCCTCAGGTTTTGAGAATGTATGCGAAGATGAACATGGTTACACAAAACCATATGTATTACATGCAGAAGCAAATGCCATAACAAAAGTGGCCAAGTCCAACAATAGCAGCGAAAATGCAACGTTATATGTTACAACTTCTCCTTGCCTGGAATGTGCGAAGCTGATCATCCAATCAGGTATTAAAAGAGTTGTTTATACAGACAGAAAAGAATCCAACGATGGCATTCCGTTACTGGAAAGGGCCAACATTGAAGTAGTTCAAATCGATGTTTAAAAAGACAGTCATGAAAATAAATAAGAAAATATTAAAACTTTACTTTCCGATTATTTTATCACTTGCTTTAATTGGCGGCATATTGCTTGGAATTTCACTGAACGGGAACAGCCCGGGTAAAACTTATGTATACAATCATCCCAATAAGATCAACAAGGTTCTCAATTATATTAAAGAAAATTATGTAGATTCTGTTTCCGAAGGCAATCTTCAGGAAACTGCCATACCTGCAATATTGAAAGAGTTGGATCCCCACTCCGTTTATATACCGTCAAAGGAATTAAAACGGGTGAATGAACCGTTAAAAGGTAATTTTGAGGGAATTGGGATTCAATTCAGAATGCAGAAGGATACGATTGTGGTAATTAGTGTTATAAGTGGGGGGCCCTCGGAAATGGTTGGGTTGCATCCCGGCGACCGTATCGTTAAGGTGAATGATAGCGTGGTTGCCGGAGTAGATATGTCCACCAATAAAATTGTAAGTATGCTCAAAGGAAAACAGGGTACCAAGGTGGATGTTACCGTTGAGCGCCGGAGTGCTCCCAAACCGCTGCACTTTACTATCACCAGGGATAAAATTCCCCTTTACAGCGTGGATGTGTCCTATATGATTAATTCATCAACCGGATATATCAAGATTGACCGTTTTTCCAAAACTACCCATAAGGAATTTACAGAAGCAGTCAATAAGCTGAAAAAGAACAAGCTTGAGAAAGTTGTTATTGATCTGAGGGGCAACAGTGGGGGGTTTCTTAATGCTGCAACCAATATTGCCGATGAATTTCTGAAGAAAGATAAACTAATCGTTTATACACAGGGTCTGCATTCCTCGAAACAGGAAATATATGCCTCGGCCAGGGGCATTTGTCAGGATTTGGATGTCGCGGTACTGATCGATGAATGGTCGGCCTCTGCAAGCGAAATCCTTGCTGGCGCCATTCAGGATAATGACCGGGGCATCATTGTGGGCCGAAGGTCTTTTGGTAAGGGCCTCGTCCAGGAACAAATACGTTTGTCTGACGGTTCCGCACTGCGCCTGACCGTAGCCAGATATTATACGCCAACCGGCCGGTGCATTCAGAAGCCCTATGAGAATGGAAGAAAGCAATATTATAACGATTTGAACGAACGGTTCAAACATGGTGAATTCTTTGATGCAGATAGTATAGAACTGGCTGATTCATTAAAATATACCACTCCGGCAGGAGACGCTGTGTATGGCGGTGGAGGCATTATGCCCGATTATTTTGTGCCGGTCGATACTTCTTATCATTCACCGCTTTTCACTCAGGTTACCAACGAAGGACTAATTTATAACTATGCCTTCCAGTTTGCCGACGGACACCGTTCACAGCTTAAGTCTTTCAATACACCGGATGAAATCAACCAATATCTTGAAAAGAGCGATATTTATTCAAAATTTTTGGACTATGTTTATGATAATGGTGTTTCGGAAGATATTGAAGGAGAAAAGCAATCCAGAAAAGTGATCAATACAAGGCTTAAGGCTTATATAGCAAGAAATATTATGGATAATGAAGGATTTTATCCTATATTAAGGGAGGTTGATGAAACCCTGCAAAAATCAGTTGAGCTCCTGAGAGAAGGCAAAACCTCGTGATTTCATTTTTCTGAATCTATAGAAGTTTTATTATAAGCCTATAAAAGCTTCCCACTGCCAACTGATTTAACCAAAAAGGACCGGATGATTCATCCGGTCCTTTTTGGTTGTAAAGTCACTGTTTTTTCATGAATTCCCGGATGATATTCAATGCTCGCTGTTTTTCTTCAATAAAGCCCATGTGCCCGGAATATTCAAGTGTTGTTTTTTCACCTTTTTCCGGAAATTCTATTTTGGGGATTACCGTTTGGTAATCAATGAAGTTGTCTTTTTTCCCTGCAATTAACAGGAATGGCTTTTTGGTCTCCTTTACCAGCTTCGATCTGTCCGGGCGTTTCATCATACCCTTCAGATTGGCAATAATACCCTCTTCAGGAGTCTGCAAGGCTATATTCTGAGCGCGTTCCATATGTGAGGAAAAAGCCTTAAGGTTATCGTCGGCAAATGTTTTGGGCACATGCGAGCGGCATATTTCTTCTTTCTTGCCAGCTTTGATATTCTCAATGGCGTTTTGTCGGTTTTGCCTTACCTGCTCACTGTCAGGGAAAGGATGGGAATGGAATAGTGAAAAACGGCTTGCTGTTTCAGGATACAGGTCGGTAAAAGCCAGGGTTACATACCCACCCATTGAATGTCCGATTACCGTGGCTGAATCTATCTGATTTTTATCCAGAACTGTTTTAACAGCTCCTGCCTGTAGTTCCATATCATGGGTTTCCTGTATAACTTCTGAAGCCCCGTGCCCAGGAAGATCCATCCGTATAACCTTAAAATCATTGGCCAGGTCTTCAGCAAATTCGTCCCATATTTTAAGTGATTCCAGGTAACCATGTATTAAAACCAGGGGCTCTCCTTCCCCCTGAATGGTGTAGTTTATCTTTTTACCTTTAAATTGTGTTTCTGCCATAGCTCATAATTTTTCACGGATTAAACAGAATCAGACAAAAAATATAATGCAATTTATCGAATAAACAATATTTTTTCTACATGGGTTTGCGATCCGTCTTCATTGGTAAGGAAAATCAAGTAAACACCACTTCCCACCCGGTTTCCGGATAAATTTTTCCCATTCCATGTTGCTTGGCCTCCGTTTGCAATCGTTTCATATACAAGATTCCCGTTTATGTCAGTTATTTTTACATTGACATTTTCAACCAGGTTGGTTATGGTAATGGGACCTTGATAACCGGGAGGCACAGGATTGGGGAATGCATATGTATTACCGAAATTTTCCTTACCACCTGAGGTTTTGCTCCTGTAAGAAATTACGCCCCGGCTGGTTCCCATAAATACTTCTCCCTCATTATTCACTGTAATGGATTGGAGGGTATCTGTCAGAAGAGGGCTGTTGGAAGTGGTAAAATGGTGTATTATTTCCTGTGATTCGGGATTATAGGCAAAAACGCCCGAGGCTTTTGTAGCGAACCATATTTGGTTTGCCGGATCGGTTGCGATATCTGTTACAATATTATCGCGCAGCATAAAATGCGTATAACCCTCCTGAGTAATACGGAGCCGGTTGGGTTGGTATGTATCTCTTTCAAAAACCATGTCAGGGTCATAATCTACCCCGACACCTTCATCGGTAGCAAACCGGATGTTTCCTTCCCTGTCGGCATTTATGGCATAAATCCTGTCGGCGTAGGAATTGCCATTAAAATCCCTGGGTTCTGTAATTTTTACCCGGTCATTCGAAGGGTCTGAAGGAGTGCCCCCGTCATCTATAATAAATAAATAAGGCGAATCGTGAAAGAATCCCCATTTATAATTATTTACTGATGTCCATTCTACCGGCTGTTTATCCCGTAGGGCTTCATATTCAAATGTTTTCCAGTCTCCCTCACTTCCCCGGAACTTAACGGGATCAGTGGCTCCGAAATTCAACATCCAAAGATTTCCTTCCCCGTCAAAATTCAAATTGTGTACCATCACCCCCTGGTTGCCATTTGATTCCAATATGCTGTTATCTTCCTGGTATTGAGTTATTATCTTATTATTCTTGATTTCCAGCAATCCCTGGCCCCAGGTTCCCGTAAAAAAATGTTCGTGATTATCCGGATCTACCAATATATCGACAAAATTGTTTTTTCCGTGAAATGAGTGATTGTACCACTGCTGGCCGGAAAACTTACTTATGACGCCTTTTCTTTGGGCGGGTTGAAATTGTCTGTTGTATCCTCCGGGAACAGTAAGAATTTTGCCACCCGCGCTCACCATTTCAAAGGCATTATCGTTTGAGGGGCCGTTGGGGATAATACTTTCCGCTTTATTTCCACTAAGTCTGATCAGTCCCAAACGTCCATCTCCTATCCATAAAATTGCATCAGAATCCTGAAGAACAGAGGTGGGGCGGGGGTGATGACCGGCATAGTTTGCGATTTCCCGGTTAATTTCCAGGTTCCGGGAGTAAACCAGGATGCGGTTGGATAAAGCTGCATAGAGGTTTTCCGGTGTGCTTTCCAGTCCGGCAACCTTTCCGCTTCGGAGGAGGGTAGCATTGTTTAAGGCGTCCAGGTAGTATATTTCGTCATTTCCATCCGGTTGATTTACACTTATTATGATATATCCGCCGAATTTTGCCACATGTTCCACTTTTCGGCCTGGTCGGGGAAAAGTGGTCACCTGCTCCCATTTGCCTGGATTATAAAGGTCAGTAGCATCAACATCTGCATAGAACAACCCGCTTTCAGTAGCCGCGTAATAATATTCCTGGTCATAGGCCACATCATATACTTTTAAAACCTGGCCCATACCCGGCCGGTAAGTTTCCAGGTATTCTCCTCTTGTGATATCAAACACCGCAATCCCAAAAGGGCAGCTCAACAATGCCTTTCCCTGCCTGAAGCTGATGCTGCTTATATTTCTTCTTACATAATGCGGATGTTCTTTAAGTTCAGGATAATTTGTAACTTCTCCGTTTTTCAGGATGTCCAGGTTTCCGTTATGATACCCGATCAGCAAAGCCTGTTGATTAATTGAATAACCAATGGCAGAAATTCCGGCTTCACTCAATCCTTTTACCCTGTCTATCGTTTCGGTACTGTGGTACTTTTTATTGTAAATCAGAATTCCTGACTGTGAGGCGGCAAAAATCTTATTCGCCGAGGCTGTTACATCCCGAATGGAATCGTAGGAGAGGTGGGTGCGCCATTTACCCACCGGAATTTGAGCCATCAGGGATAATGAAAGCAACAAATGAAATAATAAACAGAGCACGAAAAAAAAGCCGCCGGATTTCATTTTGCTTAGGGCATTAAGTTGGTAATTAGCGATTCAAATTGTTAATGAGATACTGAGTCAGTTTATTTATAGCCTGACTTCTGTGACTTATCTTGTTTTTCAGATCAAGCGACATTTCCGCAAATGTTTGATCATAACCATCCGGCAAAAATATGGGATCGTAACCAAATCCTTCCGAACCCCTTTTCTCATGAAGAATTTGTCCGTTAACCACCCCTTCGAAAAGTTTATTTTCTCCGTCAACAATCAGAGAGATAACACATCTGAAGCGGGCTTTTCTTTCCAATATGCCATCGAGTTTTCTGAGTACCTTATCCATATTGGCCTGGGGATCTTTTGCTCCTCCTGCGTATCTTGCTGAGTATACTCCCGGTTCCCCATTAAGGGCATCAATTTCCAGGCCCGTATCATCGGCAAAACAGTTTTTACCAAATCTTTTGTAAATGAAACCGGCTTTTTCATGGGCATTGCCTTCCAGTGTGGATTGATTTTCCGTTATATCCCCGTGAAAACCTATATCTTTCAGGCTCCGCACTTTTATTTTTTCAGGCAGCAGAGCCTGAATTTCAATGGTTTTGTGTGGATTGTTCGTGGCAAAAATCAACTCCATAAGCTTATTTTTTTAGCTCCCAAATCTAATAAGATAATCAACCTAATTAGCGAAAAGGTTCAAATTTCCCAAGACCTCTTACCGGGTTTTGAATTATAAAAGAAGAGGTTTGGTGGTATTATATACTAATAACGGTAACTTTTATACTACATTTTTGAGTTAATTCAGTGTGAATTGCCTTTTCTTTTCATTTTATCTCAAATATAATTTTTTTAACTGAATGACATTTTATGCATATACAGGTATTTATAAAGAAAATTGGAGAAATCAATTCACAGACGCTATCTTATAAAATAAAATATTATAAAAAATTTGGTACCTTGTATTGCATATTACTATAATTTTTATATATCTTTGCAAAGTATAAGAATAAAAATCCTAAGGCATGAAAAAGATGCACTCAGTAAATTTGGCGGGAATGCTGTTTCACATCACCGAAGATGCTTTTGAAATGTTGGAATCGTATTTGGAAGCTGTGAAAAAGCAATTTCCCGGAAACGAAAGGAATGAAATCCTTCAGGAAATAGAAACGCGTGTTGCCGAGCTGTTTTCAGAAAAGATATCCTCCAAAAAGCAGGTAATCAACCTGCAGGATGTTGAGGAGGTTATTGGAACGCTTGGAGAGCCCGAAGCATATGGTTCAGAAGAAGAACAAAATACCCGGCAGGAGGAAAGAAAAATGAGACACAACAAACGCCTTTACAGGGATCCTGAGAACAGGGTTTTAGGTGGTGTATGCGGTGGTCTGGGCTGGTACTTTAATGCCGACCCGGTGCTGTTCAGAATCATTTTTATCATCGTATTTCTGGTGTTTGGCACAGGACTGCTTGTTTATCTCATCCTGTGGCTGATTACACCCCAGGCAACCAGCATTACACAAAAGATGGAAATGAAAGGAGAATCTTTCACATTCTCTGATTTCAAGAAAAAGGCCCGGACCGAATATGAAGATATCAGGCAGAGCTTCAAACGCAAAAAAAAGGATTAACCGATGAAGATTGAGAATGCAAAAGCTCAGATGAAAAAGGGCGTATTGGAATATTGTATTCTGGCCATCATTTCCCGTAAAGACTGTTATGCCTCAGAGATCATCCACGAACTCAAGGAAGCAAAAATGATTGTGGTGGAAGGTACGCTTTATCCCTTGCTTACAAGACAAAAAAATGCCGGTTTGTTGAAATACCGGTGGGAAGAATCGAGGCAGGGTCCACCCAGAAAATATTATACACTGACGGAAAAAGGGCGGGACTACCTGAAGGAGCTGGATGAATCGTGGAATGAGCTTATTAAGGCAGTCAACTGGATCAATGAAAAAAGAAATCATAAAACGGATGAAACATGAAAAAAACAATCAAAATAAACCTTAGCGGAATCATTTTCCATTTGGATGAGGACGCCTATGAAAAATTGAGCGCCTACCTGGATAAAATTCACCGCCATTTTAGGGATAAAGAAGAAGGTTCCGAGATCATCAGCGATATTGAAATTAGAATGGCCGAGCTTTTTCAGAGCAAACTCTCGGATTACAAACAGGTGATCACCATTGAAGATGTGAATCAGGTAATTGAAAGCATGGGTGATCCTGAAGATTTTACAGATGAAGGAGAAGAGGATAAAAGTTCAGCGGGCAAAACCACAGGAAAAAAATTATACAGAGATCCCGACAATTCAATTCTGGGAGGCGTAGCCGGTGGTATAGGAGCATATCTTAATATTGATCCGGTTTGGATCCGGCTGATCTTTGTGTTGCTTATATTGGCCTATGGCTTTACAGCAGTGGTTTATATTTTACTGTGGATATTTGTTCCCCGAGCCGAGACTTATTCACAGAAACTCGAAATGAAAGGGGAAAAGATTACCATTTCCAATATTGAGAAGAATGTAAGGAAAGAATATGATGAAGTTAAGGGGAATTTCAGAAGATTTCAGCGTTCCGACCAATACCGGAATATGACAAGCGCCCTCAATGAAATGTTCCAGGTATTGGGAAGAATTCTGAAAATTGCTTTCAAAATTTTGGTAATAGTCATAGGTATAGGACTTATCCTTGCCGGAATAGCTGCCATTTTTTCTATGCTGGGGATTACCTTTTTTGAGTTTCCTTTTAACGAAATTTTTGACATGGATGAGGTGCACTTCTATCTTCTGTTGAAATCCATTTTTTCTCAAACTGCCCTCACACTGATGTTCCTATCGCTGATACTTCTTATCTCCATTCCCCTGCTCCTGATTATATATGCAGGCGTTAAGCTGGTTACCAATTTCAGAGCCAATGACAGGGCGATAGTTCTTACAGCTATCATTATCTGGATAGCAGCGCTACTTTATCTGCCCGGAAATGTCATGTGGCAGATCCGGAACCTTGGCGTGAGTTCCTATCATTTGAAGGAACAGGTATTGAAAGTACAGGGCGCTGATAACCTGGTGCTTGACATTGATAAATCAGAGGCCCCGGAGTATTATATCAACAACTTCCCTTTCGCAAATAGCGAAAGGTCTATACAGGGTACAGAAAGTGGAAGGAACCTGTTTCTACTGCCTTCAATCGATATCCAAAAAAGCGATGATCAGTATTATCGTATGAGTGTAAAAAGAAAATCCCGGGGCCAGACTTTTGAAAATGCTTCCCAGCATGCAGAAAAGATTAATTATGACTGGGAGATGAAGGACTCTACCCTCTCGCTGGCTTCTCACTTTAAAATTCGGAAAAGTGATCAATACCGGCTGCAGCAAATTGAGGTACTGATTAAAGTACCTGAAGGTAAAAAAATCACCATTAATGAGGAGTCTGAAGATTATCTGGAATATATCCGGAATGATCAGCATATGAGTAGTTCCAGAATGGGAGGTAAAACCTGGAGGATGAAAGAAGAGGAATTATCCCTGTTTGAAAACTGAAGGGAGGGAGTTTAAAAAATCCGGTTATAAAAAACATCTCCTTTATCATCTCGTTTTGTTTGGCATAAAAATATTTTTTTTATTTTTGCACAACTCAAAAAGAAATATCCTTTGACCCATGGTGTAAAGGCTAACACGTCAGGTTTTGGTCCTGAAGAGTCCAGGTTCGAGCCCTGGTGGGTCAGCGTAAAAAAGCTGCCTTACTTTTAGGGCAGCTTTTTTTGTTTGATAACCCGTAATAGAGGTCAATTTAGTCTTTTAAGCAGAAGGGTTTTGAACTATTATTTACCGGGATAGAATTCTACTCCGATAATAGAGATATCGTCGAATATGGCGGTGCTTCCTTCCTCAATTGACTGATCCTCAATAATTCTGCGAATATTGTGATCGATCCTTTCCTGATTGATAACCCGCGATTTGATTTGTTCGGTATCGTAATGGACCTTTTCATTCCCCATCAATTCAACAAGCCCATCGGTATAGCAAAGCAATTTGGTGCGCTCGGTCAGCTTCACCTCGCCCTTTTCAATGGTGGGAATTTCATCAAGCATGCCCAGGCCAATACTACCATTTTTAAGAAATTGTAATTCCTCGCTTTCTGTTTTGTATAAAATCGGTGGATTGTGTGCCGCAGTAATGTATTCGAGTACTCCGGTCTTATAATTGTATTTGCCAATAAACAGGGTGATGAATTTCTCTCCTTTGGCACTGGACATAACCCTTTCGTTGAGAGAGGTTATAATCTCTTCAAGATCACTATTGGTGCTGAAGAGGGCTCTCAGATTGGCCTGAAAGTTTGACATGAGCAAGGCTGCTGATATTCCCTTCCCTGATACATCTGCAATACAAAACAATTCTTCATCTTCATTCAGGGGAATGTAATCGTAATAATCCCCCCCTACTTCATAATGTGGTTTATAAAAGGTTGAAACAAAAATCCGGTCGTTGTTGGGCAGAGATTTGCTATCGGGAATCAGCATGGATTGCATCCGGGAGGCTAGTTCCAACTCCTTTTTTAAGGCTTCCTGCCGCAGGCTCTCATTGTATAAACGGATATTTTCTATGGCTACAATGATGATGTTCGAAAGCGTTTGAATGAAATGGAGATGTTTGATGGTGGGGCTTACGCCTTTTGACTCTTCATCGATATCACCGATCAGCACATAGGCAATCGGTTCATTGTTATGGAATACCGGTATGATGTTGTCAAAGGTTCTGAGGCTAGGATTGGGTGAAGAAGTTACAAAAGTAATTTCTTGGGTGCCAATGACATCATTTTTCATGTCGATTTCTTCTATTTCCTCTCCACAACCGGAATTGAGAATGATCTCCCAGCCTTCATTTTCGAAATTGTACTTGTAGATCAATACCCTTCCTATGTTCAGCTCTTCCCGGAGAATTTTTTCGTAGCGTGCCAGCAGATTTTCAGTATCAAGATTGGCATTGATGGCCTTGGTAATGGAAAGCAAAGAATTCAATTTAAATGAAAATAACTGTAGGCGCTTAATTTTTGACTGACTGGTCTTCATACAAATTGAATTAAATGCTTATTTACTATTGAAATGATGTGTTGAATTATTTTTTTATTCTTTCTACATAAGAAGAATCCCGGGTGTCAACCTTTATCTTTTCTCCTGTATTGATGAAAAGGGGTACTTTGACTTCAGCACCGGTTTCCAGTTTGGCTGGCTTTAGCGCCGTAGTTGAAGTGGTATCACCTTTTACCCCGGGTTCCGTATATTCCACTTCCAATTCAACGAACTGGGGTAGCTCGCATCGTATCGGGGTTTCGGATTCGTCGTGAAATAAGATTTCCACCTGCTGATTTTCATTAAGCAATTTAGGGTTATTTATGTGATCTTCAGGCAGGGTGATCTGCTCAAAAGTCTCGGTGTGCATGAAATGGTATCCCAATTCATCGTTGTAGAGAAATTGGTAGGGTCTGCGTTCGATCCTGGCTGTTTCCACCTTGGCTCCGGAGGGAAAGGTGTTCTCAATCACCTTACCCGTGGTGACGCTCTTAAGCTTGGTTCTTACAAATGCAGCTCCCTTTCCCGGTTTAACATGCTGAAACTCTACAATCGTATAAAAATCATTGTTATATTTGATAACCATTCCGTTTCTGAAATCTGCTGTACTGGCCATATTTTTTTCTATTTGTTAGTACAAAATTAAAGTAATTGGTTGAATAATCTATCTACTTTTGCCAATAATACATCAATGATCCATAAATTCCGTGCAATTCCCCATCCAGGGAAATTATGATCAGCCCAGTATGTTTTTTCTGGGTGTGGTGGCAATAAAATCCTTCAGATAAAACGGCTCGAAATAAGCCAGATCTTCAAATTGCCTGTTCTTATATTTTTGCTCTGCGATGGTAGCCATATACTTTGCTGATAGATCAATATTATCGATAAATCGGGCATTGGGATGTTTGATGGTTTCTTTGCATTTTTCCGCGCCATTTCCGAAAAAGTAAACAATGTGTCCTTTAAGCCACTGATTAAACGAGAATTCATCAATTACTTCCGCTTTGACGCCACGGATAAAAAGGTTTTTGCTATCCATGATGGCTGAGTAAACCTCCATTCTTCTTGCATCCAGCATGGGTACGTATACAGAATTATCATTTGGCTTCGAGCTTTCTTCCTTCATTTGGGCAAACAATCCCTCTGTAAGACTTTGCAGGGTATTTACTGCAATCAGGGGTATTCCGGCTCCGTAGCAAAGGCCTTTTGCAGTGGAAACACCTATTCTCAGGCCGGTATAAGAACCCGGACCTTCGCTTATGGAAATGGCATCCAGGTCACCGGGCTTAATTTGTTCTTCGGATAATATCTGCCATACAAAATATGAAAGGAGAGAGGCATGAGACCTTCCTGCCTTGTTTTCCCTTTCATTTATCAATTGGCCGTCGCTCGTGATTGCCACTGAACATACATGAGTTGTCGTTTCAATATGTAAAATCCGAGCCATAAGATTCATTTATTCTTTTATATACAATTCATTAGAATATGTCTTTGGTTAAGTTAATAATCCCGTTTGTTTATATCGG
>CAYNPZ010000035.1:0-27980 GCA_964399175.1 uncultured Bacteroidales bacterium | reverse complement strand
GATGTTGCTAAAAAAACCGCTCAGCACCTTTTTAGACATTCACGAATATCCCCAGCTTGGACAAGCCAAAACCAAGCAGGGTACCTAATAAGTTAACATAATGTCTCAATTTTTGGCTTGTCCAAATATTAGGCAAAATTTTGAGAAAAGGAAGAACCGGCAGTAAATTTTTTGGGGTTTCAGGAAATGCCCTGACCTTGCGTGTTGTTGCTGTTCTGTATTATGGTGAATCAAGTATGATTTATCCGTGCATAACCGGAAAACCGATGTAACTGTTATCCCGGTTTGCTTTACCGCCGAGGATTAACGCACGATCAGGGAAATTCCTTATTTTACCTTGACCTCTTTGGAATTTTCCCACAAACCATGGATATTGCAATACGAAGTAGCGATCAGCGTACCTGGTTTGCTGGTTTTAAACTCAGAAACTACCGAATGATTGGTATAGACCGGTCCCTCATTGGCACCATCAACAGATTCCCCGTGAGCTGCAAATTCAAAGGAACCAACGTGGTAGGCAAATTTATCGCCGTCAGGCTTGAAATAAAGCTGGATCCACCGAATATGATGCTCAGTGGTATTGGGGTGGGCAATTTCTTTGCCTAGAGTTGCTTTTACTTCAAACATTTCATTGGCATTGACTTCATCCGGACATTCAATGGCCGGAACGTGTTTTTCTTCTTTCCAGTTTGCAGTTTGGAACATTTCCCCGATTGTTGCCATAGTTAAACCCTTTCTTTTTTGGTTGATTGAATTGTTTAGAAAATTATATGTCAAATTTATACAATTTTGATCACAAATGGAATACCTTCTAATGGTATTATCCCAATTGAGATTAATTTTAATTGGGTTTAAATAATTTTGAAATTAATCTGGGTTGGTTTCCGGAATAGAAGAGCTAAATCCCACGCAATCAGTTATTCTTAAAGCGTTTGATCCAGTGCTTCAGCATGTTCATTATTTTCTTTTTATTGGAACCATTGTTTTCATTCTTCTTTTTTTCAGTCTTTCTTTCTTGTTCAGAAGCCTCTTCCTGTTCAGTCTTTCTGAAGAAACTGTCGACCTCTTCTTTCCCCTTTTCCCTGGTAGCTATTATAACATCACGCATAAATTCCACCTCTTCGGCAAATTCAGGATCGTTTTTTATCCGTTCTTCCACCTTTTCTTTCTCTTCCCTGGTTAATTCCCCAAGCAGATAATGTTCAATTTGATCTAATTCCCGGTCGGTTAATGCCATGTTTTAATCCTGTCCTATATTGCCATAATGGCCCAAAAGTAATTATAAATCTCAGTAAAAACAACCCATTTATCAGGTTGAGCAATATAAAGTACTCGAATACAGAGCTTTCAAATTAACTATGTGGACTTTAACACTTAGTTATCAGATAAATAATCTAAAATTAGTATGCAGACTTTAAATCTCTTATTCTGCACTTTATTTTCTGATTTTTAAAGAATGAATTTCAAGTAAATATAATTTTTAATTAAAACGGTCATTTTATTTGTTATCATATTTTTAAAGGGAGAATATTTTAACCCGAATTATTCTTACCCCAGCTTTAGCTGCAAACAAATTTCTCATAACCTTATGATAAGTGCCATTCTCTGAGTTAAGTAGTTTAACTTTATTTTTCTAAACCACATAGGCTTAACACATAGAAAGAAATATGCTGAAAATCGAAAATATCGGTCTGTTCCTTTACGTTTTTTTAAATAAATTCGGATATATTTGTAAGAAGCATTATAACTATGAGCAAAAAGGATAAAAACAATGCCAACGAACCTTTGTCCGACTATGGCGAGCCTGTATCTTTTAATCAGGTTTGGAAGATGTTCAAGGAAACTGAAAAAATGTTCCAAGAGACCGACAGGAGATTTAAGGAATCTGAAAGGTTATTAGATAAGCAGTTTAAAGAAACCGACCGGAAGATTGACAAGCTGGCGAAACTTTATGGTGGGGTATCCGAGAATAGTAAGGATGTTGCTGAAGAATTTTTCAGACGGGGTCTGGAATCCCGGGATGCTGTTTTTGGAATTGAATATAACGAAGTGGATCATCTCGCGAGGAAATCCGGAAAATTACAGGGAGAATATGATATTGTTCTTCATAATAAAGCGTATATCATTGTCATCGAAGTGAAATACAAACTACATCCTGATGATGTTGAGGACTTTGTGAACCGGAAACTTTCCAAATTTAAACCATTATTTTCTGAATATGCTGATAAGAAGCTCATAGGAGCGGTTGCAGGCATGAGTGTTCCATTTGAAAGCTATGAACGGGCGGAAAAATACGGCCTGTTGGTGCTGACCCAGTCCGGTGAAAACATTACTGTAATGAACCCGGACGGATTCCAATGGAGAACGTATTAAATTAAGTAATACAGCTGATCCCATAAACTTATGGCAAATCAACAAAACCTACATCATTTTCCCTCGCGCAGGAATTTTTTGAAACGCCTTAGTGGGCTGGCGCTTTTTCTACTACCATTCAGTCAGGTCTATTCATGGTGGAGAAACACGGAGTCGTCCCTTTATCAGGTGGGTTCTTCGGAAAATACCGCTAAACCGGAAAAAAGGTATTCTTCTCACACGTCTTTTGAGCCCCGGTATCTTGAACTTCACCGCTCCGGGGAACTGGAGCGCCGGGGTCAGATCCTTTGGGAGATGATGAACATTTGTGATATTTGTCCGCGGGAATGCGAGAACAACCGCCTGGACGGCCAGAAAGGGGATTGCGGGTCCACTTCTCAGCTTGAGATCGCTTCATTCCATCCCCATTTCGGTGAAGAGAAGCCGCTGGTAGGAGAAGGCGGTTCGGGCACGGTCTTTTTCACCCACTGCAGCCTTCAGTGCGTATTTTGTATCAACTGGCAAATCAGCATGGGTGGCAGAGGTAAGAATAGAAGCATCAGTGATCTGGCCGATATGATGCTGCGCCTGCAGGAAATCGGCTGTAAAAATATCAACGTGGTGACCCCCACCCATTATTTACCCCATATAATGCTCGCTTTGGATAAGGCAGCAGAGAAAGGGCTGAGAATTCCCCTGGTTTACAATACAAGCGGGTACGAGAAAGTGGATACGCTTAAGTTGCTTGACGGGGTAGTGGATATTTATCTTCCTGATTTCAAATATTTTGACGGAGCAATGGCCCATAAATATTCCTCTGAGGCCAGAGATTATCCGGACAGGGCCAAAGCTGCCCTCTTGGAGATGCACCGGCAGGTGGGTGTGGGGAAACCTGCAGATGATGGCCTGATGTATAAGGGCTTAATGATAAGGCATCTGGTGCTTCCCAATGGGGTCAGCGGAACCAAAAAGGTAATTGAATGGGTCGCCAATAATCTGCCAAAAGAAACCTATTTCCACCTGATGGCGCAGTATCAGCCTACCTATAAAGCCGATCAGTACCCACAGATCAACCGGCGAATCACTTACAAAGAATACAGGGAAGCCGTTCAGCATGCACATAGAATGGGATTGACCAATGTGAATGTGCAGAATGTGTAAATAAGAGTGTATGGAGATAAAAAAGACCAATTAGCAAATTACAAATCCCAAATCCCAAATCCCAAATAACAAATAAATTCCAATTTCTAAATATTCAAAATTCCAAACTTCGGCTAATCCAGTTTGGAATTTTGAAATTGGTTATTTTAAATTATTTGGAATTTGGGATTTGATAATTGGTGCTTCATCGTATTAACTTACTTTCCTGTTAAAGTGGGTTATAGATGTTCCTTTTCTCTAAAGCCAAATAACACTCCTTTAGTGTTCATGCGAGTGAAAATAAGCATCTTCAAACTTGTCCACCGTCTCCCGCAACTTATCAATGAATGTAAGATCAGTGGTCTGTTTGGCTTTCATGGCATAAACCTGCATTTCATGCAAAAGTTTAAGATGCGTTACGTACCGCTCATAGGCCTCTTCATTGGATGGTTCAACAGGTTTGATCCTTTGATGCAGAAAATATTGACTCACAATGTTCTGAATCTTGTTGGCATGCTCCTCTTTATTGGTAATCCATCTGACCAGTTGATTGTAATTCTTATCACCTGCTTCTGAGAGGGCAGTGATTTGATTCATAGACTTCTCAATGGTCCTGATGTGCTCTTCGATCTGTTCAATACGCAGTGAGTCGCCATAAATACCGCAGGGAATTTCGCAATGGGCATAGGAGGATTTCCCCTGTGTCATAAACAATATGGCTGTAAACATGATTGATAGTACTATACTTTTTGCCTTCATAATTTGATCAATTTTTGATTAAACAACGTTTTCAGATTAGATAACAACTTAATAGAAAAAAGGTTTGAAGAATAGTAAAATTTCCCGGCAGAAAGGGATGATGTAAACCTGGTTGGCCTTGCTTAAGTCCTGCCCATATCGGGTTAAACACAAGGTAAACCATCTTTTGAACAAAGCTTTTCTTATTTTGAACGAGCTTGAATTAATTCCGGACGGGGATTGCCGACTTCAGCGTTCAAAATCACGGTGTATTAGGCAAGATTTATATTTTTTATCTATTCAAAGCCGTTGCGAATGTACATCATAATGTACCTGCGGTGTTCTGGCTTTACTACCCTTTCCAACACGGGTTCGTGTCCGGTTCCTTTGAATATGGCCTGGTAAAGTTCTATCTTGTTATAATTCCGTATACTGTCCACGTTAAGATTCGCAGGTTCGGGTACATAGCTCTGCCCTACCGGTCCGTGCCCTTTCCCGTTCTCCCCGTGGCAAAACACACAATAGTAATCATAGTATACCTTGCCGCGCGACATATTTTTGCTGTTGGCTTCCGGCAGGCTGACTTCAGCCGGGTCGAATGTTTCCTTTCCATAGGGCACAGCATCTTCGGGGGGCTGGTTTAATTCTGCCTCATAGGCTTCAAGAGAAGGATGATGTTCCATTCTCGGGCCTGAAAAAAGGAGCGAAACAATAACTCCTACAACAACCAATCCCAGGATGACCGCAGGTATGATGAGCTTTTTATTCATTGTCCATTGTGTTTTTATCGCTATTCGACTTGCGAACTTCTTCCATAGAAATTCCCTCGGGTAAAGGTTGGAGCATATATCCGTCCGGGGCTTCCTCATGTCTTTCGGTTGAATAAACCGAACTGGCCGGTGTGAATGGTACGGTACCATAGTCCCATTCCCTTGGAACGTCTTTTATGACAGACATCATGAACATAGCCCATCCGATTAGTCCTCCGGAGAGAAGCAAAATGAACAACCAGCTACCTAATGTGCTCCACTCCTTATGTTCTTCGTAGTCGTGCATCTTACCAGTTTTTTGGATTATTAATCATAACCATTGTATAAATAGCCATGAAGACCACAACCACCAGAATGATCATTTTAATTGACCACGGAATGGCCTCGTTGGCCGACATGGTATTGGTTTCATAGGTTTCAGGATCGCTTTCCCTGGTTTTTCTGGGTTTCCATAAATCAATGTAATACAGGATAAAATATAAGACAGCAGCAGTTCCACCCAGCAAGGTGAGAATGATCCATTGGTGTTTAAGCAGATCTTGAAACATGGTCCTTGGTATTTTGATTATTAGTTGACTCATCTATTTCCAGCGGAAGCCTGGATGCCCGTGTTTGTCTGGTGAACTGATTGTTGCGTTTTGCCCACAGAAGCACACCAATAACTATAAAAAACACCGCTACAAGATAAGCGATCCAAATCCAGGCATATATTTCTCCGGCGCTCATTCTGTATCCTCCACATTTATTGTTGTATCGCTCATATAGGGATTTTCCCATTCCGGTTCATAGGCTGCATCAATGCCTTTGGGTTCGATGTCCGCGTCACTGTATCCAACGAACCAGACAGCCACGAAATTGGATACATCCCATATTTTTTCTGATTCCAGTTGCCTTTTGAAATAAGGCATGGCAGTACCCGTTATTCCATTCATTATCTGATAATAGAAGATCCCCCCAATGTATTTGTCTTCTGCCAGGTTTCTTTTCAGGGTGGTAAAATTTAACGGGGGAGGATCAAGATATTTGGCGGCTTTACCTTCCCCATCTCCTACCGGTCCGTGGCAGTTCAGGCAGAAATTTTCGTATATATTTCGTCCCCGCTGCAATGCTGCTTCCGTTGCAGGATAAGGATTGGGCATATTTCTCCATTCTTTGGGAACATTCTCATGAAGCCATGAAATATTGGAATCCGGTCCTGCTTCGTACGCCGCTATGGCTTCTTTTTTCCATTTTTCCTGTCGTCTTACCCGCACATCGGCATCTTTCCATCCAAGATGCTGCATGTAGGCAGTCAGTTGTTCAATTTTCTTCTCACCCAGAAATTCCCATGAGGGCATCAGCGACAGTGGATTGGTATAGCGGGGGTTGATAAAATGTGCCTTGTGCCAGTCGTCGGGATGCTCACCGCCTTCCTGGGATAGATCCGGTCCGGTTCGTTCTGTACCCAGTATGGCAGGAGTCATTTGGTAATAATCGCCCATTTTGGCTATTCTTTCCGCACCCTTGCCCCAGTCGATGGTTCTGACAAAAAGGGAATGGCAATAACTGCATCCATTGTTTACGTATATGTCATGCCCCGCTTTCTCTTTTTCATTCATGGGGGTCCAGATATCCGAAGGTTCATCCTCCATAGATATCCATGGAAATATGACCATCAGGGAGATGGAAGCCGCCCAAACCACGATGCTTCCTATAATGAATATTTTCGGAGTCATTTTCATACGGCACCACCTTCTTTATTTTGTTCAACAGAATCAAGCGGAACACCTTTTCTGATTGTCATGATAATATTGTAAAGCCCGATAAAGGATCCGGTTATGATGAAGAGTCCCAGTGCGGCTCTGAGAATCATATATGCATTGAGTTGGGGAAGCACGCGGTATATAACTTCACCGTTGTACCACGCTTCACCCTGTATCAGGCCGGCAATGGTCAGAACTATAAAAAATCCGCTCAAGCCGACCATCACCAGACCGAACTGGATATTTACCAGTTTTACGGAATAGAGTTTCTTCCCTGTAATCAATGGAAGGATATGCCAGAGGGCTCCAATGGTTATAAAGCCTGAAAAGCCAAGTACGGCAATGTGGGCATGGCCTACCGTCCAGTTGTTGAAGTGAGTAATGATCTGCAGATCCGGCAGCGACTGTAGGGATCCCTGGGCTCCGGTTATAAGGTACCAGAACAGACCCAATGCAATCCACTTGCCTGCCGGGTCTCCAAATATTTTTCCACCTTTTCCGCGCCAGGTCATCCACAGGTTAACGATTACAATGATAACCGGCAGGAACATGAACATGGAGTCAACCACTGAAATCATCTTCAACCAGTTGGGCATGGGAGCCTGAAGGATGTGATGGCCTCCGATGTGAGAATAGAAAACCACCAGTGTCCAGAAACCCAAAATAGAAAGGGTGTGAGAATAAAGCGGGGTTTTGGTGATCCTTGGGATGACAAAATAGGCTGCCCCCACAGCCATAGGCGTAAGCAACAATCCCGGCAGCACATGGCCCCAGAACCAATGGAAGATGGAGTCCAGAATACCCGGCAGGGCTCCTGAGGGTGGGTTCCACATTACATTACCCAAAAAATAACTGCCGCCAATCCACAGAAAGGTTGCAGTAAAATACCATACTGATACATACAGGAGGTTTTCCTTTCTCCGGAGAATGGTCATTACCAGATTCATTACCATGGTAATTACAGCGATGACAAGGGAAATATCAAAAATCCAGAGATATTCAGTGTATTCCCTGCCTTGCGACATCCCCATGGAAAAGGTAATGGGACCGCTAAGGATGGTTAGATTCCAGAACAGGAAACTGACCCATCCCAGTTGTTCGGACCATATCCTTCGTTTGAGAAGGGCAGGAGTGTAGTACATGCCCAGCCCGATCAGTACCTGAGCTACAAAGCCAAATAACACCGTATTAACATGAATGGCTCTTGTCCTGCCAAATACAAGTGCGGGAATGTTGTTGAAAGCTTCCGGCGACACCAGATGAATGGCAGAAAACAAGCCGTATATCGTGCCGATCACAAACCAAACCGATCCGGCTATGATAAAAGCGAGGGCTGCACTGTTAGGTTTTTTGGTAAATTCAAACATATCTTTTTCTTAACGATGACAGGTAAAACAATCGATACTGGCTTCTTCTTCCTTATGACATTCGACACAAAAGCCCATTTCAAATTTGTTGGCCAGGCTCACCCGGTCCATGTGCTTCACATTTCCATGACATTCGCCGCAATCAATCTTTCTGAAGGTGTGCAACGAATGATTAAAGAATACAAAATCGGGCATTTCATTCACTTTTTCCCACATAATGGGCTCGTTGTTCTTATAATGAGCCCGGAGCTTTTGAATTTCAGGATGATGAACAATAATTTTCTCATGGCACAACATGCAGGTTTCCACAGGCGGTACTCCCGCCCGTGAAGTTTGTATGGCTCCTTCATGACAAATCACGCAACTGATATTTTTGTTGTTAACATGCACTCTGTGACTGAAAGGTATTGGCTGTTCCTTTCCTATTTTACTTTCATAAAAATTGTAATACATCCATGTACCCACTGCCAGGGAGGCCAGCATGACGACTATCAGTATCTTTGTGATGGGGCGTTTGAAAATATCGTTCAGTTGTTTCATCTGATCATAATTTTATTTGTAAATGGCCAGATGGAGCTCGCCATAAAACATTTGATGTAATTGCCCGTGTATGGCATAATGATTTTGTTCATCTGTATTCAAATAATTAATCATTGCTCGGTTTAAGTTTTTACCTTGTCATGTTCCATCAATCCCGGGATTTTTCTGATTGCATATATTATTCCGCCAATCATCAGTGCCAGAAATGCTATAGTAGGAGCTATCTCTGGCCAGCCATAAAGCACCTGGTGCTTTTCAAATACCGCATCCACCAGCCACCAGCGTTCAATCCACATCCCTATAAGAATCATAGCGGTAACCAGACCAAGAAATGTGGGGTTGCGTTTTGCCCACCCGCTTACCAATAGGGGAATGGGTCCCAGGTAAACCATAACAAGCAATACTTGAGTAATGGTTAACCAGGAAAGGTTCATCCGGGGTATCAAAAAAATGGTCTGATGGGGTTGATTTTCGTACCATGTTGGATACAGTTGACTCATCATCAGATAGGTGGTCAGCAGACAAAAGGCAAATACAATTTTGCCGATCACCCTAAGTATCTTGGTGTCCGGTTTATCCGAAACAACGGATATGAATGCCCAGGCAGCAGCGGCTATATATAACCCGCTGACGAAAAAATATCCTCCGACTACCATGCTTTTCCATTCCGCCTCAAGTGGCATAATGAAATCAAAGCCCATGAATGAAAAGGTGATGGCAAAGACAAATGCCAGCCAGGCGCCGTATACATGTTTTTCCGCACTGTGGCGCTTCTTCAGGAATACATAGGCCAGAGTCCAGAAGATTAGCTGCATAACCAGGTTTCTGGAGAAAAGAAAGGTGTTATCCAGCCACCAGGCCTTGTGCGGATCAGGATTCAGCCACGGTGCCCATGATTCAGAGCCTATCCAGAGCACGATTAAGGCGAGAAGGGAGGGAACAGAAAAACCGAGACCCGACCAGCAGACTTTTTCCAGTGGTCCCATCCAGTCGCCCCCTGCTGTTGTGATGATAGCCGGCCATACTACCAGCCCGGCAGCAAGTGAAGTAAAAAAAAGATAGTTGATCAGGAAGGCACGCCAGACACGCGGAGCATTATCGCCTCCAAGCTGCAGCGCCCAGAAGATGATCATGATAATGGCGATCACACCTGTGACCCCTATGATTAAGCCTGTATTTTTATTCTTTTGGTCCATGTTCTTCTTCTGGTTCATAGTGTTTAACGATATCAAGAATGGCTTTTTCTTCTCCCGGTTCATAGCCAACCAGCAATCCGTATTTATTAACCCCAAACCTGGAATCATACCAGGGATGAATTCCTTTTTTGAAGAGTTTGGTATAAACCATCACGGAAATGAAATTGGCAATGCCACCGAAGAGGATCATCAGCTCAAACATAATCAGGGTATAAGGCAATATGGATTGTGGCGCTTTCCCACCAACGATCAAATCATAAATGTCGGCAGTGCCCATGGTTAGGAAGAACCCCGAAAGAAGCCCGAGCAATGCTCCACCCAGTGTCCAGTAGCTGACCGGGCTTTTGCCGGTACTGACCACCTTCTCCACTTCATTGAGTTTGGTGGGAGAAAAAGTTTCGAGGTTCCGGTAACCATTTTCACACAGTTGCTTAACGCTATCTACCAAAGGGGTAGCCGACGAAAAGACGAAAAGTCGTTTTTGCAGCCCCTTCCAAAGTTCGGGTTCCCTTCTGGTGCCCATACATTCATCCCGGTCAGGGATTTTACCAATTGACAGGTATTCCTTATAGTCTGCCAGTGGAATGGTGGGCAGAAAACGGGCAAAGCCGATGAAAAAGAAGAAAAAGAATGCAAACATGCCGATGGTGATTGTCATTTCCACCCAGCTAGGTTGATACGAACTCCAGTTGTGGGGCAGGAAGTCGTGGGCCTGCGATGAAACCACAATGAAATACCTTTCGAACCACATACCAATATTAATCAAAATACCGGCAATAAATAGCCATGAGATTTTATTCCTGACTTTTTTTAATAAGAAAGAAAGGGGAACCAATACATTGAAAGCAACTATCATGTAATACATCCATGCCATTTCACCGGTCATCCTCCAGTTTGTAAACTGAATGTGAAATGTGCTTCCTGAATAATATTCTATAAGGGGTTCGATAAGGTAGGTATAGCCTATAATCGCCGTGGTTACAAGAATGGTTTTTGCGATCATTCCCAGATGCCAGTCGGTGATGATTTGTTTCAGGTTCAGCCATTTTCTCATTGGTATCAGAAGTATCAGTGCCATTGCCAGGCCGGAGTGAATGGCACCAGCAACGAAATAAGGGGGAAAGATTGTGGAATTCCATCCGGGAAGAATGCTCACTGCAAAGTCCCAGGATACGATAGAATGCACCGAAATAACCAGGGGAGTAGCCAATGCAGCAAAAAGGAGATAGGAACGGTTATAGTGTCTCCATTCTGTTAATGAGCCTGCCCAGCCTCCCGAAAGTACGTTGAAAAGCCTGGTCCTCCAGAATTTTTTCCCATATTTCTTCAGGAAACGATCGCGGGCCGCTGCTGCATCAGGTATTAGCCCGAAGTAGAAGAAGATGGCACTTATTGTAAAGTAGGTCAAGACCGCAACAACATCCGATACAAGTGGACTCATAAAGTTGGGAAACAGATCACGTTGATTGGGATAAGGGAGTATGTAATAAAACACCCATACGCGGCCCAGGTGAATCAACGGGAACAGACCGGCAGTCATAACGGCAAAAACCGTCATGGCCTCTGTAGAGCGGGATACCGCATCTCTCCATTTGGAATGTGCCAGAAACAATACGGCAGAAATCAATGTTCCCGAGTGGGCAATCCCAACCCAAAACACAAAATTGGTGATGTAGGTAGCCCATCCAACTGGGTTGTTGATGCCTGCTACACCAAGACCAACCTCTGTTTGATAGGTCCATGTCAGAATTCCGGCGCCAATAAATAGCAGCAGCACTCCCAGAAACATGAAATATCGTCGTGCGGGAGTCTTAAGTATGTCCAGTACCAGGGTGTTAACCCCTTCAAATGACAGCTCTTTTTTTACAGGATTGTTCACTTTTATTAAGCTTTTTGTCTTATTTTTTTCAAATAGATTACAGCCGGTTTGGTATTGAGCTCAGCCAGAAGCTGGTATCTTCTGGTATCCTGAACAAGTTGGCTTACCCGCGAATTTTTATCTTTCAAATCGCCAAATACGATCGCATCTGTCGGACACGTCTGAGCACAGGCAGGCTGTATTTCCTGGTCCCTGACATCTCTGTTTTCTTTTTTGGCTTTATGTTGTACACTTTTAATCCGCTGTACACAGAAGGTACATTTTTCCATTACTCCATGATCCCTTACGGTTACTTCGGGATTGAGCTGAAGGTTGGCAGGAAACTTGTGTTCAAAACGGATCCAGTTGAATCTCCGTACTTTATATGGGCAGTTGTTGGAGCAGTAACGGGTTCCGATGCAGCGATTGTAAATCTGAGCATTAAGACCTTCTTCGGTATGCGTTGATGCAAATACAGGACAAACCGGCTCACATGGCGCAGAATCACAGTGCTGGCAAGGGATGGGAATGAATCCGGTGCGTTCGTCATCGATATGGTAGGGGACTACCTTGAGCCAGCTCATCTCTCTTCCTTCCTTCAGATTTTTGCGTCCAACGGTGATGATGTTGTTCTCGGCATAGCAAGCAGCTTCGCAGGCTTTGCATCCAATGCATTTTTGCAGGTCAATCACCATAGCCCATCTGTGATCCTGGTGTTTATGCGGTTCGTAAAGATCATGCTCTTTATCGTATCCTTTGGGAAGCGGCCAGTGGATCTTTTCTTTTTTTGCAGTATCATTGATTAATGCTTCCAGGTCAACAACCCGTAGCAATTCTCGTTCATGTTGATCTTTTGTTGGATGGAGATAAAGGGGTGGCGCCATTCTCCCGGTTTTCTCCATTGTCACCGTTGCCGGACTGCCGTGGTCTGGCAGAAGAGCAAAAGCATTAACCCCTGTACCGGTAGCTGTAGTACCCATCGCCCAGTGGCCCTGACCTGCTTCTATGGCAATGGTGTTGGGATCGGTACGCTCTGAAAGCCTTACCGGAGCCTCAATAGTCCCTGATTCTCCTGAAAGTTTAATCAATTCCCCATCCTTTACATCTAAATTTTCAGCCTTTTGAGGGTTCATGTCCACCCAGCTTTGCCACACAATATTGGATATGGGATGGGGTATTTCCTGGAGCCATGGTCTGTTGGCCAGCTTGCCATCATACAGGAAAAGTGAAGGAGAAACCATCAGGTGCAACCGGTTATTTTGAAGCTTCTGTGTCGTTACCTCAAATTCGTCGGTGGATGCCTCCAGGGCGGGATGTTCGGATTGCGACTTACCCTGGATACACACGGATTGAAGTGCTTTCTTATAGAATTTTTCAGTCTTGTTTTCCCCGTTCTCCTTTTTGACGGGTTGGAGGGAGGCATTGTTTCGGATGGCCCAATCCCGCCAGTATGAACGTACATAGTCCTTGAAAGGAACCGCGGAGCTCTTATTTGCAAGGTCCAACAGGATATCTCCCGCACTACGGGTATCGTATATGGTGGCCATTGTCGGCTGTATCAGTGACAGGGTACCTTTCCATGGTTCATAATCTCCCCACTCTTCCAGTGAATAATTGGCCGGGAGAATCCAGTCAGCCAGTTGGGCCGTTTCGTTCATTGAAGTACCGATGTAAATCACCTTTCCGGCCTGTTTGATTTGTTCAGCCACTCCGGGTTTACTATAAACCGGGTTCGTGTTGTGTATTACAAGAACGTCATCACCGGACAGGGAACTGAAAAAGTCATTCACCTGCTGTTTATAGGCTGCATTGCTTAAAGCATGATATTGTCCGAAATCAATGCGGCCTTTATTTCCGAGAAGTTCATTAAGCAGGGCAGCGGCCTTTGCTGTTTCCACCCCTTGTTGTGAGGTATCCACAGGTGAGCCTGCCAGCACCATAGAATTTTTTGCCTTAATAATATGCCGGGTGATTTCCTCAATTGTCTTTTCATCTACAACACCACTTTTTGAAACAGGTGGAACCAGATTTTCAGATTGAGCGTCTTTTATTGCGCCTTTTTCCCGTAGCTTTTCGGCAATTCTATAGATGATTTCGGCCTCAGTGCCCGGCTCTATCCGTATAAACCGGTCGGCATTGGCTGCCGACATGGTTTCTGTGGAGCCCAGGTATATATATTTTCCTATTGATTTTTTCTTTAATGTATGAAATTTGCCAAATTCCCTGCTATATTCCACTGGTGCAAGCCACGTTTCCAGAAAGTCGCTGTTGAAGCTGACAATTAAGTCACAATCTTTAATATTATACCTTGGGATCACATCTCTCCCATAGAGTTGCTGATTTGCCTTTCTAATGGATTCATAGTTGAAAGCTTCATAAAAGAGCACCGCCTTTTGGGAGTACTTGTCAGTAAATGTTTGCATGACTTCTGCCAAAGAACCGGTTTGAAGGTCCGAAACCAAAGATGCCTGCCTGTTTTGGTTCAGACTTGAACGGATGGATTCCATGGCAACTTCCCATGTACTTTCTTTGTGATTTCCATCTTCCTGTCTGAAAAGCACTTTTTTTATTCTGTCGGGATCGTATTCTCCCTGAACGGAGGATTGGCCTCTTATACAAAGTTTCGCTTTATTAAGCGGATGTAAAGGATTTCCTTCGGCTTTGGTAACTCTGCCATCGCGGTGCCACATTAACATGCCACATCCCGCCGGACATTCCCGGCACGTAGTAGCAAAATACGCCCAATCTCCCGGTTTAGGATATTTCGGGGGGTTAACATACGGTATCAGCTTTTCTATAAACTGACGTGCCGGTTTAAATGCCAACCCGGCTGCTGAACCTCCTGTGATCCAGAGAAAAGCTCTGCGGGAAATGTGACCTAACATGTTGTAGTTGTAAAATTGCTCATAAATAAGTATTTATATATATATGTGGTATAATGGGATTCTATATGGATTTCAAAAAGCTAATATCCAAAAAATATTTTGACGAATCAAGTACCTGATTTTCTATTTCTCTATTTTTACTCTTTTTAAATAGAGAAATGGAGGGAATCATGAGAGCACTTCTCCTAACCTGCTAAATTCTTAAATAAACGTTGAACACCTATGTGAGGTAAGGAAAAAGTTTAATTGGTGGAAGTCATGAAATTTTAGGTTCCAATTTTTTGCGGGAAACGGGATATTGAAAGCCTGGATCTTGATCAGATGAGGGATGAATGGAACAAAAAAAGGTTGTCCCTATTTATTATATATAATAATATGGGACAACCTTTTACTATCTTTCAGTTACCCTTATTGTTTGGTATAACTGGCCTTAATGTAATCGGCATTCATGAGGAAATCATGGCATTTTTCCACGCTTACAATGGGATCAAAATTGTATTCTTCAATTTCTACAATCTGATATTGCATTCCTGATTGTTCGGCATTCTGGAAATAGCTTTCGAAATTCATCATACCGCTTTCACCTAATTCCGCTTCATCTTTAACATGCCATAGAGTGAATCTTCCGGGGTACTCCTCAAAGTAGCTTACAGGGTCAACTCCGCCTTCAACAGCCCAGTAAAGGTCAATCTGGAAAAAGACTTTTTCAGGGTCGGTGTTTTGAAGCATGTAATCATAAATTTTTGTTCCGTTGAACTCGGTGGTGAATTCCTGGTCGTGATTGTGGTATCCGAATTTAATACCGGCTTCATTGCATTTTTCACCTACTGCATTGAAATACTTAACGTAGCGTTTTAGCCCTTGTAAACTATTGTAGGCGTCCTTGCCCATGAAGGGCTGGACGATGTAATCTACACCGACCTCTTTGTGGGCCTGAATGCATTGATCCCACCATTCCATGGTCTTGTCCCAGTTTGCAGAATCGGGAGCCGGTCTGCCGGTGTGGGAGCTGATTACTTCCATGCCCGCATCACTGACCACCTTTTTGAATTCACTGGGCTCCATGCCGTAAAATTTGCCATCGCCATAACCTGCAGGTTCTACAAAGGTATAACCGATCTCGCCTACTTTTTTAATGGTTGCTTTGGGCGCTTCTCCCATGGTATCCCTGAGGGAGTACAATTGGAGACCGATTTCCTTTTCCTGCTGCTGTTGGGTACAGGAAATGAGCGAGTTTAATAAAAATACTGCCACTGCTGCAATTACAAGCTGTGTGCTGATTTTCGTTATCTGTTTCATAGTTTCAAAGTTTTATTTTTTTTTCAGGCCATGAAATTAACATTTTGTCGGAAATTGATCAAAAAAATCGGAAAAATTTTATCTAGAGCCATCCGGCGAGTTTTTGTTATTAGACGTTTATTTATAATAAAAAAACTCACCTACGCTAAAGCTTCGGTGAGTGATGGTGGAGCTGGCGGGAGTCGAACCCGCGTCCGGATAAGAAACCGAAATGGTTTCTACATGCTTAGCTCTTGTTCGGTGTTTCGGGAACAGCATGGTCGAGAGCAAAACCTTCACTGTTTCCTAGCCCCTGAAAGTTTCACCCAGTCACCGAGGCAATGCCTGAGCTATACCAGCTTTACGGTTACACCTCTGTACCCGGCCGCGACTGGTCAGCGCTGCCGGAGAGGCGGCTCGCCCCACGGCTTTTGCCTGCGGGGTTAAGCATCAATTCCGCTGTTAAGCAGAATTACGCAGCGAGCGCGTAATTTTCGTTATCACTTATTTGATTTGAGAATTAAGATTTACGAGCTAAATTCCCAACGCTCGGCATGCTTCCATTTCGATTCATCTTACCGTCGATGCCACGTCAGCCCCGCATATTATTTAACGCAAAGGTATAAATTATATTATATATCCTTACATTTCCCGGGAAAAAAATATACATTTACTCTTCCAAACCAAATAAATGCTTGATTTTTAACGATAAGATCCGGGTGGGTATTGTACGCGAAACCAAAAAGCCACTCAACCGAAAACTACCCCTGACACCGCCAAAAACTCTAACGTCCCGGGAACGATTTCCTTATGTCTTATTGTATGTTCAACCCAATGATTTTCTTTGTTTTAAAGATAATGAATACCGGTATCTTGAGCAGGAGCTGAAGGAAGATCTGATTGATTGTAATGTATTGCTTGGCATTAAAGAAGTGGATGATACCACTTTCATTCCCAAAAAAATTATATGTTCTGTGCTCATGTTGGAAAAAAACAACCCCATAACCGCCAAATGTCTCGGGAGATTGTAAAAAAACGCATTACCCTGATCGATTACGAATATCTTACCGATAATCATGGCAGGAGAATTATTGCCTTCGGTCGATGGGCCGGAATGATCGACGCTTACAATGGCTTGAGGTTTGGATTGCAACCTTTTGTAATATATATATGTAACAATTTAACAGTATAACCATTTAACCATTCTTCCTTCCAATCGCGCCACCGGCCAGAAATCCAATTCCACCTGTCGGCGGACAGGCATTCAATCATTATTCTCTATCCGAAAACCTTCAAATTCCTTATGGTAGCCCTGGGATCATCGGATTTGAAAACAAAGCTACCTGCCACCAATACGTCAACGCCGGCTTCAACCAACCTCGGAGCATTTTCTGTGGAAATGCCTCCGTCAACCTCAATGACCGCATTTGACCCGGCATCCTTAATCAGTTTTTTCAGCTTTTTGATTTTTTCGTAGGAGTGCGGAATGAATTTTTGTCCCCCGAATCCGGGGTTTACTGTCATAATTAGGACCAGGTCCACATCCTGTATGATTTCTTCCAGCGTGTTAACCGGGGTATGGGGATTCAGGCATACTCCGGCTTTCATATCACTGGCATGAATCTGTTGAATGTCCTTATGAAGATGGGTACAGGTTTCCATGTGGATGGTCAGGTTATTAGCCCCGGCTTTGGCGAACTCTTCAATAAACTGTGAGGGCTGTGACATCATCAGGTGCACGTCCAGAGGCTTTTTGGTATGCCTTTTTACTGCCTTAAGTACTGGCAGACCGAAGGATATGTTAGGCACATATACTCCATCCATGACATCAAAGTGGATCCAGTCCGCTTCACTTTCATTGAGCATTTCAATGTCTCTCTGAAGATTGGCAAAGTCTGCCGACAGAATTGATGGGGCTACCAGGTGCTTCATTTTGCATTTATTTTGGGTAACAAAAATAACCAAAATTATAAATAGCGTCTGAATTATTTCCGAAGAATTCGGGTTTATGAGTTCTTCATAAACTCCCTTAGAATAACAGTCGCATAGGCTCCCTTTGGCAGTTTGAACCGAACCCTGACTCCATCTTTCTCTATTTCTGTCTGAATATCAGGTATAATTACGCCCTGCCTTCTGGTGCCGTTCAACTTGGCTTCAGCCAGTTCCTCCCATGTTACCTGATTCTTTTTCAGTATTTTTTCCTCCAGTTCTGCCGATTCTCCATGAGCGGGCTTCATCTTTTTCCCGAACATGGGTCCGGTATAACATATTTCTTTGTTATCAAGTCTTTGCTGCTCTGATTCCGATTCATCTACTACAAATATTCCGCCTGTGTCGTGTTTTTTTGCAACATCACCCAAAAGGATTTTGTCATAAAGTCCTTTGCGGATTCGTAACGTCAGGTAGTCATTAAAAAGATGACTCTGGTATGCCGCAAGCAGGAATTTTCTGAACCATTTGTTTTTCTCTTTTCTCTCCCCTTTGAGGATTTCATATCCTTTTTGAGCATTATTTCCTTCTATACCAAATCGTTGCGGTCCGTAGAAATTGGGTAATCCTTTGCTGTGGATGATTTCAATGATGGGCTGAATCTGATTAAGGGCTTGTTCAGGGGTAACCGGTAGCTTGGTTATTTTGACGTTAAATGCATTGGCAAGCAAATGCCCCTGCTTTATTTTTTTTCTGTGGCAGGCCATACTGTTTATTTTTATTGGTAATTTTTCTTCCAGCTGATAGGCCAGGTCTCTGGTTTTTTTGTTTCTTAACCATACGCTGAAATACTGGGAAGCAACAGCATGCTTGTCTTTTATTCCGGCAAAGTTTACATCTTGCTTGCTGACATGAAATAAAGCGGAAAGTGCTTTTTGGACTTCTCTGGTAGTAATTCCTCTTTTTGTAATATGGATGAAGAGGTGTTCCCCCTCCCCATCCGGCTGATAAGCCGGGATCTCCTCGACAACAAAATTTTCCGGTGTTTCTTTAATTATTCCGCCGATGCCTTCAATGCCTTCCGTGAGATAGGGAAGGTTAATATCTACCCTTTCCATAAAGCAAAATGGTTTATGATAAACTTTACCAACTAAAATATGTTTAAAGATATGGAATTTCGGGAAATTGAAAAACGATGTAGCGTACGAATTTTATCCCAGATAAGATTTTAGGATCTTGTTTCTTGTGGTGTGCTTGAGCCTCTTTATGGCTTTTTCTTTTATTTGCCGAACCCTTTCACGTGTAAGATTAATTTTTTCTCCGATCTCTTCCAAAGTGAAGGGGTGTTTATTGCCTAAGCCATAATACATTTTAATGATGTTGGCTTCTCTTTCCGTCAGGGAAGAAAGGGCACGTTCAATCTCACGGTTGAGAGATTCATTCATCAGGTTATCATCGGGGGGAGGATTATCTTCGCTTTCCATCACCTCGTACATGCTGTCTTCATCTTCACCATTCAGGGGTGCATCCATGGAAAGTGGCTTGCTCGTGTGTTTGAGGGCTTCTTTTACTTCTTCGGGCGCTAGTTTCAGAACCCTGGATATTTCCTGCAATGAGGGCTCCCTTTCATGCTGTTGCTCCAGCTCGATGAGGGCCTTGTTTATTTTGTTTACAGAACCGATTTTATTTAACGGCAGCCTGACAATTCTTGCCTGCTCAGCAAGGGCCTGAAGAATGGATTGTCTTATCCACCACACTGCATAGGAAATAAACTTGAAGCCTCTGGTTTCATCAAACCTTTTGGCAGCTTTTATTAATCCAAGATTTCCTTCATTAATCAGGTCGGGAAGGCTGAGTCCCTGATTCTGGTATTGTTTGGCCACCGAAACAACAAATCGAAGATTGGCTTTTATTAGCTTTTTTAAGGCCTCTTCATCATTTTCCTTTATTTTTCTCGCTAGTTCAACTTCTTCTTCAGCTGATAACAGATCTTCTTTGCTGATTTCATGAAGATATTTATCGACCGACAGATCTTCACGATGAGTAAACTGTTTAATTATCTTGAGCTGTCTCATCTATTAAGAATAAAAATTTGGTGTAGTAGATTAAACGAAAAAGTCCTTTTCTAAATTATAAAATTTTACAGGAGTGAAGTTAATCTTTTGTAAGGATAAAAAAAATTTTATTCTTATAGAATAATTTTTTCAATAAATTTCAGTTTTATTTTGGTAATTTCTATTAAATCTGTAATATTGCAGCAGATTTCCAAGAAGGTAATCAAACATTTGCCCCTTTTCCCAAATCAAAACAAAAAGAGTTCAGAAAGCGTTGAATTTATAATTATAATTTCCAATATTAACAATTATGTACGACATTCTTGAGTTGAATAAAAAATTAGTATCTGAGTTAAGGCAGATTGCTAAGGAATTGAATATTAAAAAAGCGGATTCACTGAGAAAGCAGGATCTGATCTATAAGATTTTGGATCAGCAGGCCATTAACGCCACTGAAGAATCCAAGTCTGAGAAAAAATCCTCAGGAAGGAAAAATTCCAGGCAATCCAAGGAATCGAAAGAGACTAAGGAGACAAAAGAAACAAAAGAATCAAACGAGTCAAAATCATCGACAAAGACTTCTGTAAAAGCTGAGAAGCAGGACGAGGGTTCATCCGGTAAAAGTACATCTAAGGGAGAAACCAGTGTACAAACTGAAACGCTGGAACCCGAAGAGCCTGTAGAATCAGAACAAACCAGCGAAGAAACACAGGAGAAAAAAAGCAACCAGGATAAGAAAAGATCAGCGGTTACGCAGCAGAGACGCAAACGTACACAGGACCGCACCCAATATGAATTTGAAGGCATCATATCAAATTCCGGTGTTCTTGAAGTAATGCCGGATGGTTATGGGTTTTTGCGTTCCGCCGAGTATAATTATTTAAACAGCCCTGATGACATTTATGTTTCTCAGTCACAAATTAAGCTTTTTGGACTGAAAACAGGTGATACGGTGGAAGGAACCATTCGTCCGCCCAAAGAAGGTGAAAAATATTTTCCGCTGATCAAAGTGCAGAAAATTAATGGAAGAAATCCTGATTTCATCAGGGACAGGGTTCCTTTCGATTATCTTACGCCATTGTTTCCTGAGCAGAAGTTTAAGGTGACTACAAATTCCGGGAGGGATACTTTATCCTGCAGGATGGTTGATATGTTTGCACCCATCGGTAAAGGCCAAAGAGGTCTGATCGTAGCCCAGCCTAAAACAGGGAAAACGCTTTTATTAAGAGATATTGCCAATGCCGTCGCGCACAACCATCCTGAAGTATATATGATTGTGCTTTTAATTGATGAAAGGCCTGAAGAGGTTACGGATATGGCACGGAATGTGAAGGGAGAAGTTATCTCCTCCACATTCGATGAATCGGCAGAACGGCATGTGCGGGTAGCTAATATTGTTCTTGAGAAAGCCAAAAAGATGGTGGAATGTGGCCATGATGTGGTGATATTGCTTGATTCCATAACACGGCTTGCCCGGGCCTTCAATACTATTTCTCCGGCTTCAGGTAAGATCCTTTCCGGTGGTGTGGATGCCAATGCCCTGCATAAGCCAAAACGATTCTTCGGTGCAGCCAGAAATATTGAAGAAGGTGGATCATTGACCATTCTGGCAACCGCCCTGACAGAAACCGGATCTAAGATGGATGATGTGATATTTGAGGAATTCAAGGGTACCGGAAATATGGAGCTTCAGCTCGACAGAAGACTTTCCAACAGAAGGATCTTCCCCTCAATCGATATCACCATGTCAAGCACCAGAAGAGAAGAGCTGTTGCTTGATGAAGAAGTGCTGAACAAGGTTTGGATACTGAGAAATTATCTGACGGATATGACCTCGGTAGAGGCAATGGAGTTCCTTAGGGACAAAATTGCTAAAACAAAGACCAATGAGGAGTTCCTCATTTCTATGAACAGCGAATAACAGCAGAAGTCATTATAATTTTAATATAAGATGCGGATCATTGAGATGGTCCGCATTTTTTTTACCCGTGTTAAGACAACCTGATTATTTTGATTGATTTTGTATAGTTGAAATGAATAATTGAGCAATGATGATTTTCGTCACTTTATAAAGATCGAGACAATTTTTATTATATTTTTGTGATGTTTTAGTTAAGTTTAAAAATTAAGGAGAAAAAATGGCACAAAACAAAAGTTTTATAACCTGCGACGGGAATTATGCAGCGGCGCATATTGCATATATGTTTAGTGAGGTTGCCGCTATATATCCCATTACGCCTTCATCTCCGATGGCTGAATATATTGATGAATGGGCAGCTTACGGAAGAAAGAATATTTTTGGAGATGAAGTACATGTAACGGAATTACAGTCGGAAGGTGGCGCTTCTGGTGCAGTTCATGGATCTCTCCAGGCCGGATCGCTCACCTCTACTTTTACTGCCTCTCAGGGTCTCCTGTTAATGGTCCCAAATATGTACAAAATTGCCGGTGAATTATTGCCAGGCGTTTTCCATGTTAGTGCACGCAGTGTTGCAACTCATGCATTGTCAATATTTGGCGATCACAGTGATGTTATGGCTGCCAGACAAACTGGTTTTGGGTTCTTAGCCAGCGGAAGTATCCAGGAAATTATGGATATAGCTGCTGTTGCTCATCTGACGGCCATAAAGACCAGAATCCCATTCACTCACTTTTTTGATGGATTCAGAAATTCACACGAGATACAGAAAGTGGAAGCACTCCAGGAAGACCAACTGGCACACTTGGTTGATTATGAAGCACTCCAGAAATACAGGGACAGCGCATTAAGTCCTGAGCACCCATTAACGCGGGGAACAGCACAAAATCCTGATATATTCTTCCAGGCCCGTGAATCTTGCAATAAATATTACGAACCGGTAGCCGATGTGGTTGACCACTATATGCAGGAAATAACCAAATTGACAGGCAGGGTGTATCATCCGTTTACTTATTACGGAGCCGAAGACGCCGAGCGCGTTGTAGTGGCAATGGGTTCCGTAACACAAGCAATTAAAGAAGTAGTAGATTATCTGAATAATAAAGGAGAGAAAGTTGGTTTGCTCAATGTACACCTGTACAGACCTTTCTCCGAAAAGTATTTTTTCAAGGTGCTTCCTGATACAGTAAAACGGATTGCTGTACTCGATAGAACAAAAGAACCTGGAGCAATGGGAGAACCGATGTATCTGGATGTCAGAAATCTTTTCTATGAAAAGAAAAATGCACCCTTGATTGTTGGCGGCAGGTATGGACTGAGTTCCAAAGATACCAAGCCCTCTGATATTGTTTCAGTATTTGAAAATCTGAAACAAAAGGAGCCTAAAAATCAATTTACAATTGGTATCGTAGACGATGTTACTTATACATCGCTTCCCCTGCAGCCTGAGGTTAGCGTTGTTCCGGAAGGCACCTTCGAAGGCAGATTTTATGGTATCGGCGGCGATGGAACCGTTGGAGCCAACAAGAATTCCATTAAGATTATAGGAGAATCCACCGACAAATATGCTCAAGGCTATTTCTCCTACGATTCCAAAAAATCAGGAGGAATAACCGTTTCGCACCTGAGGTTTGGTGATCATCCGATTCGTTCTTCCTATCTGGTTAGCCATCCCGATTTTGTAGCATGCCATGTTCCTGCATATCTGGAAAAATATGATATGCTCGATGGCATAAAAAAAGGTGGTACCTTCCTGCTTAACAGTATCTGGGATGCTGAGGAGACCAGGGAGAAACTCCCCAATAAGCTTAAAAAGCAACTGGCAGAAAAGAATATCAACTTCTATATCATCAATGCAACCAAAATTGCAGGTGAAGTTGGCCTTGGAGGCCGTACCAATACCATCATGCAATCGGCTTTCTTTAAGGTGGCCAATGTAATCCCCTATGAGCAGGCTGTTGATGAGATGAAGAAAGCAATTGTTAAGTCATTTGGCAAGAAGGGCGAAGACATTGTTAACATGAATCGGGAGGCTGTTGACAGAGGCGGTGAAGTTGAGAAGATTGAAATACCGGCAGAGTGGAAAAATCTCGAAGAGAAAGAAAAAGCAGGAGTAGATGCAGGTAGCAATGGTCTGCCCGAGTTCGTGAAAAATGTCGCTATGCCCATTCATGCGCAGAAGGGTGATCAGCTTCCTGTAAGCGCATTTGTAGGACGCGAAGATGGAACATTCCCTCCGGGAACCACTCAGTATGAAAAACGGGGAGTTGCCGTTAATGTACCCGAATGGATACCTGAAAACTGTATACAGTGTAACCAGTGTGCATATGTATGTCCGCATGCAGTCATAAGACCCTTCCTGCTTACAGAGGAAGAAACAGAGAATGCTCCTGAGGGTACGGCAACCTTAAAAGGTAAGGGCCCCATTAAAGAATACAATTACAGAATTCAGACAAGTGTTTTAGATTGTACAGGTTGCGGAGTATGTGTTGATATATGTCCGTCCAAAGAGAAGTCTCTTGTTATGAAACCTCTGGAAGATCAGACGGATCAGGTTGAGAAGTGGGAGTATATGGATAAACAGGTTGGTTATAAGGACACTGTGGTTTCAAAAGAAAAGAATCTTAAGAACAGTCAGTTTGCTGAGCCACTGTTTGAATTCCATGGCGCCTGCCCTGGCTGTGGTGAAACACCCTATCTGAAAGTGGCTACCCAGCTGTTTGGCGACAGGATGATGATTGCTAATGCAACCGGATGTTCGTCCATCTACGGAGGCTCTGCTCCTTCTACTCCATACAAACCGGGTAAGGACGGACGAGGCCCCGCCTGGGCAAACTCCTTGTTTGAAGATAATGCCGAATATGGCTATGGAATGGCTGTTGGAGTCAACAAGCTGAGAAGGAGAATTGCACAGAAGATGAATGAAGCCATGAATGATGGAGTTTCAGAAGAGACCAAGGCAGTCTTTCGGGAATGGATTGAAAATAAGGAGAATGCCGAGGAATCCAAGGCAGCTTCTGATAAGGTGCTGGAAGCATTGAAAAAAGAAGATCATCCCGTTGCCAAAGATGTGCTGGCACTGAAAGATTATCTCAGGAAACGATCCGTATGGCTTGTTGGCGGAGACGGATGGGCATATGACATTGGCTATGGCGGACTGGACCACGTTATCGCTTCCGGTGAAGATGTCAACATCATGGTGCTCGACACTGAGGTTTATTCCAATACCGGCGGTCAGGCATCCAAAGCTACTCCAGCCGGCGCAGTGGCCAAATTTGCCGCTTCGGGTATGAAAACCCGTAAGAAAGATCTTGGCATGATGGCCATGAACTATGGCAATGTATATGTTGCACAGGTTTCAATGGGAGCCAATCAAAATCAGTATTTCAAAGCATTAAAAGAAGCTGAGGCTTATCCCGGACCCTCCCTCATTATTGCCTATTCGCCATGCATCAACCATGGTTTGAGAAGAGGAATGGATCAAATGATGGAAGAGGAAAAACAAGCAGTGAAGGTAGGTTTCTGGCAGAACTACCGGTACAATCCATTGCTTGAAAAAGAGGGTAAAAATCCGTTTATCCTTGATTCAAAAGAGCCTGATTTCAATGGATTCCAGGATTTCCTAATGGGCGAGGTAAGATATACTGCCCTAAAGAAATCCTTCCCGCAACAGGCAGAAATCCTCTTCAGACAAGCAGAGGAAGATGCCAGGTGGCGATACAACAAATACAAAAAGCTGGCCGAGGGCTAATTATATTATTGTTTCATACTAATATTGAAAGATAGGCAGTTAATATATTTCTGCCTCTCTTTTTTTGATTGTACTTATTTTTTTGTATCTTGTCAAGATTAATAAGTTTAATTTTAAACATCATCATTATGGCAGATTTAAGTACCAAATACCTTGGATTGAATTTAAAAAATCCCATTGTTGTGGGGGCAAACAATTTGTCCGCTGATCTTGAAAAGTTGAAAAAACTGGAAGAGGCAGGGGCCGCAGCAGTAGTTTATAAATCTTTGTTTGAAGAACAGATTCAGTTGGAACGTGCCCAACTGGATGAAGAATTGACTGAATTCGATGAAAGGCACCCGGAGATGGTCAAGACCCATCCCAATATTGAACATTCCGGACCTGAAGAACACCTGCACAATCTTGAAAAGACTAAAAATGCGCTGAGTATCCCTTTAATCGCAAGCCTGAATTCCATTTATAAAGAAACGTGGGTGGAGTATGTCAAAAAGATTGAACAGACTGGTGTGGATGGACTGGAGCTTAATTTCTATCACATTCCCCATACCTTTGAGAAAGAGAGCAAGTCTGTTGAAGATGAGCAGCTTGATATTCTGAATGAAGTAAAGAAAAATGTCTCCATCCCGGTAAGTGTTAAATTGAGTCCTTTTTATACCAATGTTCTGAATGTTATCCGTAATATGGATGAGGCAGAGATCAATGGATTTGTCCTTTTCAACCGTTTTTTCGAACCCGATATCAATATTGAAAAGGAAGATCACAGATTTCCTTTCAACCTGAGTAGCAAGGGAGATTATAAGCTGCCGCTCCGTTACGTCGGTCTGCTTTACAATAATATTAAAGGGGATATTTGTTCTAGTACCGGAGTTTTTACAGGACGGGATGTTATCAGGATGATATTGGCTGGTGCGAGCTGCACACAGGTAGTAAGTACCATTTATATCAATAAATTTGAGCAGATAGGAAAGATGCTCAGTGAAATGGAAAAATGGATGCAAGACAAGAACTATAAGACGCTGGATGATTTCAGAGGCAAGCTTTCAAGGGATCAGGTGAAGGATCCATTTGTTTACAAACGGGCTCAGTATGTAGATATCCTGATGAATCCGGAAGAAATTATCAAGCAATACAAGTTTTAGGTTAGGGTATTAACAATCCATCATACATAGGGATCTGTCAAATAACTGGCAGATCCCTTTTCTTGGATTGATGAAATAACCCAAAAAATCATCGATGAATTCCTGATTAAGTGCTCTGGCCTTCATGTAAGCCTTCATGTTGATGTCAGGCACATTAAAACCGGCATCTTTCAGCATGGCCTGGACGGTTATGACATCCGGATGCACCATTCCCCAGGAAAGGGGTTCCATGGCAACATCAATATAATCTGCTCCCGCCTTGGCAACTTCCAGAATGGAGGCTATTGAGAATCCCGGGCCGGAATGTCCATGATATTGTACAAGCAGATCGGGATGCCTGTCTTTTATCTTTTTTACCAGTTGTGCAAGCGTAACCGGTCTTCCCACACCGGCCATGTCTTTCAGGCAGATCTCATCGGTCCCGTATTCCATCGCTTTATCCACTATCCCCATATAATAATCAACGGTATGAACAGGAGAGTGGGTGATACTCAGAGCCGCCTGAGCGATCATACCTGCTTCTTTGGCATATTTTACGGAGAGTTCCAGGTTTCTGTGATCGTTCAATCCGCAAAATGAACGGGCTATGTTAACTCCCTGCGCTTTTTTTACCTGAAACATTGTTTGCGCAGGTCTGCGGGTACCGGATACATTCTTATTCCATTGAGTGCACGCTCCAGCATATGTGTTTGTATCCCGGCTTCGTTAAATGGTCGGGTCCATTCTCTGACTGCTTTGTTTGGGTTTTCTCCGTACAACAGGTTTACTTGCTCAAAAGCCCCTCCATTGGTTTCAATCCTTGAGAAACAACCCATATCGATGATTACAGGTGCAATCCTCTTCAACTGATCCGATCGGGGTACGTACTTACCGCTGGACTGCCACATGTCTCTGTATATAAGACTGAAATTGATATTTTTTTCATTTTTCTGAAGAAATTGGATGTTTTACTCTATTTATAACGCAATAGACCGTTTAAACTGCAAAATAGGGGAAAAAGTTGATTTCCCCGGAGATTTTTTTAACATAAAAATTTTTTTTCTTCCATAAAGATGATCAAATAAATATTTTGAGTACCATGATTTTTGTCATTGAAGTGAAGATTTAAATAATAATATTTTTTATTGATTATTATCAGCAAAATAAATTATTAATAAAAAATCATAATTTTTTTCTGATAATTGCAACAATTAATTATTTTTGCCGTTTAAATAAGTAGATTATTTCCCGTAATCTGTATTTGTAATTGGGTTTAGTTTTCAAATCACTTAGGGTTAGTAAGTGGGTATTAAAAGTCAGAAACCGTTAGGTTTCTGACTTTTT
>CAYNPZ010000034.1:8278-28554 GCA_964399175.1 uncultured Bacteroidales bacterium | reverse complement strand
TTATTCCGGTGAAAATTATAATTTTTTGACATTAAAGTACCCTTCCTTTTTCTTCCATCCCTGCAAACAAGAACAGATAAGTGGAGGAAAGATAAGGGTATTCATTTTGGTTTACATCTGCTAAATGGGGAGAACTAATGACTCCACCATCTTTCCAGTCCGACAATAAACCCCCAGATTAATCCAACCAATATTAGAGCTGTACCGGATGCCCGGCCTACAATGCTCCCTTCACTTTCATACGGTAAGGCTACAACAAGAATGAAACCAAGAATAATAACAAGCCACGCATAGATGGATTGTGTCTCAACGATCGTCTTTCTATGTTTTGTGGGTTGAATGGCCCATTTTAACTTGGCCCTCTGGGAGATGGGATATCCACACTTAGGGCAGTTCTCTGCCTCTTCTGAAATTTGGCTGATGCATTTTGGACAACTTATTAACGACATGATTCTGAATTTTTAAGTGTGATTAGATTGAATAAAAAAATTTCAGAATTGCCTCCTTTCATCTTGTTTTTTTGGTGAGTTCGACGTGAAGAATCTGGCTTAAATTCAGCCTGTTTATAATTATAACGAATGCCTTATCCAATATCCATATACTATACCCTGTAAAATTTTAAAAAAATTAAAAGCCTTCGGCTATAGCTCTAGAAAGTAGCATCGGAAATATCTCTTGCGCACTCTGACGAGGTGCCCAGAAGATATCTGGAGACTGTGGCTATCGTTATTGGCCCTCTATGAGGGCAATTCCAAATATTTGGATTTTAATTCCATTTATAAGAGTATATTATTTAATTTTTTTTCTTTTTACAATTGAAAAGATAACTGTATATTATCTCAAACTTCCCTTATATCATGAATTCAGAAGAATGGATTGAAAAAGGAATTAAGCTCCGAAAATCAGGTAATTATGAAGAGGCTTTGCAGGCATTTTCAAAGACCATGGAATCCAACCCCCAACATACAGTTGCCTGGTACAATAACGGCATCGTGCTGAATAAACTTGCCAGGCATCAGGAAGCCCTGGAATCATTTGAAAAAACCCTGGAGATCAGCCCCCGGCATGTGGATGCCTGGTATAACAAGGGATTGGCTTTGGAAGAGTTGGGCAGGCATGATGATGCTTTAATGGCTTTCGAAAAGACCCTTGAAATCAATCCCCGTCATGCCGGTGCCTGGTTTAGAAAAGGGATTGCACTGGAAGAGCTCGGTAACAATAATGCTGCGCTGGAGGCTTACCAGCAGGCCCTTGCAGTTAAACCCCGTCATTCACTTGCCTGGTATCACCAAGGGAAGGTATTAAGCAAATTGAGCAAGTTTGAACAGTCCCTGGAAGCTTTTGAGAAAATACTGGAGCTTAATCCACAGCATGAAGGGGCCCGGTATGAAAAAGCCTTTGTCCTGGAAAAGCTTAAGCGTTATGAAGAATCTCTGAAAGCCATTGAAAAAACACTGGTTAATGATCCCCATAATTACATGGCCTGGTATCTTAAGGGTATCACATTACAGACCCTCGACAAATATGAAGAAGCCCTGAAGGCTTTTGATAAGACATTAGAGTTACATCCCCGGCACACGAAAGCCTGGTATAACAGGGGCATGGCTTTATATAAGCTTGGGAAGTACAAAGAAGCCTTAAAGGCATTGGAACAAGCTGCGGGGATTTCTTCCGAATCTATTAATGCCTGGTATTATAAAGGGATAGTACTGGCTCAACTCGACAAAAATGAAGAAGCCCTGGAAGCTTTTGAGAGGACTACCGAGCTGAATCCCCGGCATGCTGAAGGCTGGTATCACAAAGGTTTGATCCTTGAAAAACTTCACAAACATGAGAAGGCCCTGGAAGCTTTTATTAATGCAGCAGAATTCGAACCCGGTCATTTTGGTGCCTGGTATAACAAGGGTCTTGTGCTTAAGGATATGGATCGATACAATGAATCCCTGGAAGCTTTGAACAAAGCTACAGGGATAAATCAAACCCATATGGATGCCTGGTATCAGAAAGGGATTGTTTTAAAAGAACTCGCAAATAATGAAGCGGCCCTGGAAGCTTTTGACCGGACGCTGGAGATTCAATCCGGCCATATCGGTGCCCGGTATAACAAAGGTTTGATTTACCTGAATTCCGGTAAATATAAAGATGCCCTGGAGGCATTTAACAAAACCACGGACATCGATTCCCGGCATCCGGGTGCCTGGTATAACAAAGGTATAACCCTGTTAAAACTTGAAGATCTCAAAGAAGCATTAAAAGCCTTTCGGAAAGTTACAGAACTTGATTCCCGAAATGTCGGTGCATGGGCTAACAGAGGAATAGTATTGTCAGAATTATCCAGATATAAAGAGGCCCGTAAAGCTTTGGAAAAGGCAAGGGAGATAAATCCACAAAAAGCCGGCGTTTGGTATAACATGGCTATCGTCCAGGAAAAGCTTGATACTCCTGAAGAAGCCCTCACATCATATGAAAAAGCAACTGAATATAATTCCCATTTTAAAGCGGCTTTTTATAACATGGGTATTACATTATTCAAACTGAACAGCAATAAAGAGGCGCTGGAAGCTTTCGACAATGCCCTGGAGATCGACCCAGGATTCACCGCAGCATGGTACAACCGGGGTATCATTACAAACAAGCTCAATGATCATGAACAAGCCCTGGAATCTTACGAACAGGTAATTAAATTACAACCACAACATTCCTTCGCATGGTATAACAGGGGAGTAATTCTATTTAAACTAAACAGGTATAAAGAAGCTTTAGAGAGTTTTGTGCGTGCCTCAGAAATTCAACCCCGGTTTGTGGAAGCCTGGTATAACAAAGGCAATACGTTATCTAAACTTGGCAGGCCTGAAGAAGCCTTAGATGCCTATGATGAAGCCATTACCATCAAACCCTCTCATATCTCTGCCTGGTATAATAAAGGCATTATTTCTTACGGACTTTCCAGGTATCAGGAAGCTTTGGAAGCCTTTAACCGGGTTACGGAGCTGGATTCCCGGTATGCTTCGGGTTGGTATTACAAAGGTATGGCATTATACCGGCTGTCCAGACCGGAAGAGGCTTTGGAATCTTATAACAGGTCTGTAACGCTTCAGCCCCGGTATGCCAAAGCGTGGTATTACCATGGTGTGGTTTTGGAAAAGCTGGGGAAACACAATGAAGCTTTAAGATCTTTTGAAAATACCCTGGAGCTGAATTCCGGGATGATTGAGGCCTGGTATAACAAAGGAGTTGAATTGAATAGGCTGGGCAGACCTGACGAGGCCTTGCAGGCTTTCGAAAAAGCCACGGAAATGGATCCGGAACAAGCCAGGGCCTGGTCCAATAAAGGCATTACACTGGATGAGCTTAACCGGCCCGAAGAAGCCCTCTCCGCATTTGACAAGGCCATAGAGATCAATCCCAAATATACCGCTGCCTGGTATAACAAAGCTTGCATCTTAGAGAAGCTGAACAGATCCGAAGAAGCCCTGGAATCTTATGAGCGTGCCATAAAGCTTAATCCCGGTCATCTTTCTGCCTGGTCCAATAAAGGGGTGACATTGGTTAAACTTGGAAGATATGAAGAAGCATTAACAGCTCTGGAAAAAGCAATAGAAATTAATCCCCGGCATACCGGCTCATGGAATAATAAAGGCCTTGTATTGATTGAAATGAACAGGTATGAAGATGCCCTGGAAGCTTTTGAACATACCCTCGATCTTAATCCCCGGCTTTCCGAAACATGGTACAACAAAGGCATGGTATTAAGCAACCTGGATAAACCTGAGAAAGCTCTGGAAGCCTATGAGCATGCCATTGCTATCAAACCGCATCATCTCCAGGCTTTGACCGGTAAAGGTATCGTACTTGTTGAACTTTCCAGGCATGAAGAAGCCCTCGAAGCTTTTCAGCGTGTCATTGGTTTTGATTCACAAATTGCAGGAGCCTGGACCAACAAAGGCGCCGCATTGGGGAAGCTTGGCCGGTATCATGAAGCACTGGATTCCACAGGGGAAGCTCTTGAGCTTAATCACCGGCTTGCACCTGCCTGGGGTAATAAAGCCATGGTACTTGCTGCCATGACCAGGCACAAGGAAGCCCTGAAAGCTTTTGAGAAGGCAGTTGAGATTAATCCCCATAACCCGGATATCTATACCAACTATGCCCGTCTTTTATTTGATCTGGGTGACCTTCAGGGAGCAGATGAAAAAGTGGAGAAAGCGCTGAAAGAAAATCCTGAACATCTGAATGCCTTGCATTTGAAAGGGAGAATCCAGATTGGGAATAAAAAATATGCCGATGCCATGGAATCTTTTAAAAATTCAATTTCCATGGATCTGGGTAATCCGGATTTTGTCCTGTGGGATGCTTATGCTGCTCATATGAAAACAGAATACTCAAATAGGGAATATACAAATTATAAGGAGAATACAAACCAGATCATCAATAAACTGGAGAGACTTATTGAATCATTGAGCAGGGAACATGAATCAAGACCTTATATCCATTATTTCCTGGGATTCTTGTATTATAAGAATAAGGAGTATTTTAAAGCCATGGATAAACTTAAGGCGTGTCTCGGATTAAATCCCGAAAGGAAAATTAAAAAAAGTACCCTGAATTTGCTCAACCATATCTGGAAACATAAAATCCGGCCCTCCTGGTGGCGCTGGTGGTCAGATGCCCCTCTTTTCCGTTCTGCTAAGCGTGCATTATTTGTTGTGTTATTGATTTCAATTTTGGGCCTGCTATCCATACATCCGTTTGTTCCGGAAATGCTTTCAGCTATGAATGATCAGAGCAGCTGGTCATTGTATAGCTTACTAAGCCTGTTTTTTGTATTTATACTGTTATCTCCCACATTAATTTCCTCCGGGAATAAAGAAGTGGAATTTGAGCCGGAAATCCCGCCCGTACCGGAGCCTGCTTTATCCGTTGTTGCAATGGAGACGGAGAACATTGATAAATAAGGCATAACTGTGAATATTTATGTTGAGCGGAGGTCCAAAGAAGACTTAAAATTTTTCTTCTAAATTACAATATGTCATGTTCTGATGAAAATACAGGCAATGACATACCTGATAGAATGAATGAATCTAAATTATATCTGATGGAATATTTTTACAATTGATTTTGAACAATTTCTGAAATGCCCTATCCCGTTCTGACGGTCTCCTTTTTTAACCTGCCTGGATTTGAATAATGGAACTGCTTTTTGTTGTATTCTTGTTATTTATACATTTATATAAAGAAATTTCGATATAATTGATTCATTTTTAGTTATTTCTTTGCAATTATTTAACCTGATGATTAAGTAAAATAACTTAGAATCCGACCTTTATAGACGCATCGGCTCTGTTACCCCTATTGACTTATATGAAAACGAACCCTATTTTTGAATAGTTCTTAAAGGCAAAAACAGACCTTTATTTACTTATTCATTGTATAACCACATTAAATTTTACGATTATGACGAGCATCCGTGGATTTTATGGCAATTTATACGCTTCCAGTTGCGGAAGAAAAGAAATCCTTCCCAATGTACAAATCAGAGTTTATAAAGCTCCTGAAGGAGAGGAAGCTCAGGAAGCCGTTCAGGCTGCAATTGCTTCTCCTCCCAAGGAAACATTTAAGTTTCTTGATGAGAAGGAAGTGGATTCAAAAAAGAACCGGCTTCTGGCCGAAATTATGACCGATGATAACGGTTTTTACGAAACCGAAGTTGACAACAAACAAAAGGACTATCTAAATGGACCTGTTGAATTCGACATCCGGTTCAATTCCATTCCTGATATAGGTCAGGGAAATACAGAAAAAAGCGATGATTTTGAACCTTTCCAGGTGCATTATACAACCGTTAAACCTAAGTTAAAGGATCAATATGAGGAAAACACAGAGTATCCCTATTCTTTCCAGTATAATATAGGGATATCACAGGTGAATTTCGGCCGGATTTTAGACCGGCTGGATATATGGATGATTTGTGGCAGAGTGTATATCTGTCCTGAAGAGCATGTGGATACGGAAAGAAAACCGGCGCCGGGCATTGAAGTCATTGCTATGGACAACGACTGGATTCATGATGATCAGATTGGCTCGGCACAAACCGACGCACAGGGTTATTTCTGCATTTTCTATCGCTCTGCAGATTTCAAAAAAACTTTTCTTTCTCCGGTGGTTAATGTTGAAACCCCCTTCTCGAGTGATTTCGGTCCCGATGTATATTTTCATTTTGCTCATGACGGCAATGTATTCCATAAAGAGTCGCCCTCGAAGGGAAAAGAATCGGAAAGGGAAAATATTGGCAACATTTATTGTGTTACTTTATGTGTTCCTGAAATTCCCGTACCTGATGAACCTCCCAATAAGGTAGCCGGCTTTTTCAGTATTGGCTTAAACAGGAGGTATGATATCCTTTCGAATATCAGTACCAGCACGGGCAGAACGAAAGGGAAACCCCATGGCCATTGGAACGGGAACGCATTTTTCGGCACCCTTGCCCTGATTGGCACTTTAACCAAAAAACTGAATGGTAATGACCTTGAGTACAAATTTCAATACAGGGAATATGATGCACCGGGGGGTACGGCGCTCTCCGGATGGGAAGATGTCCTTCCGGGACAGATTGCCAATACGGTTATTGGCTACACCCAAAAACTGACCGGCAATCCTGCAAATCCCGTCGAAACAACCTATTATGCCATTCACCCGCACTCAGGCGAGCAGAATGTTCCCTTTAACGGAAACTGGATTTCGGTTCCCCAGTTGAGTAATTTATTTTTAAACAGCAACGGCCTGGTATTGAACCTGAGAAGCCATGAAATTGCCAGTGGTTCGGTGAATATGTCCGGTCTGACTCCTGGTAATTCAACTACCGGCGTCGCATCGCTGCAAAAGAACCGGTATTTCAAAATCAGGATGTTAAAAAGAGAAAAGGGCAGCTCGACTGAGGTCGTAGCAGGCACCTCTCATCCCCTGGCCCTATTCAATACGGTATATCAGAATGTACCCCAGGGAGGCAGTTGGATCTCTGGAACCTCCAATATGGACGGTGTAGCTTCTATGGATATTCAGGAGCTTGGTTCCTCAGGCTGTGATTCCATCAGTGATGCACTTCATGTGGAATATACCGCTGCCAATCCCAACCTGGGAAACGTCAGCGTAAATATGAACGGCCCGGGCGGGCCTCACAGCTTTCCATCAATCTCGCACAACACGCCAGGTGAAGAAGCTTATGGCACGGTAGCCTATTCGGGCACCGTCTCTGCACTTCAAAATTGTGCCTACACGGTGAATCTTCGGGTAAGCCTTAAAATGACAAATGGTGAGACGAATCATCATGGCTTATGGGATGAAGTGGCATTTTGCAAAAGATAGTTTGATATGGCGCCAGGAGGCTTTTATAGGAAGCTATGAATCACTATGATGGTTTATGGATTCTGCGAAAAAGCCGCTGAGCGCCTCTCATATTCCATTCAATAAAAAATATCCAGTATTATGAAAAAAATATTTGATTTTATCAAAAAGATCATTAGGGCAATCCTGAAGTTTTTGGGTATTATTAAAGAAAAACCCGGACCGGGAGAGCCTAAACCACCAAAAGAACCTGGATTCCGTGAACTCCCTGATGGTACTAAAATTCCTGCACCATACGACGGGGAGGAAGTGAAGCGGTTAATTCAATCGGTCCATGCGGTTTCGGACGAGGATAAGCGTTTTGTTTACGATACCGTTCTTGTCTCAGCGCTTGAGGGAATCCGCCCGCTTATGGAGCTGTACGACCTGATCCCCCGCATCTGGGCAGGAGATTCCTCTGCAGAATCGGAGTTCAACAGGATTCTCTCGGAAAATAGCAGCGGTGTTGATGTACAGGCTTATGAGCAACGCGCTCAAAGAAGTATGGAAGTTATGCGTGGAGAAATTCCCCGTCCGGGAGGCAACGGTCCCTGCGGACCATCCTTTTTTCTTAAGCCCGATGCACTCTTTGCCATTCAGCAAACGGCCACATTGCTTGCAGGGGATAATGAGAAACGGCAGATTCATAACCTTGCAACCATCGACAAAATCTCTGATAATTCTCTATGTCCGAATCTATTCAATTCCCTTGCCCACCAGGATCGAATCAGCGGAGGTCAAAGACTTCATGAGCGGATCAGTATCCACGCCAAAGAAAGTGAATATTTCGGGCGTGTTGATGAATTGAGAAAAAGACGGGGTGATGCCAATAACGGTTATGATGGCTTAACCCAGCCTCCCGCTGATGAGGAAGGTCCATGGAGGCCTCCGCGTTCAGGTATGAAACGGCCTGCCCATGGCTGTGGCCCTGATGACGGCCCCGACGACGGTCCAGGTGGTGATCCGTTCCCTGAGGCACCGGGCTTTCCTGAAGACTGTAAACCCATACGGGATTATTGCCGTGATTTCATCCGCGGAGCAGGTCGCGGGGTTCAACGCCTGCCTGATTCCGTATCAACAAGTGATATTGACAGCATCAGTACCGGCCAGGCCTGCAATGGAGGTACAATTACCATTAATGGGAGTGGTTTTGGCGCTTCCCAGGGAAACAAGGAAGTGGTTTTCGGCACCACATCCGCTCAGGTAGTTTCCTGGTCGGATAATGAAATTGTGGTTCGCGTGCCGGGCGGAATTTCCGGGCGCGTATGTATTGGTATCCGCGATAAGGAAGCAGAACAGCGGCGGAAGGAAGTCCACGAAGGCAACCGCCGGGCATTTGAAGAATTTTCCGAAGGAGCCGAACTTTGCCTGGGACAGCCTGATGATATCGGAACCCTTCCGTATCGTCCCGATACCCCGGAATGCCGTGATATTAACGTCGTTGATGTAGGTGTACCCGGCATTTATTTTCGTATTAATGGTGGACAAAATGTAACGGTAGAGGCTGGGAATGATCTGGTGCTCGACTGGGCCGTGAGTAATGCGGATAGCATGAGTATCACCCGGATTGGGAGCAACGGACCGGATGTCAATATAAGCGGGGATATGGTCGGAAATCAGAATATTGGTGCCTTTAATGCCAGTAGTGAAATAACGGCTACCTATAAAATTGAAGCAAGCAATGCTTGTGGTAAAGTTTCCCAGACAGTTACAGCCAAAGCAGTGCGTACCCCCAATCTTAGTATACTGGGCATTGAGGTTACCCAGCCCATTCAGCGCTTTAACCGGAACAACCCGGGACAAAACAACAGTGTGCGCCTGGTTAGTGAGAAACGAACAATGGTTCGGATCTATGTGGAGAGTGGTGTAAGCGATGGCTTTGATTTTGGAGAAGGTCCCAACATCCTGCCTGATGTTACAGGTCATCTCACATTGACTTATCCTGGTGGTAATACGGTTACCGTTAATAATATACTCAATCCCGATGATGATATGGATGCCCAGCCAGCATCAAATGTGGATCGTGGAACGCTGGATCATAGCCTGAATTTTGAGCTTCCGGTAAACAATTTGGACGGGAACATCCATATTGAAGCAGAAGTTTATACAGATCCCCGGAATGGTGGCGGACGATGGGATCAGGCTTCAACCAGCGTCAATTTTCAACAGAATGGAAACATGCGGCTGGTTGCCATTCTCGTCAATGATACGGTCAACAACAACAATGCTCCCACAATGGCTGATTATGCAACTTCGCTCCAGGGAGCACGTACAAGGCTACCGGTTCGGGAACAGGGATTTCAGTTATTCCGGGCTCCGAATCACCGTACAATAAATACTCAGAGCGATGAAGACTTAACAAATGGTAATGGCTGGTCCAACCTGCTGGATCGTTTGGATGACATTGCGGGTGATTATCAAAACAATGGCGAAATATGGACCGCTTTGGTCCCGAACAGTGGCGGATATGCCTGGAATGGACTTGCCACGGATGGTGTCGTACAGTTTTGGTTTGATAACCATCCCAGAATGCTCAGCCAGGCACGTCAGGGAGCAACGTTTGCCCATGAGCTGGCTCATACGGTTAGTATCGATCATGCATCCAGCGTTAATGCAGGATCTAATGCCGGAGTAAGCTCCTGTGGCAATCCCGCCGGTGTGGACAATTCTCTTGTTTCATTAACAGAAGATGTGGGTATGGATGTGGCCGGTTACCGGCTGATGCCACAAGGCATCCCATCCCTTATGACCTACTGTACACCCAGTATTAATGGAACAACGAATTACCAGGACCGCTGGATGTCTATAGATCTCTGGAATCGATTTTGGAATCAAATTTAAAATAAAGAAGTGATGGCAGACTACCAACAATATTTTACATTAATCGGACAACTGGATCAGGAAACGGAATCCGGTTTCCGCTATATGCCCATGTTTCTTAAAAACCGCAAGGTTGATTTTGATAAGATCCTTGAGGTCGAGAGCGACATGCAGGCATTGCTGCTAAATAAAGAAGGGGAACTGGTACTTCGTGTTCCTCTCTCTTACGGCTATTATTGCAACGATACGGAAAAGCTTCCGCAGCTTGCTGTTCGGGGTTATATTCCATTTGATGAACGAACTCGGGCCATACGTTTTGAATACAAACAAAAGATTATCGATGAATTTCGGGTACCGGAGGCCCGTCCCGAAATCAACATAACTTCTGAAATCCCCCGGCGCATTGATCAGGAAACACTTGACCTGAAGTGGAAGACCTCTTACAAGGGTGAGGCTTCTTTGCAGTATAAAGTGTTTTATACGAACACCGGAGGGGAAAAATGGCAGCCTTTAGGAAACCGCACCAGGGAGCAACAAATGGAAATTGATGTTACGGAGCTCCCTGGTGGAGAGAATTGCCGTTTTGCAGTGCAGGTAACCGATGGCTATAACAATGCAAGTGATGAAACCGGTGAATTTTCCGTTCAGAATAAGCCCTATGAAGTATTCATATTGTCGCCACTGGATGGCGAGGTACTGGGTGCCGGACGAAGCGTTCTGCTTACCGGCCAGGGTTACGACCCCAATTCCGGGAGAGAAATTAACGAAGGGTTTGTCTGGAGTTCATCAAAGGATGGAGAACTGGGCAAAGGCTCCCTTTTGCAGACCAAACTTAGTGAAGGCAAGCATACCATCAAACTGCAAATCGGGGAATCAACCCAAAGTGTGGGTGTGAGAGTCGAATAATCCCAAGCATATTGAAATGACCATTATCAGAAGGCAGGGAAAAATAGCTTCATCCCTGCCTTTTTTTTGTTAACTATTTATCAGGGAATGCATTAGAAATATTTCAAATGCAATATTCAGGATTGTATATATTGTCCTTTCTATCCTGCATTATTCACAAACGAACGGAGTGAAGTTTGTGAATGTGGGGTGGTTAGCGGGAGGGATGCAGGCAGCCCCGCATTAGAAAAACCAGCTTTTTGCGAAAAATAATGAAGTAAAAAGCCAGGTTTTTCAATAGCGTCAGAATTATTTCGAATAATTCGGGCTATAAGAACTTGAAAATTTTTGATTGCTGAAATTTCAAAATTGTCCGATATTTTTTATATTTATAAAATAATTAAAAAGATGTATTATCTGGTATATGTAAATTTTATCCAAAATGAGAAAACTGATCTTATTGTTCATCACCTGGGTTGCTTTTACCCCCGTATACGCTCAGTTGAGCGTGAATGTAGAATCCGGCCTGGCTTTTCAAAGTTACAATGATGTTAGAATTCCCAATGAGCAGACAGCTACTGCATTCAGTTTCAATGACGATTTTGAACTTCAGGGGCCGGTTATCCCCCTTCGCATTAAAGTTGGTTATACTTTTGCTGAAAAGAATCACCTGATTGGTCTTTATGCCCCTTTGGGTGTAAATTATGAGGGTTCACCCCCTTATATCAATTTTCAGGGAACCGATTTTCCACAGGGCCAGAATGTTGACGGTTACTACAAGTTTAACAGCTACCGGCTCACCTACAGGAGGGATGTGCTCGTGACCGAAAGGTGGACTTTGGGTGTCGGGTTTACCGCCAAGATCAGGGATGCCAGGGTCCGTTTAAGTACGGATGAGCTTTGGGCCAAAAAGGATGATATTGGCTTTGTTCCCTTGCTGCACATTTTTGCGGCATATGATTTTGAATGCTGGAGCGCATATTTGAGCGGCGACGGACTGGCAGGGGGCCCCGGCCGGGCCTTTGACTTTTTTTTGGGTGGTAAAATGCCCCTATCGGAGAATCTTTCGGTAAAGGCCGGCTACAGAATACTGGAGGGAGGGGCCGATGTGGATGAGGTCTATAACTTTACCCTGATTAATTTTGCTTCTGTCGGGCTTGGCTGGGAGTTTTAAAGAGGTCAAATATTGGAGATTTTCTTCAGATTCATCTCTTCAGATTTTTTTTAAATAACAACATGCAATGTATTGATGAAAATACAGGCAATAGCACACCTCATAGAATGAATAAATCTAAATTATAATTAATGGAATATTTTGACAGTTAATTTTGAACAATTTCTAATATGACTTTTCTTGCGTTGATAGCCTTATTTTTTTACCTCCTTGGATTTAAATAATTGAATTGCATTTTTTGTAATGTTGTTATTTATACATTCAGGGGATGGGAATGTACTATAATTAATTCATTATTAGTTAAATTTGTTCTGTTATTTAATTCGGTTATTGAACAAAATAACTTATAATCCGACCTTCATCGCCGCAACAGTTTTATAATTCCTATTGACTTCCATTAAAGAAATCCCTATTTTTGGATGGTGCTAAAGTAAAAAAGTTATTTTTACTTGCTTATGGCTAAGCCACATTAAATTTTATGGTTATGACATGCATCCAGGGTTTTTATGACCATCTATATGCCATCGGTTATGGAAGAAGGCAAAAGATAAAATGTACTGGTTCCATCTATTGTAAAAACAATTTATCCCGAGATTGATATGGCAAATAAGATAGAAGTATATCCTACTTGTGATGTGCACCTGCTATCGGGTGCTTCCATGCAACTTACTGTAAGAGACTCAGATAATCTTGATGATGTCAGCAATGACTCCCGTACGTCATACCTGGACTTTGATTCATCCGTCGTCACAGTTTCCCATGGCAGCTTTACTGCTGTCAGCAGTGGCGAAAGCATCGGGAGAATCCGACATACCGATGGTTCAGCCGAATCGGAAGTGCTCGTTCGTATAAGGGTACATAACGATATCCAGGATTTATGGATCGGCAACAACCGGGCTACGGTCAACGAAGGATCCGACAATTATGTGTTAACAGTTTATGCAAAATTTGATGACGACACCCTCGGTGATGTATCCTACCATCCCTATTTAAACTGGAATACCAGCGATGCCGGTAATGTTTCGGTGAATGGTGAAGGCAGGATAACAGGCAATGCCAATGGTACAAATGCTACCATAACGGTGTCATACAATTCCCTTTCCGACACGGTCGAAGCCTTTGTAAAACCATCCTATGCTACAAACAGGCAGATATTAAAAAGAATACACGACTCGGGTGATTTTTCCAAACGAACGAACATACTGATCCTTGGAGAGGGTTTTAAAACCGGTGAGAAGGCTTTTTTCGAACATGTAGCCCAAAAAGTAAAGCAGAATTTGTTGGATACCAATTCCCAATCACCCTATGATGTCCTAAAGGAGGATTTCAATATTTGGACAGCTTTTGAAGGCTCTGAAGAAGATGGTGTCACCATTGGAAATCCGGTACAGGCAAATGGTGAGCCAATTCCTTATTCCAGAGCTGGTGGGGTATGCAGTCCATCCAACGAGTATACCTTTAAAGAGCTTGTTGCTTTGGTAGGCCTACCCAATTCATCTAGTCCGAAGACCCTTTCAGAGGCCAAAACGAAATGGAGTTCCGAAATTGGAGGCTTTGATAAGACCCGGTTGACAGATACTGTTTTTCAGGCATGGAAGAAACAGGTTATACATGGATATACCCAGGCCCGGGATTCCTTGCTGGGGATGTGCCTGGGAAGACGCTTTGGCGACAGACACGCCAGCCGCGATACCTCTGCATCCCTGACCAGATGGTACCTGCCAGCTGGTCCACCGAGACTAATAAGACCCGACCGAAAGCGCATGTACCGAAACTGGGATTATGATCAGCCGCTTCAGGAATACATTGCTTCCCTGCGAATAGAGGGCATTCCCATTAGTGATACGGCCAACAATGTAGTTGGCAGTTGGCTTAGCGGAGGTGTGGATGAAAGCTTCGTTTGTATCCTTGCAAAGGATGATTATCGTTGTGGTACCAATTTTGAACAACTGGCCCAAACTATTGGAAGGGCCCGGAAACATAACATCTCCACTTCAGGCAATAAAGTGGATCATAATCCCCTTATCAGCAAAGCAGATGTTAATGTTGCTGTACTGGCATCAACAGTGGCCCATGAATTTGCCCACTCAATGGATCTCGGTGACGAATATGAGGGTTATGACAATCCAGGTCACAGAAAATTGGATTTGTCAAACACCGATGCCAAAAGAGACATTTCTGAGGAAACGAACCTTACCCATTATGACAATGTAAAAGGCTCCGGCACCGATGATATTGATGCCACGAAGATCAAATGGAACTGGCCCAGGATAAACAAACTCTCGACCATTGAAGGTTCAGCCCAAAACCAATCCGGCAATAAGATCAAAGTCAAATTACGCAGTGGTGAAGCCGCAGGCTGGAGCAAAATTCAAACAGATGGTACCGAAGTATATCTGCGCAACCCGGATATCAATAAAACCCGTCATGATTCAGATTTTTATGAAGTAGGTCCCCTTACCATAGAGAGCATTTCCGGAGATGAGATCATTCTTGACGGCGGACAGATTACATCTCCCGGTAGTTTGCCGGATGGAAGCCATTTGTATGAACCATTGAAAAATGAAGGAACGATTTTGAAAGTGATTGATGAAAAGGTGCTGGCACATTTGAAATCCACCCAACGACCCTTTGGTGAAAAAACTGATTGCGCACGATGTACCCTTGATCCAGCTTATCCGGATGATAACATTTCCGGTTTCAAATATCCCCGTTATCGATATGAAACACTGGGTATTTATGAAGGTGGAGGAACTTACAACTGCGACGTGTTTCGTTCCAATGGTGCCGGGAAAATGCGCTATGCTCACACCTTTGATGTTGAGGATTTGGTGTTTGACCCGGATATAGGGCTCTTTACCTTTCAGGAGGTAGATCGGCAATCCGCTTTCTCATTTGTAAGTAAATATATTATAGTCAATAAGATAAATGCCGAAAAGTTACCAGATATTAATGCTTTATACCCTAAACCATGAGTACAAGTACTGTTAATACGATACTGACAGAAGTAGGCAAAGCATTTTTGCCTTTGGAAAATGCTTTGGCTTCCAAAGAAAACTTTCAGGCTTTCATGCGAGAATTGGGATGGACCGTGGATAGCATTCCCGACCCCATAAAGGATCTTGTTTCATCTGTATCCGATTTAAAGTCTGCCATTGAAAAGATTACCGGCGATTCACCTGCCCCTTCTGATTTCGAACAGGCCTCCAATGCCCTGAAAGATCTGATCAATGCTATTGAAAATCTGAACAGTGAAAGTTTTGATTCTGCCCTGGAAGCTGATAATTTTGCTGATGTCTTTCCCCAACAGTTGATAGATTATTTAATTGCCCGCTATCTGATCGATCATCAGGCCTCGGTGGGTTATCTACTGCAACTGCTTGGTATCATTAGTGTTCAGTCAGTGGAAGCTTCAGGCAATCGCCCCGCCTATATAAAATATGAAATGGTATGGAGCCGGGTTGCTGATATCTTGCAGGATCCCGTGGTGGTGTACGAAGAGGAATTTAACTGGGGTCAGGATGACTTCAGAGCCAATGAAATCTTCCAACTACTCTCCAATTTCTTAAATGCCATTGGTATTAGCGCTTTCCTGAGAGATATTGAGGATGAGGTGGCCGAAGCTATGGAAGATATAGAAGAACCGGGCGATCCGGTTCCCATGGGCATAGATATACCATTCTTTGATGCAGGAACGCCCGATGCAGAGGCTGATGCCGGATTACTTGTCATGAGAATAGCAGGTAACGGAGTTGGCAAAACCGGTCTGGCAATCATTCCCTATGCTCATGGTTCTGTACAAACGGATTTTCAGGTTACCGATTACATGGTCTTCAACATGTCTTCTGACCTCGACATCAGCGGAGGAATTGGTATCAAGCTGCGACCGGATACAGGTTTGGAAATGGTAAAAGGATTTAATGATTCCGACACTCCGTCTTCGGCCGAAGGCTCACTCGAAATCAGCATCATCGTGCAAAAAGAGGATCAGGAACCAATGGTCCTTATTGGTAAGGAAAGCGGTACCCACCTGGAGATGAAAAATCTTTCGGGAACCGGTGGTGTTATTGTCGGTACCAACGAAGAACCGGACCTTTATACTGAGCTGGCATTAAATGGGAGTCAACTGGTAATAAGCGGGGGAGAAGGGGATGGCTTCCTTCAGAAAATACTGCCCGAAGATGGAATAAAAGCAGCTTACGATCTAACCCTTGGTTACTCAACCCAACGAGGTGTCTATTTTAAAGGAAGTGGGGGTCTTGAAATAAAAGTACCTTCTCATATCGAGCTGGGGCCAGTAGAGTTACAATCGGTTACTACGGCCCTCAAGTTCGATAATGGAGATATACCGGTTGAGGTAGGAGCTTCTCTTAAGGCAGAGTTGGGTCCTTTGGTAGCTACTGTAGAAAATATGGGTGTGAAAGCCGTATTTTCATTCCCTTCTGATGGTGGCAACCTCGGTCCGCTAGATTTGGACGTGGATTTCAAACCTCCCAATGGCATAGGCCTTTCGATTGATGCACAAGGTTTTAAAGGTGGCGGTTACCTGGCATTCGATTTTGAAAATGAACGATATTCCGGCATACTGGAGCTTGAGTTCCAGAATTCAATATCCCTCAAAGCCATTGGACTTTTAACCACCCGTTTGCCCGATGGCTCCCAGGGATTTTCGCTGCTCATTATTATTACTGCTGAATTTACCCCCATACAACTGGGATTTGGTTTCACACTCAATGGGGTAGGCGGTTTGCTGGGACTGAACCGCACCATGAAGGTGGAGGTCCTGCGCGAAGGCGTGCGCACAGGCGCATTAAGCAATGTGCTTTTCCCTACCGACATCGTGGCCAACGCCAATCAAATCATTTCCGATCTGCGGGCAATTTTCCCACCTTATGAGGATCAGTTTGTTTTTGGTCCCATGGGTAAGATTGGTTGGGGCTCCCCTACCATAATTACCATTGATCTGGGCCTTATCATAGAAATTCCCGAACCGTTGCGGATTGCCATATTGGGCGTCATAAGAGCCATCCTCCCGGATGAGAAGGCCGCAGTAGTCCAGATACAGGTTAATTTCCTGGGAACCCTCGAGTTCGATAAAAAGCTTCTTGCGTTTGATGCCAGCCTGTTTGATTCACGGTTGCTGGCATATACCCTGGAAGGGGATATGGCATTGCGAATGAAATGGGGCGATGAATCGGACTTCCTTATGTCGATGGGTGGTTTTCATCCTTCTTATGAGCCCCCTCCCCTGGATATTCCTAAGTTAACAAAGATTACGATAAGCCTGTTGGGAGGTAACAACCCGCGGTTGACGCTCACATCCTATAAGGCGCTTACCTCCAACACCGTGCAATTTGGTGCTTCCGTAGAACTCTATGCAAAAGCATGGAAGTTCTCGGTACAGGGATTCCTGGGATATGACGTACTCATACAATTCAACCCGTTTTATTTTATTGCCCAGGTAGGAGCTATGTTGGCGGTAAAATCGGGATCCTCAACCCTGTTCAGCGTTAAACTGGCTTTTACCCTGGAAGGACCCACACCCTGGAAAGCCAAAGGCAAAGCCACCTTCAAGGTGCTTTTAGTGAAGGTGAAGGTAAGATTCAACAAGACATTCGGCGAGAAAAAAGATACGACCCTGCCCGAAGTGGAAGTGCTGCCCAAATTGAAAGAAGCCCTGTCCAAGAAAGAAAATTGGGAGGGCAAGCTTCCTCCGAGAAATAACCTGCTGGTTAAACTGCGTGATATTTCAGAATCCACAGATGGTTTGGTTGTTCATCCGGCCGGTACTTTGACGGTAAAGCAGAAAGTAGTACCTCTGAATGTTACAATTGACCGGGTGGGTTCGCAGAAACCTTCCGATGCCAGGGAATTTGCCCTTTCTGTTGATGATACCATCCCGGCATCGCTTACCCGAAATGCCTATGTAAAGGAACAATTTGCTCCTGCACAATATTTCGAGATGTCGGACGATGAGAAATTATCCCGCAAATCATTTGAAAAGCTCGATGGGGGAATCACACTTAGCAATGAGAAAAATGCCCTTAAATTCAGCTACTTTGTTAAGCGAGAACTGGATTACGAAACCATTGTGATTGATAACAATTATAAACGCATTATAGGACTGTTCGGGAAATTGTTAGGCTTCTTTGCAGGATTCTTGCTGAGAGGCAATGCAGTGGGGAAATCGAACTTGTCCTTCAAGTATCAGGTGGATTTGGAACCCAGGCGGGAAAAAGTGGAGGTTTTCCAGGAAGGATACTCAGTGGTTAGGAAGGATGATTTAACCCTGCTGGACGACAAGGCCACCCGGGATAGTGAAACAGAGGCGATCAGCATCATGCGGGAAAAAATCGATGCCGATCCCGATTTAAATGATAAAATTCAGGTTGTACCAAATTATGAAGTCAATACGCTATGAGTGAATTTACACGCTATTCATTTATTCCCTGGCTCAGACAGGGGATTGCCAATAGTATAAACGAGGCCGACGGGGATAACACTGCGAAAGTAAGGGCCTCCTTCGATGTGAGGCTTAAAATCAATAATGCCGAAACCACCGATACCATCAAAGTGAGTTTGGTCGGTCCGGGTGATATCATTGGTATCAATCCTCAGGCCATCGTACGCACCGAACCACTGGACTGGATTACCGATTTTGAACCCAATTATCTGGCTTTTGCCGAGTTTTATGATGAAGATTTTCCCTGGCGTTATACCCCGGCTAAGGGAAACGAGAGCAACCACCGGCTGCGACCCTGGTTGACCCTGGTCGTATTGAAAGAAGATGAGTTCGAAGATGATAAGGCGATATCCGGCCCGTTGAGCAGTTTCACCTTAAAGTCGGATACAGGAGCCGATTTGTTTGCAGCCCCGGATCAGCTCTGGGCCTGGGCCCATGTGCATGTGAACGATGACTTGTCAGACGAAGATGAGAACAATGTGAACAAGGGGATCGATCAGTTGACCAATATATTAGACAGTGATCCCGATAAAGCCTATTCCCGTTTGATGTGTCCCAGGAAGCTGGAACCCGATACGGCTTACCATGCGTTTTTGATCCCCACTTTTGAAACCGGGCGGTTGGCCGGCCTTGGACAGGAAGTACCGGATGATATGACAGCCACAAAATCGGCCTGGGACGGACCACAAAAGCAATATCCCATCTATTACCGCTGGGGTTTTCGAACTGCTGAATCGGGTGATTTTGAATTCCTGGTTCGTCAGCTTAAACCACGACCGGCCGATAAACGAGTAGGTATTCGTCCAATGGATGTTACCGACCCCGGTGTTTCAATTTCCGGGATAACAGACCCTTCAGCCCTGGGACTGGAAGGAGCCCTGAGAGCTCCGCAAACCGAGCCGACCAATTGGCCCCGGTCGTTTCCGGATGATTTTCAGTCGGACACAGCGGAGCGAATCAATTTAAAAGAGGATTACAAACAGAATGAACCTGCTGAAGATCCTGTGATTACACCTCCCCTGTATGCCCGTTGGCATGCTTTGACCCGTCGTTTGAATACCCCAGCCAGTGAGGATATCAATTGGATACACGAACTCAACCTCGACCCCCGTCAAAGAACTGCCGCAGGTTTCGGAACCAAGGTGGTTAGAAAGAATCAGGAAGAATATATGAATTCTGCCTGGAAACAGCTCGGCGAGGTGCTTGAAGCCAACAAAAAGATTCGGTGGGTACAGTTTGCCTGGGCTGCTACTTCCAGGATGATCAATAAGTTCATGAGCCCCCTGGACAATAACCGGTTGGTTTCATTGACCTCGAATGTACATTCCAAACTCCTGGTATCGGGAAAGACGGCCTTTGCCAGGATCAAAAACAGCAAGCTGGAGGGAACGGTTTTGTCACCTGTTTTCCGAAAAGCAGCCCGCGTTCGTGGTCCGCTTGTTCGACGTTTTGCCCTGAGCGGTATCACTTTTTCCGGCGACCTGGCATCGCGGTTGAATAATGGCGATATAACACCTGCCACTCCAAAAAAACCACCGGAAGGTGCAACAGGAT
>CAYNPZ010000034.1:0-8268 GCA_964399175.1 uncultured Bacteroidales bacterium | reverse complement strand
GAAAAGGTACCCCGGTTCATCAGGAAAATCCTTACCAAATGGTGGATTGCTTACCTGCCCTTGTTTATTCTGATTGTCGCTGTGATCCTTTTTCTTCTTTTTAGAAATAGTTTGGGAGGTCTGGAGTGGCCGGGTACCATTATCCTGATTTTGTTGGTTGTTTCATCTGCTTTTATAAAATGGTGGAAAGATTTGAAAAAATACCACATACCTTCAGAAGAGGAACATACGGGTAAAAAAGTTGAAGATTTACCCGAATATCCTGACTTTGAACTGGCACAACCCGGTGAAACCACAGATATTAAGGAAGGCAATGAAGACAGTGAAGCTGCCAGGGATTTTAAAACAGCCGTGGCAGATGTCCATCACCTGCACAATCAATTGCCCCCGGAGGAAGAAGAGCCACCCACCCTGGACCTTCCAGGGTTGACCCGGGATATTCGTACAGCACTTCAACCCGATCATGCGCTTCTGAAAAGATCGGTATCTGTAGTGAAAATTCCCGGCAATCTGTCTTATTGGGACCCGGATACCATCAAACCTGTAATGGCCTATCCCGAGTTTGATATACCCATGTATGAACCCTTGCGGAATATATCTACCGAGCTGCTGGTTCCCAATCTGAACCTGATACCTCAGAACTCCATTACTTTGCTGGAGACCAATCAGCGATTCATAGAATCCTATATGGTTGGCTTAAATCATGAAATGGCCCGCGAATTGTTGTGGAGGGAGTATGTCACCGACCAGCGGGGAACTTATTTCCGCCAGTTTTGGGATGTAAGCAATTATGTAAATATGGATGATTCCCTCTCGGAGGAAGAACTCAAGGAAAAACTCCGGGACATCAAACCCATTCATACCTGGCAACAATCCAGCGATTTAGGGAAGCATAACAACCGTGAGGACGAAGGAGATATCACTCAACTGGTATTGGTAATAAGGGGGGATCTGCTGAAAAAATACCCAAATGCTGTTATTTATGCCCAGAAGGCCAAATGGCAAACCAAATCAGACGATGGTGAGGAAACCATTGACAACACTAAGCCCCGTCTGTTGCAGGAGGTAGATGAGACGAGTAAAGAGGATATAAAATATCCGTTATACGGAGCCAAAGTAGAGCCGGACATTACATTTCTCGGGTTTGACCTCACCGCTGAAGAGGCCAAAGGTGGCACAGGAGTATCAGGCGATACCGAACCGGGATGGTTCTTTGTGATTGAGGAGCGGGTTGGGGAGCCACGGTTTGGTCTCGACGTGGTGAAAGAAGGGAATGATCCGCCGAGCCTGGATTCATGGAATGATATGACCTGGAAACATATCAATAAAGATTCCGCCGGAAACCTCAAATTGAGTGATGATATAACCCTGGATTCTGATGACGGCAACCCTGAGAATGTAGTTTGGGGGAACTCTTCCAATGCAGCGGATATGGCTTATATTCTGTTCCAGCTTCCCGTGAGAGTTGGCGTACATGCCAGCGAAATGTTAAAAGGTATTGAATAAACCCAGCAATAATTAAAAATCATGAGCCAATACAGTGAAACATATCAGCAACTGTTAAAAATCAGAAAAGAGAAGAAGCAACTGGCCGATCAGGTGACGGATGTGAAAGAGTCATTGCAAAGAGCCGAAGAGACCATTTTCAGCTTAACCAGAAAGCGCCCTGCCGATGATCCGGATTTAAAGGGATGGGAAGACAGGAAAAGCGAGCTGGCTGATTCCCTTTCAAAGAAGAAACAGCAGTATAATGAGAATAAAGCTGCTGAGCTTGATTTGTTGAAACAATACAGTCGTATTGTAAGTCCGGAAGAGCAAATTGCAGAATGCCAGGGTCACAATCCTATACTAATGATGCCTGTGAGAATTGAGACGATTTTTCAGACACCTTCCACTACCGGAGCTGAAAACAATGAACTGTGGATTCGTTTTTTCCCGGATGATGTATTTATTGAAACTCATGAGGCAGGCCTGACACCGGAAGAGTTGGAGGATGCAAAAAACTATTGGAGAGAATACTGGCGTGCAGGCAATTCAAGGGAAGGACATCTGGGCGCATGGCGGGCTGTTTGCAGGAGCTATGGAGCCTACAGGGCTGCCTACATCACACGGATGACCAAACCCATAAACCAGGATGAAATGCCTGGGGAACCCCTGAAAGAAGGGGAATCCCTTCCTGTTGAACCTCAGTTTCCCGAGGTGAACAGGAAAGAGGAGTCATGGAGTCAGCCTCCACAGGCTACTGCCATGCCCGATTATTTTGTATGTATGCTTTATAATGATAACGAGAAAGTGATCCAGGAAACAGGGAATCCCATTACAGATCCGTTGATTGTAGGACCTGATCCCGCTTCGGAAGAAGATGAAGGCATGCGTCAGGAAGATGATCAGTTGGTGGTGGACGATGAGATGCAATGGATGGTGGATTTTGAAGAAGCCATACGTTTGGGAATGGGCATGAAGGTGCAACTTACCCCGGAACAGGCCGAATCAGGTTTTGACCGCATTATAGTTACAGGCATCCGTTTCTCAATGGACGAAGAACAAGGCAGGCAAAAGCTGGAACATCTGCTGGAAAACCACCATTATGCCGAGGATGGTTTTAGTTTTATCCCCCAGGGAACCCCCACCAACAACACCGGAGAGGAAAAAGCAGGTTTTACCAGTTTTAGTCTGGATGAAGAAGCCATTTTTGACGCTGAACATGCTGAGAAGCAATTTGATGAATCAGCCGTGGATTGGGAGAACATGGCCGACGGGCTTTTATTTGCCCGTTACCTGGGTATTGATCCCAATTTGCTCCAGCACATTCAGCATAGCGGCACCTTCGACCTGCGTGATGCCAGGGCAATGAATACAGCTTTATGGCCTGCCACCATGGAATATTTCCTGGATGAGATGATGGATCCGGTTGTTCCGGATCCGGATATCCGGTCAACTGAAAATTATTTTAAAAATTTTGTCTTTGGAAGGAGCATCTTACCCTCCATCCGGATAGGAAATCAGCCGTATGGCGTGGTACCGGTAACGGCCTTTAAAAATGTCCGCTTCCCTGCCGAGGATACCTATGTCCCGTTAACCCATCTTTCCACCTCGTATGATTCTTCCCTGGTCAATTTGTTTGTAAGCAGATTGCATGCCCTTCTGAACAAACTGGATGAAGAATGGGAACAGTTGGTGCAACAAGTATCTTATGTCGGGAAAAGCGGCGACCCTCATCAGCATTTGCTGGATATTCTCGGGCTTCATGCCACCTCCGTGGACTTTTTTCACCGGTATAGTTCAGGGCCTCAATACCATACCAATTATTTGAATATGGTCTCTACCAATACAGCTTCCATTTCCTGGTATAATGTCCTGTCAGAAAAGATCAGTTCGCTTCAGGAAGCCCTTGGATTCAGATGGAAGGAAACTCCGGCCATCCTGGAGAAGGTTTTTTATTCCCACAACACCCATTTAAATGGACCGGTCATTGATGACAAGCCATATTCTGAAAACAATCCTGTTCGGGTTTACAGTGAGAATGGCTACAATTATATTGAATGGTTGATCCGCAACTCCCTGGATACAATCACCCAACAGGATTTCGGGGCCGGCAAACCAGCTCCCAATGCCCTGTTATATCTCTTATTGCGGCATGCCACCATGCAGGTTTATAACAAAACATCCAACAGGATGCATCACGAAATCGATCCCAATTACAGCAGGCCCCGGGAAACTAGTGAGTTCATGCATATGGGTGCATCTCCCGCAGTATCCAAATTCAGGTACCTTTATGATTATAATACGGATATCACCGAAGGGGAAGAACTCCTGGTAGGAGAATACATTTCCAGGTTTGTCAATGATTATATCAAAAATCCGGACATCCCCTTACAATCCAATCTTGGGGAAATTATCGAACATGTGGATGCTTTGAATATCCTCAAAGACCTTCCCACGGCAAAGCTGGAACGAATATTTGCAGAGCATATTGATTTGTGCAGCTACCGGCTTGATGCATGGAAACAGGGTGTTGCCAATATGTTGTTGCATGAGGCCAGGTATAGAAGAGAAGACGATGAAAATGAAGCCTCCCTGAAGCAGGGTATCTACCTGGGCGCTTACGGCTGGGTTGAAAACATCCGTCCTTCCTCGCAGCTATCGGAGAAATCAAAAGACGAAGTACCGGAGGAATTCAGGGAAGTGGATAAAATATTCACCAATACCAATAACGGAGGTTATATTCATGCTCCTTCGATGAATCATGCTGTAACCGCAGGGGTATTGCGCAATGCTTATTTATCACATGCCGGTGAAGAGAATGCGGATGCCTTTGCCGTGAATTTAAGCTCTGAAAGGGTGCGTATAGCCCAGAACCTGATGGACGGGATACGCAATGGTCAGGAACTGGGTGCCCTGCTGGGTTATATGTTTGAAAGGGGATTACACGATAAACATGAACTTGCCGAACTGGATAAATTCATTTATCCCTTGCGCAAAAAGTTTCCGCTGGTGGCTGATAAACTGACCCGGTCATCCGATGATACCTCCATTCAGTCCATTGAAGCCAGAAATGTTTTAAATGGCATCGACCTGTTGGAATATATTGAAAAGCAAAACAACGCATCTTATCCATTTGGCTTCACCGATCTTCCCTCGGCCAATACTACTGAAAAGAAGGCTATTGATGCCGAAGTCAACCGGATAGCCGATGCCCTGGATGCTGTAAGTGATCTTGCATTATCCGAAGGGGTTTACCAGGTAGTGCGTGGTAATTATGACAGGGGAGGGGCTATGTTGCAGGCCGTATCAGAAGGCGGCAATCCCTCGGAACCCGAGATCGTGAACACCCCACGTTCCGGATATGCTTTAAACCACCGGGTGGGGCTTCATTTTGACGCGAATATTGATTATAAAAATGCTTCTGCAGCCAATCCATTTCACGGAAGAATTCCCTATACTCCCAGATCGGCAGCCGAGGCTGGCGTCAATAATTGGCTTTCACAGGTGCTCCCTGATCCCGCTCAAGTCAGGGTACTAGTGGAACATCCTGCTTCCAGCTCGGATGATACAGCGGTTGAATCCGAAATTTCCCAGGAACAACTTGGCTTGCAGCCCATTGATCTGTTGTACGTCCTGAACCGGGAGATGGAAAGTGAACAGACCGAATTGGACCTGCTTATTGGTTATTTTATCAAGAAGGATCACAACCTGGATGATTCTTCCAACATTACGATCAAATATACAAAACGACCTGCCAGCTGGGATTCATCCATCATTGGATTTTTTGAGCTGATGCCGCTGGTGGAGCATTTAAAAGCCCTTATCACGAAATCAAAGCCCCTGGCAGCCGACGACATCCATTTGCCCTCCGAGGGTCATGAGATGTCGGATAATCCCAAACACTACGATATTACGGAGATAAAAGAACGGGCCCAATACCTGGTCGACCTTTATGAAAATACTTATTTGAAAAATCTTGACGATGCGCTTCAAACCATCAAGGGTGCGTCATCGCCCACCCCGGACATGTTCAACACCCTCAGGGAGGCGCTTCTGGCCATCAATGGCTTTGGCATTGCCGAATCCATTCCAACGGTTATGGAAGATAACGCGGAGGAGCTTACCGGCTTAGCCGAACGTATCCTTGATAAGGCAAACGAGAAATTGGATCAGTATAAAAATGAGGATCTTTCAGGTGGAAGCGACCGGGAATTGACCGAAGCCTATATGCGTGCTGTCAACCATCTGTTTGAGGATAATTTCAGGGTTATCCCCCGGTTTACCTTACCCAACCAGGCTGAACTGTCCAAATCTTACAGCGACCATAGCCAGCTGACCCAACATGTAAATGATGATTTTCCCATGGATAAATGGATGAATAGCCTGGCACGGGTTCGGGAACCCATGAATCATCTGCACCAGGTAATCCATTACGCGGATGTTTTCCAAACCTTGACACCCGAACTATTACCCATCCAGTTGCCTTATATTGAAAACGATAAATGGCTGGGACTTGAGTACGGAAAATATGAATTTGAAACCGACAAGCTTCTTTATTCCTTTCATTATCCTGGCAACTGGGATCCTGCGCAATCCCAGGCCGGTTTGTTGCTGGATGACTGGGTGGAAGTTGTACCTACGGAGAAAGAGACCTCAGGGCTTGCGCTCAATTACAACACGCCCAATGCGGAAGCACCTCAAACTTTACTGGTGGCGGTTGCTCCGAATATAAATGAGAACTGGAAATGGAACGATCTGGAAGCCATATTGAATGAAACCCTCGATAATGCAAAGAAAAGGGCCGTGGAACCGGATATGATTGATGATTCGAAATATGCGCAATTCCTGCCGGCTACCATGGTGGCAGTAACCAGACACCTGATTACCATTTCCACCAATTTAGCGATTAATAATGAAGCTGTATATAAACTGATGAACGATGAGGACTGATATACGCAATCTTGTATTCAAGGGATATCCAACCGTCCTGAGTTGGAACAGGCTGGAAGGAAGGCCACGTAAGAATTCCTTCAGCCGTAGTCTTAAAGCTGAAGTCCGGGATCCTTTATGGATGCTTAGCCGGCAATGGCAGTTGGGTGAATTTAAGGGCAATGATGCAGGTTCACCTGTGTTTTCAAAGATTAAGATGCACACGACCAAACTCACCCGTTATAAAAGCCGGAAAGGAAAAGTGGTTCCCTTTGAGAAAAATGTGCCCCTGGAGGCCAAGGTGGAAAAAGAACAGATCGGGGATACCTACCAATTGAGTATCGAGATCGCCCGTTACTGGTTCAAATTATTGAACAAATCGAAGTTAACAGACTACCGGGATTCCTATATACAAGCCTATCCTTTTGTCATGCCTTCCTATGAAAAGTATCAATACGCTATATACGCTCACAAGCAGGTTTGGCAATCCCTGCAGGCTTTAAGCAACCGTTATATGGATGGATATGCATTTATCAAGCATCTTCTGGCAGGAAACAATGCCGGTGATGCGATTTCTGTGTCCTCCGGTGATGGGCCCCTCCTGGATGACGCTGCCCAAAAACTTATCAAATGGTATAAACAACAATATTACCAGCCTCACGAACAGGAAAGCCAAACCTGGGAGCCTTCTCAGCTGGAATACCAGTTTGCATGTTCCGCACCCCGGAATGGCGACCGGCAGGTAGTACTGAAAGCCGAGGAATATTACAGCGGTCACCTGGACTGGTATTCATTCATGATAGACGATACCGCCGACGGCTTGCATGAGGAAAGCAGTGTGGAGATTGATGACGATGTGGAGCAAAACGTGGTGTTGACCCATCTGCCTTCACCCCTTGAATTTGGAGGTATGCCGGCCACCCGGTGGTGGGAGATGGAAGATGCCCGCACAGATTTTGGGGCTGTCGATGCCAACACCACGGATATTGCCAAATTATTGCTTGTGGAATTCGGTCTGGTCTATGCCAATGATTGGTTTGTGGTACCCTTCGACCTTCCTGAAGGAACCCTGGCTTCGGTTCAGGGTTTGCGAATAACCGACAGTTTTGGACGGAACTTTTGGATCGAAGCAGCCGGCAAGGGTGCGGAAAGCAACTGGGAACGGTGGAGCATGTATACCCTGGATAAGGTAAGTGATACCGGCCGGGCCGATACCCGGTTATTCATTCCTCCGGCAATTGGAAAACTTATGGAATCGCCTCCTTTGGAGAAGATCAACCTGATCCGTGATGAGATGGCCAATATGGTATGGGGAATCGAAAGCCGACTGCCTCTGGCTAACGGTGATTCTGTTGCCGGGGTGGAAGCGGCCAGGGAGACCCGCGAACACATACGGAAATTTATTACCCCTCCCGCACCCCCTGCCGGGGAGGATGAAAACGAAGCCACCATACAATATAAAATACAAACCACGGTACCCGAAAACTGGATACCCTTTATTCCTGTTAAGGTAAACGGATCGAACCGTGAAATCCAGCTGCGACGGGCCGCTATGTTGCGTACCCTGGAAGGGGATAGTGATACCCCCAGAATTGAGCCCCGCACAAAATTACTCCGGGAAGGACTCGATGAAGGGGAGAGATATCACATTTATGAGGAAGAAGTGCCCAGGGCAGGCGCCATTGTCAGGCGCAGCTTTCAGCGTGCACGCTGGCATAATGGACAAGTATATACCTGGATGGGACGTAAAAAGACTACCGGTAAAGGAGAAGGTGCCAGCGGCCTGTCGTTCGATATTATTAAACCCGTGAAGGAATAAATATCAGGAGATTTTCTTTAACCAGGTTGTTTTTG
>CAYNPZ010000033.1:0-29280 GCA_964399175.1 uncultured Bacteroidales bacterium | reverse complement strand
CCTACGGGGTTACCTTTAAATATCTAAGGGGTGAACCCGAGGACGAAATGCCGGAAGAAGAGGTGGAATAGGGATCAAAGGATTTATAACCCCTTACCAGGAGAACAGCCCATAATCCCTGGTGATTATCAACAGCCCCGGCACGTAAATACATCCAAATAAGTAGCACCCTTCGGGGTGCTATTTGCTTTCCAGGACAAAAATCTCCAATCGTTAGACATTTCCAACATCAAAATCATTAATTTTGTAATTATCAAAACCAAGAATCATGAAAAAACTGGTGGTATTGACCGGTTCGGGCATCAGTGCGGAAAGTGGGCTTAAAACCTTCCGTGACATGGGCGGGTTGTGGGAGCAATACGAAATTACAGAGGTGGCAAGTCCCGAGGCATGGGAGAGAGACCCGGAACTGGTGCTGAAGTTTTATAACGAACGAAGGAAACAGCTTCTGGAGGTCCAACCCAATAAGGCCCATAAAATTCTTGCCGAACTGGAAAATTACTTCGATATAGAGATCATCACCCAGAACATAGATGACCTGCATGAGCGGGCAGGAAGCTCGAAAGTGCTCCATCTCCATGGCGAATTAAGAAAAGCGAGAAGCACCGGCGACCCAAAACTGGTTTACGATATAGAAGGGGCGGAGCTAAATCTGGGAGACAAATGTGAAAAAGGATACCAGCTTCGGCCGCATGTGGTATGGTTCGGAGAGCCGGTGCCGGCCATTGGGGAAGCTGCAGCACTGACCCGGGAAGCCGACATTATGGCCATCATAGGCACATCCCTGATGGTATATCCGGCAGCAGGTCTGGTGGATTTTGCAGTTAAAGACTGCCCCGTATATGTGGTGGATCCCCATTCCGGTCAACAATCCGGAATAAAAAACGTACACCTTATACAGGAGAAAGCAACTACAGGAGTGTCCAAACTGAAAGAAGAGCTGCTCAAAAAATACGCAACAGGATGAGGAACCCGTTCAGAGAATTCTTTGTACAAATCGGGCGGTATTTTTTACTGATGAACCGGGTTTTTGCACCCCCGGAAAAGAAAAAAATGTATTACCGGCAAACCATTACGGAAATTGAATTTCTGGGTATCCGTTCCATGAGCATCGTGGCGGTCATCTCCATTTTTATAGGTGGCGTAATTACCATACAAACCTCCTACAATACTGAAAGCCCGCTATACCCGACCTATCTGATCGGTTTGACGGTGAGAGACATTCTTTTACTGGAGTTTTCCTCTACCATCATGTCCCTAATCCTTTGCGGAAAGATTGGTTCCAATATCGCCTCGGAGCTGGGCTCAATGAGAATATCGGAACAGATAGATGCCCTGGAGATTATGGGTGTCAATTCCGCCAGCTACCTGATCATGCCAAAAATCCTCGCCGCAATCTTTTTCCTGCCCTTTCTTACCATCATGAGCATCTTTATAGGCTTGATCGGAGGCTGGCTCGGCGGGCTGGCGGCCGGGGTTGTCACCACCCATGATTACCTGTTTGGGATTCAATATGCTTTCATTCCTTTCTATGTAACCTATGCCCTGATCAAATCGGCCATCTTTGGTTTTATCATAACATCCGTATCCGCGTACCGGGGTTATTATGCCACCGGCGGGGCGTTGGAGGTAGGTAAGGCCAGCACCCGGGCCGTGGTGGAAAGCAGCATCATGATATTGATTGCCAATTATGTTTTAACCCAAATGCTCTTGACATGATCCGTGTGGAAAACATATCCAAATCATTCGGTAAGACTCAGGTTCTAAAAGATATTTCTGTTGTATTCCAGGAGAAGAAAACCAATCTGATCATCGGGCAAAGCGGATCCGGTAAAACCGTTCTCTTGAAATGTATTGTTGGCCTGCTGAATATCGACAAAGGAGCCATACTTTATGATGATCTTGTATTCAATAAATTAAATTTCAAAAGAAAAAAAGAGATCAGAAAGAATATCGGTATGGTGTTCCAGGGTGGAGCCTTGTTCGACTCAAAAACCGTGGAGCAGAATTTAAAATTTCCCCTGGACATGTTTACCGAGATGACGGAGCAAGAAAAACAAGATCGTGTAAACTATTGTCTTGACCGGGTGAACATTCAGGATGCGAATCACCTCTACCCCGCAGAGATCAGCGGGGGTATGAAGAAAAGGGTGGCTATTGCCAGGGCCATTGCAGTGTACCCCAAATACCTGTTTTTCGACGAACCCATCTCAGGGCTGGACCCTAAGTCGGCCATCCGCATTGACCAGTTGATAAGGGAACTAACAAAGGATTTTGAAACCACCACCATCATCAACACCCACGACATGGATTCGGTGATGGAAATAGGCGATAACGTCATTTTTCTTTATAACGGCCAGAAATGGTGGGAAGGCAGCCGGCACGACATACTCGACGCGGATAACCAGGAGCTGAACGATTTCGTATTTGCCACCAATCTGGCCAAAACGGTAAGGGATCTGAGGAAATCAGGGCACTCATCCTAACTTATATACCCGGTTCAGCCGCTCAGGATCATTAATCCGTATGTTTTTGCCTTCGATATCAATGAGCCCGTCCTTTCGAAATTCCGAAAGGATGCGAATGACATTCTCAGTGCTCATGTCAATTAGCTGGGCGATCTCTTTTCGGCTGACAGGCAGTTCAAATTCATTCTTCTGGTAAATATAACCGGCGAAAAACATCAGGATATAGGCGATCCGGCCACGCAGTTGCTTGGTATTAATGCTCACCCGGGTGTTAATCACATCATTGCTGATCCTGCTGATCTTCTCCATAAAATCCAGGGCAAATTCCCCGTTTTGCCTGACCAGCCCTTTAATTACCGCCAGATCAACAAAACATACTATTGAATTTTCAATGGCCGTAATGGTATATATTTGCTGCTGATTGGAGAATAAACTCAATAAACCAATGAAATCAAAGGGTTTTCCCAGGCTGATGATGTGTTCCTTTTGATTTTTTTCGGTGGTAAGCAACTTGACAAGCCCGCTGCGCAGGTAGAGAAAATTTTTTATCTCCTCCCCTTCATGGCATATGGTCTCTCCCTTAATAAAATATACTTCCTGCTTATGATCATCGATCCACTGAAGCTCTTCCTGTGTCAGTTTCTCAAATGCCCATGTACGGTGAACACATTTCGAACAGTTTGTGTGGTTCAATAGTTTGCTCATCTCAAAGCCTCCGTATGATATATATCAGTTATGATATTTTTTTATATACATTTTCATATATAAATATCTGGATAAAGTTAAATTTGCCCTGTTAATTTAATAACAAAAAATACAAAGTTCAACATATAAAATTAAAACAAAATTTATCGAATATGAAAAAGATAGTCATACTTGGCGCCGGTACCGGGGGAACAATCATGGCCAACAAGCTTCTAAAGGTGCTCGACAGGAAAGAATGGGAAATCACCGTTGTGGACAAGGACAAAACCCACTACTATCAGCCCGGATTCCTGTTCATCCCTTTCGGGATTTATGACAGAAATGATGTCATCAAGTCCAAAACTGACTTTCTGCCGCCTGGCGTAAATTTACTTTATCAACCCATCAACCGGATCGAGCCCGAAGAGAATCGGGTGCTCCTGGAAGGCGGAAAAGTACTGAACTACGATTACCTGATCGTAGCCACGGGTACCGATATCAATCCGGATGAAACGCCCGGATTAAAAGACCAGTTATGGAGAAAGGAGATCTTCGACTTTTACACACTGGATGGAGCCGTGGCATTGCGTGAATTCTTCAGAGACTGGGAAGGCGGAAAGCTGGTGATCAATATTGCAGAGCAGCCCTTCAAGTGTCCGGTAGCACCGCTGGAATTCTCTTTCCTTGCCGATGCCTACTTCACTGAGATCGGCATACGCGACAAAGTGGACATCAGCTTTGTCACTCCTCTTCCCGGGGCCTTCACCAAACCCAAGGCATCCAAAATGCTTGGGGAACTGCTCGAGGAAAAGAATATCCGGGTGATTCCTGATTTTTACCTGGAAAGTGTGGACAACGAGAAAAAGGTAATCAGATCCTATGACGAGCAGGAGGTACCCTTTGATGTGCTGACCGTCGTACCCACGAACATGGGAGATCCCATGGTGGAGAGAAGCGGCATGGGAGATGATCTGAATTTCATTCCCACCGACAAGTACACCCTGCAGTCAAAGAAATACGAAAACATCTTTGTCCTGGGCGATGCCTCCGACATTCCAACATCCAAGGCAGGATCGGTGGTACATTTTGCTTCCGATGTGATTTATGAGAACCTGCTTAGCGCCATTGAGGGCAGGCCCCTCAATGCCCAATTCGACGGGCACTCCAACTGCTATATAGAAACAGGCTTTGGCAAGGGTTCAATCATTGATTTCAACTATGACACCGAACCGCTGCCCGGGACATTCCCCCTGCCGGGAATAGGGCCCTTTGGGCTGCTGCAGAATACAAAACTGAATCATTACGGCAAGGTAATGTTCCGATGGGTATACTGGCACATTCTGCTGAAAGGTAAAGAACTGCCCATAGAATCGGAAATGACCATGGCTGGTAAGAAATATTAAATCTTTCAATTATGGCTGAAAACAATCAGGATTTACAACAACAGATAAACGACATCAACCGGAAGCTGGACCTGGTGCTTCATCATGTGGATGAACAGCGCCTGAAAAGGGAAGGAATGGAAGATCTTTTCGAGGATTTGTCGATTGCAGGAAAAGATGCTTTTCAAAGCACGGTAGATGAACTTGACAAAAGAAACATAGAGCTCAATGTAGACGACTTGAAATGCCTGTCGTTGCGATTCCTCCGCAATATTGACAACTTCTCGAAAATGCTCAACACGTTTGAAAGCATGATGGACCTGGCCAAAGATGTTGGACCCATTGCCAATGAGGTGGGCGTGGATGCTATACACAAGCTGAATGAATTGGATAGAAAGGGATATTTCGAGTTCATGGGTGAATTGGCCAACATCTTTGATAATGTGGTTGCTCAATACTCAAAGGATGACCTTCGCCAGATGGCTGAAAATATCCCTACTCTGCTGGAGATGGTAAAAAACATTACCGATCCCAAAACACTGAATGCCATGAACAATGCCGTCAGTACCTTCAGGGAAATGGATACCGACCAGGTGCAGGAATATTCACTTTGGAAAACATTCAGGGAGATGCGCTCACCAGAAATGAAGCGTAGCTTAGGTTTTATGATCACGTTTCTTAAAAATCTTTCCGATCAGCAACCAAAAGAGAAAGAAAGCAAACATCAATAAATATTAATCAAATAATCAAAATAACTATGGAACAAACAATTGCAGGACAAACAGTAGAAGTAACTGATGAAGGGTATCTTCAGGATTATACCCAATGGAATGAAGAAATTGCAAAAGAACTGGCTAAAGAAGAAGGAATTGAACTGACCGAGGACCATTTCCAGGTTCTGAGGTACCTTCGCGAAAAATATGAGGAAGGCGCCAACCTGACTATACGCAAAGTTGGAAAATCGGGGATAACCGATATAAAAGGATTCTATAAGCTATTCCCCGGCGGTCCCCTCAAAAAAGCTTCAAAAATTGCAGGCATACCCAAACCTACAAGCTGTGTTTAACCGATAAATCAACAATGTTATGGATAACCAGGAAAAACAGCAAAAGATCAATAAAGTGGCCGTAATATGCGCCAAAGGGAATCTCGAGGATGTATATGCCTCGCTAGTGCTGGCAAACGGAGCAGTAATGGACGGGATGGAAGCCAAGCTGTTCTTTACCTTCTTCGGTCTGGATGCCGTGATGAAAAAACGCATGAACAAACTCCAGACCTCTACAGTGGGAAATCCCGCTCTAAGAATGCCCAACGGAACAAGGATGGGCAACCTTCTGGGACTAATACCCGGTGTACAGTCTATGGTAAGCAAAATGATGAAAAAACAGATGGATCAATTGGATGTACCGCCGGTGGATGAGTTTCTGGATATGATCACTGCAGGTGGCGGAGAGGTTTATGCATGCCAGCTCGCTGTAGATATGTTCAAGGTAAAACGGGAAGCGCTGAGTGAACATGTGCTGGATGTACTCACGGTTGGAGAGTTTTATGAAAAAGCCGCCGGGGAAGGCGCACAGATTATCTTTACCTGATAATCCATCAAAATTCCCATATTGCCTCTAATACAAAGAGAGGCACCCCTTCATGGAGTGCCTCTCTTTATATTAACCAATAAACCTGCTTTTTTTCAACCCATAAAATTTATTACTTCATTCAATTTCTTCATAATCGATATAATCGCCCTGATCTTTACTAAACTTCTTTCCCCGCTTTTCCTTTTTGTCGTATTCAATGGTTACCTTTCCTTTCTTTTTTTGTCTGTCTTGGGTTGCGTAAGGATCTTGCATATTTTGCCGCATCTTGCTGAAGAATCGCTTCAACAGATACCTTGATATCAAGCCTCCCACAAATACCAGAATGACAAAAAACAAAAATATTTTGAGTAATGTTAACATATTTAATTAAACGTTTGATAAAAACACAGCGTATTTATTAAGATCACGAATAAACCAAAACCTATTTCAATACATTTTATATTTTTGCAAAAATAGTTAAATTAAAATTTGAAGCAATTTTATGGAAAAAGTAGTTAGCGGTATACGTCCAACCGGGAATTTACATCTGGGTAATTATTACGGAGCACTGAGGAATTTTGTCAAGATGCAGCATGAACATCAGTGTTATTTCTTTATAGCCGATTATCATTCATTAACCACCTATCCAAACCCGAAAGACCTGCATGGCAACATCAGGCAGATCCTCTCCGAGTATCTGGCAGCCGGTATGGACCCTGACACAGCCACACTCTATATACAAAGCGACATTCCGGAAATTCCGGAATTGTATCTTCTAATGAACATGAATGCATACGTTGGAGAACTGGAACGCACCAATTCTTTTAAAGAAAAGGTAAGGTCGCAGCCCAATAACGTCAATGCAGGATTGTTAACCTATCCCGTACTCATGGCGACGGACATCATCATACACCATGCCTCTAAAGTTCCAGTGGGAAAGGACCAGGAGCAGCATCTGGAGATGACAAGAAGGTTTGCCAGGAGATTCAACAATATGTACGGCGTGGAATACTTCCCTGAACCCGATGCCTACAACTTCGGAGAAGAACTTCTCAAAGTCCCGGGGCTTGATGGATCAGGCAAAATGGGAAAAACAGAAGGGAATGCCATCTTTCTCTCGGATGAACCCAAGGTAATCCAAAAAAAGGTGATGAAAGCCGTTACCGATGCGGGACCAACCGAACCCAACCAGGAGATGGACGAACCGATCAAGAACATCTTTACATTAATGAAGATTGTCTCTACGGAAGATACCTATAACTACTTTCTGGATCAATACAACACCTGCAAGATACGCTACGGCGATATGAAAAAACAACTGGCCCAGGACATCGTCGAATTCACCGATCCGCTGCGTGAAAAAATCAAGGAAATCAAAGCCGACGACGACTATCTTAAAAAGGTAGCAGAGAAAGGCAGGGAAAAAGCCAGGGCCAGCGCAGCCAAAACCATCAAAGAGGTGAGGAAAATTATAGGAATAAAATCTTTTTGATACGCTTCTCCAAGCTTATTGTATACTTAACATAACCTGAATAAATTACAAAATCCAAACAACAAATTACAAACAATATCCAATTAATCAATATTCAATGATCCAAACCAGTCTTGTGATTGTTTAGAATTTGGATCATTGAATATTGGAATTTATTTGATTTTTGTAATTTGAAATTTGTTATTTACCCATTTGTGGACCAACTCCTAACACAAACAAAAAAAGTAAATAGCCACCCTGTTATATTCTTCTTAATTGGTTTTATACGGATACTTCACCTCGGCCAGGTCATCATTGGCCTTGCTGATCTTCTGCACCAGTCCGGCTTTGTAATTTTCCATGGTTTTCATGATGTTCTCATCGGTCAGAGCCAGGATCTGGGTAGCCAGAATGGCTGCATTTCTTGCGGCATCGGTACCTACTGTTGCTACCGGTATGCCGGGAGGCATCTGAAGTATCGAAAGGACGGAATCCCAGCCGTCGAGCGAAATGGATGAACGTATGGGAACACCAATCACCGGTAGGGGCGTAATTGATGCAATCACGCCAGGCAAATGGGCTGCTCCTCCTGCACCTGCAATGATTACCTTAACGCCCCTGCCATTCACTTCTTTAGCAAACTTATTCACCTTGTCGGGCGTTCTGTGCGCCGACAGCGCATTCAACTCAAAAGGGATCTTGAATTCGTTCAGTAAATCGGCAGCTTTTTGCATGATCTCCAGATCAGACGTACTGCCCATAAGGATACTAACTTTTGGTTCCATAATATTTTTTGATTTTTAATTTTTAAAAAATGGACTTAATTCCTTAATTTGCATTTCAAGATTAGTCAAAAATAATATAAATTTTACCCTATGGATAAAATTAGGCTCAAAGATAAAGAATTTCAAATTTCCATCCCTTATGATACCATATATGGTGCGGTAAAGAAGATCGCGACGCAGATCAATGAAGATTACCACAGTAAAGAAACTCCCATCTTTCTGAGCATCCTGAACGGTGCCTTCATGTTCACCGCCGACCTTTTCAAGGAACTGGAGATCGACGGCTACCTGTCCTTTGTTAAATTCGCCTCCTACCAGGGCGCATCATCTTCCGGCGAAGTGAAAGAGCTCCTTGGCATTAACGAGGATCTGAAAGATAAAAATGTCATTGTTCTGGAAGACATCGTAGACAGCGGATTGACCATTAAGCAGGTGGCCGACGAGGTGGCCTCATTCCAGCCCAAAGAGATGAAGATAGCCACGTTGCTCTTAAAGCCGGACATTTTCGGCGGAGAGGTCAAACTGGATTACATCGGTATAGAGGTCCCCAACGACTTTATTATTGGCTATGGACTTGATTATGGTGGATTGGGAAGAAACCACCGTGACATTTACAAGGTGGTATCCCAATAGAACAGAGAGATTTAAATTTTATCCATGGAGAAATCCAATTTTGTTGATTATGTAAAAATATATATGCGCTCCGGTAAAGGTGGCGCAGGTTCCATCCACTTCCGGCGGGAAAAGTATGTCCCCAAAGGTGGCCCGGATGGAGGGGATGGAGGAAGGGGCGGACACATCATCCTCAGGGGCAGCAGCCAGATCTGGACCCTGCTGCATTTGAAATACAACAAACACATCATCGCAGCAAACGGTCAGCCTGGCGGTGGCGCGCAGAGCACCGGCGCCAGTGGCAAGGACAGGATACTGGAGGTACCATTAGGCACCGTTGCCAAAAAAGCCGAAAGCGGTGAAAAGATCTGTGAGATTGTAAAGGATGAAGAAGAAAGGATACTTTTGGAAGGCGGCAAAGGTGGACTTGGCAATGCACACTTCAAGTCATCTACCAATCAGGCGCCGCGGACAGCTCAGCCCGCAGGTGAAGGAGAAGAGGGTTGGTATGTGTTGGAGCTCAAAATACTTGCCGATATCGGCCTGGTTGGATACCCCAATGCAGGCAAATCCACTCTCCTTTCCAGCCTCTCTGCAGCCAAACCTAAAATTGCAGACTACCCTTTTACCACAATTGAACCCAACCTGGGAATGATTGAATACCGGGAAGACAAGTCGTTTGTCATGGCTGACATCCCCGGCATCATTGAAAACGCCCATGAAGGTAAAGGCCTTGGCCTGCGTTTCCTTAGGCATATAGAAAGAAACTCGGTGCTCATGTTTATGATCCCCGCCGACAGCCCCAACATCCGCGAAGAGTACAATACGCTGTTCAATGAGTTGAAGCAATACAACCTGGAATTGCTCGACAAAAAAAGAATCCTTGCCATTTCCAAATCCGATCTCATGGATGAGGAACTTATGGAGCTAATGAAGCAGGATCTGCCCGACATTCCCTATGTTTTTATTTCTGCGGTATCCAATTACGGGCTTACCCGTATGAAGGACATGTTATGGGAAGCGATCAACGAATCTATTGCTGACAAAACCTGATGCTTATGCTGGAAACCTTACTGGATCTGGACACCCGGCTTTTTCTTTTTCTGAACGGCCTTCACTCCCCCACCTGGGACACCATCATGTGGAACATAAGCGATAAGGAATTTTGGTATCCTTTATACGGGGTGCTCATTGGGGTTATGGTATGGCGCTATAAATGGAATGCCATAGCCACGCTTATCTTTATTGCCTTGTTGATCACCCTTTCTGATCAGATTTCCGTTAAAGTATTCAAGGAAGGATTTGAAAGATTCCGTCCCACACACAATCCTGATATCGGCCATCTGGTTCATACGGTCAGAGGATATCATGGCGGAGATTTTGGCTTTGTCTCCTCCCATGCGGCCAACACATTCGCTATGGCGTTTTTCACCACCAGGTTGTTCAGAAACAGGTATTATGGTTGGTTCATATTTATCTGGGCTGCAGTGGTGTCTTACAGCCGCATTTATCTTGGTGTACACTATCCCCTCGATATATTAGGGGGAGCCTTGCTGGGAATTGGTTTGGGATTCCTGGTATTTAAACTCTATATGTGGTTTGGAGAAAAATATCTGAGAAAAACATTTTATGGATAATGTTATAATCTGAACCAAAAATTTCCAAAATTTGCTGTGCATAAAAAATTCCAAATCACAAGCATCAAATTTCAAATAAATTCCAATAATCAAATTTTAAATGACCAAAACTACCTAGTCAAAAGTCTTTATACGCATGATCTGGAATGTTTTGAATTTTTGTAATTGAAATTTGTATATCCCGCCTGCTGTCGGGGCAGGTATTTGTGATTTGATGCTTGTGATTTGGAATTTAATACACACGTCCATTATAATAAACCTTATTGCTGTTCACCCCCACGTTAAACCAAACCACATCCCAGTATACCTGGAAAGAATTCACCGGTTCGTAGGAGATGGTCTCCACCTTTCCGTGCCGGAATACCCGCAGGTGATTTCTATCATTCAGGTAAGCCACAAGGTTGTATCCATACTTGATCTGATCCGGGATGAAATTCTCCAGGGTATAAACCTGGCCCTCGTAATATACTTTAAAATAGTTTTGTTCTTCAAAGACCAGGATGCTGTCGCGGGCCATATAAAATGAAGGGGTATTGGTGCTGATGGTGCGTATTTCATCATTTTCATACACCAAGAAATTACCAGTGTTCTCAACATAAGCCACCCGCTCGTCTGTGACCTTGAAGGATTCCGGCTGAAAAAATCCCAGTTCACGCTGTCCGAATATATGATAAAGCTTGAAGGTAGACCGGCTGACGTCATAATAAGCTACGATGTTCTTATCGGCCTTGTAAAGCGGTCGGCCCTGAAGAAGCATAAGCCTGCGGGTGCTTCCCTCAAAGAATGCATTTAAATAGTCGTTGGCATCCCGGTAGGCCAGGATGTTGTCACCCACCTTGAAATTGCTGACAGGAGGGGAAGAAAGCGCACTTTCCACCTCGAAGATCTGACCCTTGTAATATACCTTGAACATCTTATCAATCTCATCATAATAGGCCACAATATTTTCATCGGCCTTATAATACGGGGCCTTCATGGTTAGGGTCTGTTTCTCCCTGTTATCATATACCACGAGCGTGTTGTTGTAGGTATACACCAGCAATCCCTCGGTAACCGTATATTCACTGACTACTTTTGAGAGTTCCCGTTTCATTCCGTTATGATATACCGTCAGTGCACCGTCATTCCGCCTGTATGCTATGCCCCATTTTCCAACCTTAAAATTCCTCACAGGCAGATGCTCCAGCTGTTTGAAATTGCCGTTGTCAAAAACATAAAAATGATGCCTGAAATCGGTGTAGGCTGCCAGACCTTGAGGCCTGGCCTGACTGCCGGACAACAACAAAAAGACCGTCAGGAAGGGCCATAGTAAAATGTTCAGTGACATAGATAAATTAATGGGATGGTAATAAATTGGCTAATCAATCAGTTCAAAGATTTCCTCCAGGGGTTTCTTTTCCCTGGGCTTAACGTCTTTGGCAGGTACACCCACTGCAACAAAAGCCATCAGATGGCAAGGTTCCCTGATTCCAATCAACTCTTCCAATGCTTCTTTGGCCATCATGGGGGCACTAAGCCAGCAAGCACCATACCCCATATCCACGGCAGCCAGAAGTATGTTTTCTATTGCCGCCCCACCACTCTGTATATCAGGATAATTCCTGAGAATGTTGATATCCTGATGGCTTAGGGTTACGCCCTTTTCCAGCACTGATTCATAGTCCTCCATGGAAAGGGCAATGAGCGCAGGCGCATCCTCAAAAAAAGTGGAAAAGTATTCAACCTGGTTTTTAACATTTTTTGAGGCGAGGGATTCGTTCTCGGGAAGCTCTTCGATTTTTTCCTTGACTTTTTCAGCCATTCTGCCCAGAAGATCACGGTTGGTTATGGCGTAAAACTTCCAGGGCTGATAATTGTTCACACTGGGGGCATGGCCACCCATCCTGACCAGTTGCTTAAGGTCTTCAACAGGTACATCAGCATCCTTAAAGCTGCGAATGCTGACCCTTTTTTCTATTGCTTTTCTTAATTCCATATATTGAACTTTTAGTTAATTTAACGGTTGTCAAACAAACCGCATTATTTTCGTTTCATCCGAAGGAAGAAAAATACAAAGAAATCTTGACAATTGTTTTAAAATGTAAAACAGATATACATTATTTTATGTTATACAGTGCGGTTAATCATTGTTAATAAACTGTATTTGCTCACATCGGAAGAAATTTTTAATTTAACAAAAATTCAAAAAACTGTGATTATGAAATATTATTACGTTACAGGTACCAGCAGGGGCATAGGAAAAGCCATATGCGAAGAATTGCTGAACAGGGAAAATACATTTGTTTATGGAATTTCGAGGAACAACACCATCGAGCATAAAAACTACCAGCACATCTCACTTGATTTAAATGACCTGGACAGAGTCAAGGAATTTACTTTCGGCAATCATCCGGATGCTGAAAAGATTGTGCTGATTAACAATGCGGGTATCCTTGGCCATGTAAGCCAGGTAGGGAATTTATATACTGAAAAGATCATCAACAGCTACACCATCAACCTGATAAGCCCCTCCATTCTTATCAACCAGTTCCTGAACCAGTACCAGGATCATGAAGCCGAAAGGATGATCTTGAACACCAGCTCGGGGGCGGCCCAGCACACCATCCCTTCATGGAGCACCTATTGTGCCACCAAGGCAGGACTGGAAATGTTTGCGCGGGTAATAGAAGACGAACAGCAGGATTTTGACAACCCGGTAAAGGTATATTCCATCGCTCCCGGCGTGGTGGACACCGAGATGCAGGATGAGATCCGCGAGGTAGATCCCGGAAATTTCCGTGAGCTGGACCGCTTTGTCAAGCTGAAAAAAGACGGCCAGCTAGTGAACCCCAAAGACGTGGGCAAAAAATTCGTGGACATCATGGAGCACCCGGAGAATTACCCGAAAAGCATCATGGATCTGAGGGATTAAACCATATACCTGAAATGTTATTTCAAGCGCCGAGGGAATAACTTCCGGCAGGAAATTAAGATATTTGCAAATTGTAATCAAGATTATTTTCCTGTTGTCATAGATTTTATTTATTTAGCAATTTTAAAAAAATCGGGCCGGTTGTTGTAACCTTTTCCATGCAGGTACGATAGAACTCTTTAAATGATCAAAACATGAGAAAAACCGCAAGCATCTTCTTACTGGTCCTTTTGATTGCAGGATCAGGAATTTATACCTCCTGCGATGAAAGCGGTGGATTGAATATATTTAACCTTGAGCAGGACAGGCAGTTCGGGGAGGATTTTGACCGGCAGATCAGGGAGAACGATGAATTTACCGTACTTGATGAAAGCCGCTATCCGACTGCATATGAACACCTCAACCGGATCCTGGACAACCTGATGGAATCTGATCATCTGATTCACAGAGAGGACTTTGTATGGAAGGCAAGGATTGTTAAGAGCACCGAGCAGGATAACGTCCTCAATGCTTTTGCAGTTCCCGGTGGATATATGTATTTCTACCCGGGACTGATCAAATACCTGGACAATGAAGCCGAGTTTGCGGGAGTAATGGCGCATGAGGTGGCGCATGTTGACAGAAGACACAGCACACAGCAGATGACAAAAACATATACCTATAAACTCCTTTTAAATTTGATATTGGGAAACAATCCTGAGAAATGGGCCGAAATTGCTGCAGACCTGGCCCTTGGTCTGGGAAGCCTTCAGTTCAGCAGAAGCGATGAGTATGAAGCTGATGAATATGCTGTGAAATATACATCCCGTACCGAATTATATCCCAAAGGCGTGGCGGGATTTTTCATTAAGCTGGAAGAGCTAAATAGCGGAGGTTACATGCCGGAATTTCTCAGTACCCATCCAAGCCCGGATAACCGAATAGAAAAGATCGATGAAGTTTGGAAAAATTTGAATTCACCCCAGGGTGACGAATTTCCCGAACGCTATCAGGAATTCAAAAATACGCTGCCTGCATGAGAATACCCAAAACGTTCATAGGTGTCGATTACGGAAAAAAGAACTCAGGCAATACCGTCCTCTGCTATAAGCAGGAAGAACGGATGGGCTTTGTGGCAACCGAAAAGAACAGGGATCCCGATCCGGTGATCATAGAACAGGCAGAAGAGCTGGATGCGGAATATATATTTCTGGATGCACCCCTTTCCCTGCCTATGGTCTATTACAATTTCTCCATCAGGGAAGCGAACTATTTCTACCGCAAATGCGACTACGAACTGGGTGCCATGTCGCCCATGTTCATTGGCGGATTGACAGCAAGGGCCATTCGTTTGAGGCACAAACTGGAAAACAAAGGTTGTATTGTTAAGGAAGTGTATCCCGCTGCAATGGCTGATCTTCTTAAGCTAAGGGAGCACGGCTATAAGGAAAAAACCATCAACATCGTAAGATGCATGGATGTGATTGTTTCACAGTTCCATATCTTTAACCTGACCGAAGATGAAGTTCTCACCTGGCATCATTTTGATTCGCTGCTGGCCTTAATATCCGGGGGAAGATATCTCCAGGGAGTGGCTCAGCGCTATGGGAATAGTGGGGAGGGTCTCATCTATGTATAGATGACAATGCATTCAATCATTACCCCTTCCCCAGGCATCACCCGAACAACCTCTACCAATCCTCTACAGCGATCCCAGCAACTGACTAACAATGATCAAAAGAACCAGGGCAAAGGGATAAACGGTGGCATAGGCGATTTGCGGGGCGTTGGTATCGGTCATGGGTTCTATTGCACTTAATGCAGGCGTGCTGGTCATGCTACCGGTAAGCGAGCCGATCAGGGACAAAAAGTTCATCTTAAAAACATAATAGCCTACGGTGATGCTCAGGATCATAGGAACCAGGGTAATGGTCATGCCGCTGACAAAATAACGAAAACCGTCGCTTTGCAGCGTACCGGCAAGTTCTTTACCGGCATCGGTTCCCACAACAGCCAAAAACATGATCAGCCCCAGCTTTTGCAGGATAGCAGGCATCTTCACGCCCAGGTGACCAAAAACCAGCGCCACGAATATCACCGCGGATATATCAAAGCGAGATGCCCCTGATGCTGACTTTACCAAGCGCGATGCCTGGAGCAACAATGAGAAAAAAGGCCACATGTGTGTTGGTCAACAATTCCACCATGCATAAAAGAAATTACATTCGGAAGCAAAATAAAGAGTTTTCCCGTTGAATGGAAAGGAAAACGGGAAAAAATCGCTATAAGGGAAAAGCTAATTTTGTGCATTCATTGCAACAACTCATTAATCTTGTGCTATAAGTTGGTCATTCTCCGGAGAAAATTATAAAATCATCCGCTTAATATCAAGCCAGCGATCCTTATTCAGATACTGATTTCTCTGATTGTCCTATTCATCGAAAATATGTAAAAGGATTCTGGCGGTACCCCCTGTATTATCTTCCACATATTGACGCGAGACTTTGCCTGCTTTCCTGATCTCCTCGGGTTTCTCTAAATATCCGTCCATTAAATCCCTGAGGGAGGGATACCCGTCAATGACAAATGCTCCCCCATATTTTTTCAGATCGACCGCCTCTTTAAATTTACCGTGATTTGGGCCGAAAATAACTGGCAACCCGAATGAAGCAGGTTCCAGTATGTTATGGATGCCTTTGCCAAATCCTCCTCCGACATAGGATATATCGCCATAACGATAAAGCGAGGACAACAAACCTATGCTGTCAATGACAAGTACAGCAGCATTCAGGACGCTGGATTCGTCAGCTTCGGAGAATTTCAGCATCTGCCCCTGGGGCAACCTGGACATCAACCCGTTTATTCTGCTTTCATGGACTTCATGAGGTGCAATGATCATCTTGAGTGGGTGGGAGGTCTCACGAAAATACTTTGTAAGGAGCTCCTCATCTCCTTCCCAGGTACTTCCCGCGACCAACAGATAGCCATCCCCCTTAAACTGCTCAACCAACTCTATGGGGCGGGCATTTTCGGCAATCTTCCTGACCCGGTCGAAACGTGTATCACCACTCACAGTAACATGGTTAATCTGATAATCCGACAGTAGATTTCGTGAAGCATTGTTCTGAACAAATATGTGATCAAAATAATGTAATACCTTTCTGAACCAGGAACCGTAACTTTTGAAGAAAAACTGATTTTCCCGGAAGATAGCCGATACAAGAAAAACAGGAATGCCGTGTTTTTTTATCTCACGGAGAAAAAAATACCAGTATTCATATTTAATGAAAAAGACCTCCTCCGGTTGCACAATTTTCAGAAATCTGCGGGCATTACGGGGGGTATCAAGGGGCAAATAAGTAACCAGGTCGGCCCACTTGTAGTTTTTTCGGATCTCATACCCGGATGGAGAAAAAAAGGTAAGCAAAATTTTAATGTCGGGATACCTGTTTTTGATTTCTTCAATCAGAGGCCTCCCCTGCTCAAACTCACCGAGTGACGCGCAATGAAACCACACAACCCTGTGATTCGGATCAATTTTGTTTTTCAGATTCTGAAAGAGGTCTTTCCTGCCCCTTATAAACAGCCGCGCCTTTTCATTGAACAGGGAAGAAACCAGAACAAGAAAATAATAGAGTTTTATTCCGATGTAATAAAGCAGGTTCATATCCAATATCCTTTTCAGGCAAAAATAAGGTAAAATAAGAAATAAGTTGAAGGCCCCCAGCCTGGTTTTATAACCCATTCTTAAATAATTCAGAAGCAAATCTGACGCCATTGCAATAGCAGGCAAATAATTTTTTATTTATTTCGTTCCATGAAAGTAACCGGTTGCATATTCAATTTCCAATAAGATGACCAGAGGATATCTTATTCTTTTTATTACCCTCCTTTTTATGCTCCCTCATGGTAAGATCTTTTCCCAGACGCTAAGCAATCAAAGGACTGCCATTCTCTCCACCCATCAGGATACCATCCGGTACGACTCCATACCCACCGTAGCAGGAAGCGCGGTTCTTCTTGACAGCCTCGGCCAAAGAATATCCGATAACAGTTATACTCTTCAGCCCTGGGAAAGCATTTTCATACCCGGCCCGGAATTAAAGAGGAACCATTCCAGGGTAAAACTGAAATACCGGGTCATGCCCAAGTCCTTTTCGGAGGCCTATTTTCATAAGAAAATCGAAAAGATCCGCCAGGTCCCCGAAAGGGTTTTCACCTATCAAAAATTTGCCGGAAAAGAGGAGCCCACACCATCGGTATTCCAGGCAGGAAAGATCATTCAGTCGGGTAGCATATCGAGAGGGCTTACCATAGGCAACAATCAGGATGCGGTGGTCAATTCGGGCATGGACCTCCAGCTATCCGGTAAGCTCAGCGATAACCTAAATATCATGGGCGCCATCTCGGACAAGAACATACCCCTCCAGGCTGACGGCACCACCCAGAAAATACAAGATCTCGACAGGGTTTACCTCAAGGCTTACAACGATCAGACCAGTGTAACGGCAGGGGATTACCGGATATCCGATCCCACCGGATATTTTATGAAACTGGACAAAAAGGTTCAGGGAGCCGGTGTGAGTCACAACTACGATCTTGGCGGTGATGCACAGGCTGTCAGTTCAGTGAACGGGGCGGTCTCCAAAGGCCGCTACTGCGCAAAGTCATTCCGGGGCGAAGAAGGCAATCAGGGACCTTACAAGCTGACGGGATGCAACAATGAAACCCACATCATCATCCTGTCGGGAAGCGAAAAGGTATATATCGACGGAGCACGCATGGAAAGGGGGAAGAACAACGATTATGTGATCAATTACAACACGGCCGAGATCAATTTCACAGCCAACCGGCCCATTACCAAAGACAAAAGAATCAAGGTGGAATTTGAGTATTCGCTTAATGAATATGCCCGGTTCACAGCCTATACCAATAATACGGTTAAAACCGACAATGGAAAATTATGGTTCAATTTGTTCTCCGAGCATGACAGCAAGAGCCAGACCCTTGCCCAGGAGCTGACCAGTGATCAGAGAGAGCTGTTGTATTCCATAGGAGATGATCTTGACAAGGCCGTGGTACCCCATGTTGACACAGGCAGCTACGAAAACGACCGGATTCTGTATGCAAAGAAAGATACCGTTGTGAACGGCCTGCAATATTCCATCTTTCAGTACTCCACGGACCGGGAGGAAGCCAGGTACAAGCTGGGGTTTTCTCATGTGGGGAAAAACAATGGAAATTATACCCCCATAAAAAGCTCTGCCAATGGCAGGGTTTACAAGTGGATAGCGCCCGAGAACGGAACACCTCAGGGTAGCTATTCTCCCATGCAAACACTGATCACTCCCAAGAAAAAACAGATGCTGACCTTCGGGGCTACCGGGAACTTATCTCCGAGCACCAGCTCATATTTTGAAATGGCCCTTTCGAACAATGATGTCAACACTTTTTCTCCCCAGGACCAGGCAAACAACAGGGGCTACGCCCTGAGATTTTCCCTGGACAGGGATTTCACCTTTACCGATACATCCCGTACCCCCCTGACCAGCTCCTTCTCCTACCGCGGCATCCACAAAAATTTCAGCTCGCTGCAAAGGTTCAAAGCCATTGAGTTCGAAAGAAACTGGAACCTGAGATCGCGGAATGTTGCAGGCAATGAACATCTGCTGACCGGAGGGATCCAATTTCAGGATCAGCAGTTAGGCAAGTCAAACTATAGATTTGAATATTTAACTTATGACAATGGTTATGCCGGTTACCGAAACCACCTGAATACCGACCTGGAACATTCAGGATACAAGTTTTCCTTCTCAGGCAGTCTTCTGAACACTTCCGGTAGTGGCATCAGCACACAGTTCCTCAGATACAGGGCCGATCTTGGCCGCCGCTTTCAAAGCTTCAAAGTGGGTATGAAGAATTCGGGCGAGCTGAATCGCTGGCGCTCCGATTCTCTTTTGAATAACAGCTTTTCGTTTAACCAGTGGGAATTTTATATCACCAATCCAGATACAGCTACCAATAACTATTTTCTGAATTATCAGATCAGGGAAGACAAGGCACCGCTGAACCAAAGGCTAAGGCCGGGCACGCTGGGGAAAAACCTGAATATGGGTTTGGAGATCCATTCCATGTCCAACAACACCTTAAAAGCCCGAATAACTTACCGACAACTTGACATCCGGGATACCAGCCTTACATCGAGCAAGCCGGAAGACAACCTGGTGGGTCGAATCGAGCATAGCCTCAGGGCTTTCAACAGTTTCCTGGCCACTTCAACCAATTTTGAAATCGGATCGGGTCTGGAACCCCGAAGAGAATTCACCTACATTGAGGTGCCCGAAGGCCAGGGAGTATATACCTGGAGCGATTACAACGATAACAAAATAAAGGAACTCGACGAATTTGAAAAAGCCAACTTCAGTGATCAGGCAGATTACATCAGGGTGTACAGACCTTCTGGAGAGTATTACAAAACCCATACAAACCAGCTTAATCAGATTATCAACCTCAGGCCGGACAAGATTATCCGCGATACCAGTACCTTTGCACAACTGATCGCTCGTTTCTCCAACAGGTTTGCATATAGCATAAGGCGTAAAAACCAGCAAAAAGATTTCTGGAAAAATCTTAATCCCTTTGCCTGGTCCATAAGCAACCCACTTGTTATGTCTCAAAGCTCCAACATGAGAAATACCTTCTCCTTCAACAAAAACAATCCCCTCTATACCATTGAATACATCTTTCTGAAATCAAAAAACAAAATGCTTCTTATGAACGGCACGGATTTAAAAACAAAGCAGAATCAAACCATCCATACCACGTGGAATATAACCTCCAACCTCACACTTGAAAATGAATCGGGGATTGAAAGGGAAAATTATAAAAGTGAATATTTTCAGAACAAAAATTACCGCATCCGGAGGTTGAATGAAGCCCTTAAGCTTCTTTACAGGCCATTTCCCTCATTCAGAGCTGAACTGGAATATGGATTTTCCGATATGAACAACCGGCCGGGAAAGGAAGAAGGGATCAAACATCGTATCGGGACTAAACTTCATTACAGTAAGAGCAAAAAATTCAGAATACAGGGAGAGCTGAATTTCATTCAATACCAATATGGCTTTCCTGAAGATACGCCCATTGCCTACCAAATGTTGGAAGGACTGAGGCCGGGAAGAAACGGTACCTGGAACCTCAACTTTCAGAAAGAAATCTATAAGAATTTAATGTTAAACCTGAACTATTCCGGACGGGTGTCGCAGCAACATAAAGCCATTCATACCGGCCAGGTTGAACTGAGAGCCAGCTTCTAGCCCCGGGTAGTGAATAAGTATGATTTCCCGTGTAACCCTACTTAACCCAAATTTTCAAGAATAATACCGATGCTATTGAACTTCAATTTACTCGTTTACCAATCATGCAGGCTAAAGCACCAAACCATCCTGAATGGTTTTCCTTAACTGATGAGCCACATCTTTGGCATTTTTCTCGGTTACCTTGCTTCCCTCAATGGGAGGATGAAAAGTGACGTGCACCGTACCGCTCTTTAGCTTATTGTCTTCCTCCAAAAGATGGTAACTACCACTAATAGAAACCGGGACAATGGTCAGATCGGTAGAAAAGAGAATCTGTAAGCTGCCTGTCTTAAACCGGCCAAGGCGAGGTCCTTTGCTTCTGGTACCCTCGGGAAATAGAACGACCGGCTCGCCCTCCTGGGCCTTTTCTATTCTATCCCTTGATTTGTTGAGCGATTCAGAGGCTTTCTTCCGCTCGATAAATATGCACCCCATGGCTTTCATCCACAAATTGACAATGGGAATTTTACCCAGTTCAGCTTTTGCAATAAAACCAAGCAATTTGGGAATGGTGCTCATCAGTATGGGAATGTCAAAATAGCTCTGGTGGTTGGTGACAAATGCCACCCGGTCGGTGGAAGGAATGTTTTCCAGACCTTTAACATCAAGCTTAACACCAGCCACCCAAAGTACATGTTTGGCCCATAGACTGGTGAGGAAAAGCAAATATTTATTGGTAAGAGGCTTTGATATATTCCTGATAATTAAATAAGGAACGTATGCGATCAAGGTTAGCACCATGAGAATCCAAAAATAAAGCCCCAGTATAACATTTTTGATCATGTCGGTAAAATTAATTAAGATTGTGCTGCCAAAACTAATAATTCCAATGATTAATTTGAAAAATCATGCTTTCCATCATAAAACATTTGCCATAATGCTTTGGTTAGCAATCAAAAAAAAGAATTGTTCAATTATCTGGATATATAAGAATATTATATATGATATCGGTAAAAAATCTGACAGTGCAATTTGACGGAAAGGTCCTTTACAGGAATTTTTCCATGAGCGTGGAAAAAGGAATGAAGGTGACACTGGCCGGAGAATCCGGTTCCGGGAAAACCACGTTCATTCACCTGTTGTTGGGTTTTTTACCGGTTTACGAAGGAGAAATTTACCTTTTCGGTAAAGAACTGAAACCTAAAAACATTCAGCACATCCGCTCCAACACTGCCTATATACCCCAGGAATTATATCTGCCGTTCAATTCCGTGGAGGAGATCATTTATACTCCGTTCCGGTTTAAAAGAAATAAGGATGCTACTCCAAGCCTGGAAAAAATTAAAGAAACCTTAAATGAGCTCAATCTGGAAAAAGACATTCTCAAAAAGAATTTGGATGAGATCTCAGGGGGACAAAAACAGCGGATAGCAATTGCCTCGGCTCTCTTGCTGAACAAGTCGCTTCTTATTCTCGACGAACCTACGTCAGCACTAGATACCAACACCATCAATAAAGTGATGACCCGTGTGTTGAAACATAACGATCAGACGGTTTTGTCCACCTCGCATAATCAAAACTGGGCCGATCATTCGGATAAAATCTATAATCTCGATCACCATGGAGCAAACACTTGATATAAACTACATCAACTTATTTCTGGGTTATCTGTTGGTGTTAGTCCCGGTGATCATCTTCTACCATTACAAAACGGGGTTGATTAAAGACAGCCTGATCGCCGTTGTGCGGATGACCGTTCAACTGATGATCGTAGGGTTGTACCTGGAGATTCTGTTTGAATATAACAATGCATGGGTCAACTCGCTATGGTGGATCATCATGGTGATCATTGCCGCTTTCACCATCACCAGGAGGGCCTATCTTACCCGGCGCTTTTTTATTATACCACTCGCTGTATCGCTTGTGATCAGTCTGGCCATTGTGGATGCCTATTTTCTGGGCATTGTCATTGACCTTGATTACTTTTTCGATGCCCGGTATTTCATTCCCATCAGCGGCATTATATTGGGGAACTGTCTCAAGACCAATATACTTGGATTAAATACCTTTTACAAAACGATCCACCAGGAGAAAGTCCGATACCGCTATTATCTGGCAAACGGAGCCACACAGGAAGAAGCTCTTGCCCCCTTCATGCGTGAGGCCCTCAGAACGGCTTTCAACCCATTGATAGCCACAATTACAGTTGTTGGCCTAATCTCATTGCCCGGGTTGATGACCGGCCAGATACTGGGAGGCTCAAGCCCCCAGGTTGCCATAAAATATCAAATCATGCTAATGATTAGCCTGTTTGCCTCAACCCTGATCAGTGTGGTGCTCACCATTATCATAGCGAACCGTTTTGTATTCGATGACTATAGTAATATGAAAGAAAATGTGATGAAGAAAACCCAAAATTACTGACAAACGGAATCAATTTGACAAAAGCATCCGATATACCCATAATTCCCGAACAAAAAGCAGCGGTCATCAGCATATTACATTACTTCGGAGAGAGCTGTATACACAAAGCGGGTGAAAATCATCCTGTATAAATATGGCATATAAGGGTTAAAATTCTATCTTTGCAGGAATTAAAAAAACAAGTATTATGCAGTCAGAACTGAGCGAACAAGAACAACAAAGAAGAAAATCACTGGAGGAACTGCGAAACCTGAATATTGATCCTTATCCTGCCGAAGGTTATGAAATCAATACATCTAGCTTAGAGATACTGGAAAACTACGACCAGGAGAAGAACAACTATCAGTCGGTAAGCATAGCCGGCAGGATCATGAACCGACGGGTGATGGGAAACGCTTCATTTGCTGAACTGCAGGATGAAAAAGGCAGGATACAGATATACGTAAAAAGGGATAACATCTGTCTGGGCGAGGACAAGACTTTATACAACAAAGTATTTAAAAAGCTCCTGGACATTGGCGATATCATCGGCGTTAAAGGAAGCGTATTCAAAACAAAAGTCGGGGAAACCACCATTAACGTATCGGAATTCAAGGTTCTGAGCAAATCCCTAAAACCCTTGCCCATTGTAAAGGAGAAAGACGGCCAGGTTTATGATGCTTTCACTGATCCCGAGCAAAGGTACCGCCAACGATACCTGGATCTGATCGTCAACCAGCGTACCAAAGACAATTTTGTCAAAAAAACCCAACTGATCAACTCCATGAGGTCATACCTGAATGAGCAGGGATACCTTGAAGTGGAGACCCCCATTTTACAACCGGTTTATGGAGGCGCAGCCGCCCGTCCTTTTAAAACCTATCACAACAAACTTGATCAGGTTCTTTATCTTCGTATTGCCAACGAACTTTATCTCAAAAGGCTTATTGTCGGAGGATTTGATGGGGTATATGAATTCGCCAAAGACTTCCGCAACGAAGGGATGGATCGGTACCACAATCCCGAATTTACACAAATGGAGCTCTATGTGGCGTATAAAGACTACAATTGGATGATGGAAACCGTGGAAGAGATGATTGAAAAAATCACTTTCGATCTTCACGGTACCACCCGAATCCAGGTGGGTGACAATATAGTGGAATTCAAACGTCCCTGGTCCCGATATACTATGTTTGAAGCCATTGAGAAATATACGGGAATTGAAATCTCAGAAATGAATGAAGAAGAGCTGTTTCAAACGGCCAACGAGCTTGGGGTTGAGGTAGACAAGAGCATGGGAAAAGGAAAGCTGATCGATGAAATATTCGGGGAAAAATGTGAGTCCCAACTAATACAGCCTACTTTTATCACGGATTACCCCATAGAAATGTCACCCCTGGCCAAGAAACACCGTTCCAGAGAAGGCCTTGTGGAGCGATTCGAAGCCATTGTGAATGGTAAAGAGATAGCCAACGCCTATTCTGAGCTGAATGATCCCATTGATCAGCGTCAGCGCTTCGAAGAGCAACTAAAGCTCGGCCAGCGGGGCGACGAGGAAGCCATGATGATGGACGAAGATTTCCTGAATGCCATAGAATTTGGTATGCCTCCGACATCAGGACTGGGCATAGGCATCGACCGGCTTACCATGATCATGACCAACGCCCCCTCTATACAGGATGTATTATTTTTCCCACAGATGCGTCCCAAAAAGAAAATCCAGGATAACAACCAAGAAAAATAAGCTGCTATGAATCAATTAAGTATAAATTTAGATCATGCGCTGGAGTTTATAGATTCCAAAAAGCTTGAAAAATACGATAAACAAACGAGAGATATTATACAACATCTTGAAGAAAACAGCGATGACCCTTCAAGTTTTCTTGGCTGGTTGAACCTCCCTTCCGAGGTAGAAGAAAGCACAATTCAGGAAATCAACCAGGCATCCAGGTCGCTTTCTGATAATCTTGATACCGTAGTAGTTACAGGAATAGGGGGTTCTTATCTCGGAGCCAAGGCAGTTATTGATGCCCTCTCCCCCTTTTTCCATTCCGGAGAAAACAAGCCGGAGATCATCTTCGCAGGCTATAATATTGACGAGGATTATCATTATGAACTGAGGGAGCACCTGGAAGAACGGAACTATGGTATTGTTGTAATATCCAAATCGGGTACCACTACTGAACCCGGAATAGCATTCAGAATACTCAAAAATCACCTGGAAGATAAAGTAGGTAAGGACGAGGCCGGCAGACGAATCATTGCCATTACAGATGCCCAAAAGGGTGCTTTACGAAAATTGGCCAATGAAGAGGGTTATCAAACTTTTGTAATTCCGGACAACATAGGAGGAAGATACTCCGTGCTCACTCCTGTTGGCCTGGTACCCATAGCTATAGCCGGCTACGATATCAGGGGATTGATAGAAGGAGCCGAGGAAATGAGAAAACGCACCCTTTCCAGTGTTTCTTTTAACGAAAACCCTTCTTCTCTGTACGCAGCCGTTAGAAATGAACTCTACCAAAACGGTAAAGCCATAGAATTGCTCGGTATATATAATTTAAAGCTTTTTTATTTTATGGAATGGTGGAAGCAGTTATACGGAGAAAGTGAAGGGAAAGAACACAAGGGAATTTTCCCGGCCATTGCACAGTTCACAACAGACCTGCATTCCATTGGACAATATATCCAGGAAGGAAGGAGAATTCTTTTTGAAACCATCTTGTCCATTCAAAACCCTAAACATCAACTCACTGTTCCCAAATCGGAGGACGATACCGACAATCTCAACTATCTGGCCGGCAAACGGCTACATGAAGTGAATACCATGGCCGAGTCCGGTTCACGCCTGGCCCATACTGACGGTGATGTACCCAACATAAGGGTTACCATTCCTGAAATCAAGGAAAATTTTCTGGGCCAGATCATCTACTTTTTTGAAAAAGCCTGCGCGATAAGCGGAAACATCCTGGAGGTAAATCCATTTGATCAGCCGGGCGTTGAAGCGTATAAGAAAAACATGTTTGCACTGCTCGGAAAATCCGGTTATGAAAGCGAAAGCCAAAAGCTTTTGAACAGGATCAAGAAACAGTAGCAATTTCAGAATAGCTCCCATTTAGTACCTTGCTTTTTATTTTCTTGCATTTTTAGGCAGAAAATGAAATAAGGATTTCCAGTTTATCTGGGTTAGGGTAAATATTAAATTCTGATGAAAAAACAGGGCAAACATCCGCACTTACCGGTTTGCCCTGAAAAAAACCCAAAACTACCCCTAACGGGGAAAACCCAGCGCCATGCTCGATTTGTACAATCCCCCATACTCAATACATATCTTTGATTTTAAAACATCTGCTGTTCCCCTCCTTCAAATTCCTCGTCCGGGGCTCCTTCATTCCTTCCCCGGTCTCTTTCATAATTATTTATGGTATAGCTTATACTGAAATTAATTATAGGAGCTTCCCGTTCCATAAACCGGTAACTTTCAAAACCGGGACCTGCGGAAGTCATCTCCCGGTTCATGCTTTGAAGCAAATCTCTTCCGCTTAAATTCAAGGTTAGTTTGTCCTCGAGGAACGAGTGTCTGATTGCCGCATTGGTCATGAGGAAACCTTCTCTTTGACCCTGGGCTGTAACCGAAGGACTGCTGTACCGGGCCATAAGCTGTATCCTTGTACCGGATGGAAGCCTGAAAGTATTGTTCAAATGGGCACTCCAGTTGTTGCTTCTGCGGGATATATTTTCCCCTGCAACTTCTTCGCCATCAATGGAGTATTTGTAAAAGTTCCCACTGACATTAATATTCCACCATTTGTACAGGCTGGTATTGACTGAAAGCTCCACACCCAGGGAATTTTCCCGGCTGATGTTATCGAACGTATGAATCATGATATTGTCTTCGCCAGGCTGTTGTATCCTGGAAATCTCGTTGTTGGTTCGTCTGTAGTAACCTTCCACAGTGACAAAAGACTTGCCCCAGTTCGTTTTATAACCCATTTCATATGAATCGGTATATTCCGGCTCCAGGGCAGGATTGCCTTGTCTTACATTATACCGGTCCATATAGCTCTTAAACGGGTCGATGAACCAACCCCGGGGCCTTCTTATCCTCCTGCTGTAGCTGGCAAAAGCCTGATCTCCACCGGAAAATCGTCTTGTCAAATGTACAGTGGGGAAGAAATCAAACCGTTCGATCCTGTAGGTTTCATCCATTATTTGTTGCTCCAGCAATCGATTGGTATACTCGCCTCTCGCTCCCAACTGATATTCAATCCCCAGCATCTGATCGGAATAAGTAGCATACAATGCCTGTATCATCCTTGTATGGTCCGCATCATTGGTAAAATCATCGTCAATTATCCATTGCCCGTTCTGATAATTTTTAAGCAGGTAATCCTGGTTTCTTATATGGTATCTTCCCTGATATCCTGTTTCCAGCTTACCTTCTTCAGAAACGGGGTGGGTATAATCCAACTTGGTTCGTATCCGGTTTCCGGAAGTTGTTTCTTCTATTCTCTGGCGAAAAGGGTCATCAGAGTTCTTTTCCCAATCGGAATCGGTCTGATATTCCTCCCTCCTGTTGAAGTCTTTATGGTCACCACCCCTGAGGGAAACAGAGGCGCTTAGCTCATGATCCTCCTTGTCGAATCTATTCTGATAATCAAGATTGATGTTGTAATAATTGCGGTTCATATCAGACGTATTGCTGGCCAGCTCGTAATTGTGATTTGTGCCGGGCTCGGTATAAGTCTCTGTTTTGGTGCTTCCTCCTCTTTCAAATCCGAAAGAACCCACATCTCCTATTAAAGAAAGTGAACTGCTTTCCGTAAAATTATATTCAATGCCTCCTTCGAATGAATAACCGCCTCTTCCCATGGTATTGTCCATGATCTGGTCAATGTAAGAAGTAGTATCTCCATTGAAGTTAGCCCTTTCACTGATTCCCTCCATATCAAAGTTAAAATCACGGTAACTGAGGTTGGTGATCAGATTGATCTTGTCAGTGAGGCGATAATTCAGGTTGGCGTTGGCATCGTAAGCATCGTTCGTTCCTGCGGAAGCCTTAATCATTCCATTCAGGCCGGATTGCCGGCCTTCTTTCATGATTACATTGATAATGCCTGCCGTTCCTTCCGGGTCATATTTGGCCGAAGGATTGGTAATGATCTCAATATCATCGATCATGCTGGAAGGAATTTGTTGCAATGCGTCGCTGCCGTCAAGCACGGTAGGCTTTCCATCCTTCAGCACCCGGAAATTGGAACTGCCCCGAAGCTCAACATTTCCTTCAATATCCACCTGGATGGACGGGACACTCTCCAGCACCTGCACAGCCGATCCTCCCTGGGAGGTATAATCCTCATCCACATTGATAACCTTCTTATCCACCTGATAAGACACCTGGGGGCGATTAGCGGTCACTTCCACACCTTCAATATCCTGAGTGGCCTCCTGCAGGTAAAGTCTCCCCAGTTTCCCATTGCTGTTTTTAGGATTGATTTTTATATCGGGAATAACCTTTTTACTGAATCCGATGAAATCCACTTCAAGATAATACCGTCCAAATGGAACCTTATCCAACTCAAAAATCCCATTTGCATCAGTTACAGTTCCCGTGACAAGCGAGGAATCCCCTTTTTTATACAGGGCTACATTGGCGTACTCCAACGGGCCATCTCCTTCCACAAACACTTCTCCTTGTATACTTCCTGCTTTGTTTCCAGGAGGCCCCTGGCCTCCGCCTGGCTGGGCATAAACACCTGAAGCTAAAAATACCAATATCAATCCGAATAATAAATTTCTCATAAAAAATCTTTTAACTGGTTTAAAAAATTTTCTTTTCCCAGATGGGACACACAAACTTCCGATTTATTACAGAAAATCCCTTTAAATTCAGACATAGCCTTTCATAATCCTGATATATAAAATTTTACATCAATAAATCAAGGTAGCTATAAAAATAATTCAGATAAAAATGTAATGGTGAAAGGAAGTTTCCTTGGAGCAGAGCCCTCTATCTTGTAGGGTGATCCATGTCTTTTTTGTCTTTGTCCTGTTCCTTTTCTTTATACAACCGTTT
>CAYNPZ010000032.1:19295-29374 GCA_964399175.1 uncultured Bacteroidales bacterium | reverse complement strand
ACCTTAGTCGCTGTCGGAGACAGGAATAATTCTTGAATTATTCGGGTTAAAAATAAACAGATATTCTAATTTTGCAAAAAAACACTCATAAATTGAAAACAGCAACAGAAACAGCCTTAGCCGGATTATTCCATACCTGGTGCGGGGAGATGCCTGAAACAATAAATACATTGCCCCCAACCGCATCAAACAGAACATATTACAGGTTGAAAAGCAGGAAAAACACTGCTATTGGTGCGCACAATCCCAATTTTAAGGAAAACCGGGCATTTATCTCCATGACCCATTTTTTTGAAAATGAAAGAATCTGTGTTCCCGAAGTGTATCTTTGTGACCTGGACAATGATATCTATCTTTTGGAAGACCTTGGCGACCGCACGCTATTTTCATTCATTCTGGATCAATCGAATCATTCTAATTCATCCGGTTTAAAGGAAGCACTAAGGGAGGCGCTCAAAGAGCTGGGCCGGATCCAGGTAATGGGAGGGAAAAAGATGGATTTTTCTATTTGCTATCCCTACAAGCAATTCAGTCAGGATTCGATTCTTTGGGACCTGAATTACTTCAGGGAACAATTCCTGCATCAGATGGGTATTGAGTATCATCCTGAAAAGCTGCGGGAGGATTTTCACCAATTTGCAGATTTCATTATGCAGGCAGACAATGATTATCTCATGTACAGGGATTTTCAGTCCAGAAACATCATGCTGCACCGAAACAAGCTTTACTTTATAGATTACCAGGGATTCAGAAAAGGCCCCCTTCAATATGATGTGGCCTCTTTTCTTTTTCAGGCACGGGCTGCATTACCTGAGGAACTCAGGGAGGAAATGCTTGATTATTATATGCGAATAGCTGAAATGTACACTCCCATCAACCGGCAGGAATTTCTAAAATATTATTATCCCGTTGCCCTGGTCAGGGTTTTACAAACATTAGGCGCTTATGGATTAAGGGGTCTGAAAGAAGGCAAGCAACATTTTATTAAAAGCATTCCTCTGGCCTTAAAAAATCTCAGGCTTTTGCAGGAGAAAAATACACTTCTCAGTGATTTGCCGGAACTTGGAAGGATAATCAGAGAACTGAGCTTCATAAAAAAGGTCCAATAATGGAGAACAATCAAAAACTAACCGTGACAGTGAACAGCTTTTCCTACCGCAGGGGTATACCCTATGACGACAGTGGAAACGGAGGAGGTTATGTGTTTGATTGCCGGGGCATTCTCAATCCCGGTAAATTCGAGCGGTACATGATGCTGAGCGGTAAAGATCCGGAAGTAGTGGAATTCTTTGAAAAGAACACCAAAATCTATGATTATCTGGAGCATGTCTTCCAGTTGGTGAAGACCAATCTGGAAAATTATATAGACCGTAGTTTCACCCATTTGATGGTGAATTTCGGATGCACGGGCGGACAGCACAGATCGGTTTTCTGCGCTGAATGGCTGGCCCGGCGAATAAGGGAAAATTATGATGTAGTTGTTAATCTGAATCATTTGGATCTGAAAGAATGAAAGCAATGATACTGGCTGCCGGTTTGGGCACCAGGCTGAAACCGGTTACCAATAACATTCCAAAAGCCCTTGTGGAGGTAGGCGGAAAAACCATGCTTGAGCGGACAATCTGCCATCTAAAGCAATATGGTTTTGATGAGCTTATCATCAACCTGCATCATTTCCCGGATAAAATTAAAGCCTACCTTGAAGCGCACTACCATTTCGATACAAATATCACATTTTTAGAGGAAAAGACAGAACTGCTCGACACGGGTGGCGGTTTAAAACATGCTTCCTGGTTCTTTAATGACAACTCCCCATTTCTCATCCATAATGTAGACGTTTTAAGCGATCTGAATCTTAGAAATGTTTACGAGCATCACCGCAATCAAAACGCCCTTGCCACTCTGGTAGTCCAGGAAAGAAAAACTTCCAGATACCTGCTTTTTGATGCGCAAAACAGGCTTTGCGGATGGGAAAACACCAAGAACGGCAGGAAAGTGGTGATCCATGAAAATAAAAACTTAAGAAGATTGGCTTTTAGCGGAATTCATATGGCGAACCCCCTCTTGTTTGAACATATGCCTTCCGGGAATGTTTTTTCCATCATGGAAGTTTACATGAAGGCAGCAGAAACAGAAAATATAGTGGCTTATCAGGATTATGAATCTCACTGGTTTGATATCGGTAATTTGGAAAATCTGAAGAAAGCCCGTAATTTTATATCATATCCAGATCAGGGGGAGTGAATCTTCTATTCACCGAAAAAAACATTTTCAGGGAACTTATTGTTTCCAATATCGATATTGTGGTAAAAGAAAAGAAAAATAGTTGGAATACATCATTTTCATATTGTTTCTTGCAGCAGGATTATCCCTCCTGATATCTCCGAAGTTGGCTCGCCTGAAGGGATTTATACTGGCTATATTTCCCCTGGGTGTATTTGTTTATCTGTTGTTTCTGATACCAACGATAGCAGAAAAGAACGTGCTGGAAACCTACCACCCATGGATGCCTGATATTGGATTAAACCTCCACTTAATGCTGGACGGACTCAGTTTGATTTTTGCACTTCTGATTAGCGGTATTGGCGCTTTTATTCTGATTTATTCCCATGAATATATGAAGGAATATACTCATACCAGCCGTTTTTATGTTTATCTACTGGTTTTCATGGCATCTATGCTCGGTGTGGTATTATCAGCTAATCTGCTGTTACTTTTTATTTTCTGGGAATTGACGGGCGTGAGTTCTTTTATGCTTATAGGTTTCAAACATCACCAGGAAAATGTACGGAAAGCTGCTTTACAGGCACTTTTAGTTACAACTTTTGGGGGATTGATGCTTTTAGCAGGTATTGTGCTGTTGGGGGTGATTTCCGGGACATATAATATATTTGAATTAAAGGAACAAAGTGATTATATCATACAACATGCGTTCTATCTACCCATATTATTACTGATATTAGGCGGAGCATTCAGCAAATCTGCACAGTTTCCCTTCCATTTCTGGCTTCCGGGTGCCATGCAGGCGCCTTCGCCGGTAAGTGCTTTCCTTCACTCGGCTACCATGGTTAAAGCCGGAATATATCTTTTGGCCCGCCTTAGCCCGATTATGGGAGAAACATATGAATGGAATACGATTATTCCCTTATTCGGAGGAATTACCATGCTTGTAGGTGCATACCTTGCCCTTACACAAAGAGACTTAAAAGCTATACTGGCTTATACCACCGTTAGCTCACTGGGCACATTGGTACTTTTAATCGGCATCAATACACAACTGGCAATAAAGGCTGCTCTGATCTATCTGATAGTCCATGCATTCTATAAAGGCTCTCTCTTCATGGTTGCTGGGTCTGTAGAAAAAATGACTGGTACAAGGGATATTGACTTGCTTGGTAATCTGGCCTACAAAATGCCAATAACCGCAGTTGTATCAGTCCTGGCCTTGCTATCAATGGCCGGCTTACCCCCAATGTTGGGCTTTATAAGTAAAGAAATCATCTATGAGGCCAAAATTCAGGCTCCCAATATCGCTGATTACGTGACATTCTTTGGAGTTCTTTCCAATATCCTTATGGTTTGGATATCTATTTTTATTGCATACAGGGTTTTCTTTCGTCAAAAATATAAAGGTATCAAAACACCAAGAGAAACCTCGGTTAGCTTTTGGATCGGACCAGGAATACTGACATTTGCCGGATTGATACTGGGTCTTTTCCCCTACCAGCTTGGACAAAAAATCATTCAACCTGCTCTGATGGCGATTACAGCTGAAGATTTGGATATAAAGCTAAAATTATGGCATGGTTTTAACCGCATCTTCCTTCTTAGCCTGCTAACCGTCATAAGCGGGGTAGCCCTTTTCCTGCTGAGAAACAGGATAATTCCTGTTATCAGAAAAATTAACAACAAATTTTTCAATTTCAGTTTTAGTGATACTTTCTCTGCTTTTCTAGACTGGATTCTCAAAATTTCAAAATTAAATACGAATCTTTTTCAGCATGGATACCACAGATTTTATCTGATGATACTATTTGCATCGGTTGCGCTTTTGGGCTGGTACCAGCTTATCAATCTTGAATTCTGGGAAGCGGTAGGGACTACAGATAATCTTACAATCTATACGTTGCTTATTGCTGTAACCATCTTAATGGGTACGCTCTTCACACTATTCACAAATTCCCGCATCACCGCGATCATAGCCATGGGTACGGTAGGATACGGCATAGCCATCATATATTTGATCTTTAGCGGTATTGATCTGGCTATTACTCAATTGCTGGTAGAAACCTTAACTATGGTTATATTCGTACTGGTTATCTTCAAATTGCCCCGTTTTGCCAAACTGTCTACCAGGGCTTCCAAAATACGTGATGGCTTAATTGCTCTTTCTGTGGGAGGTTTTATGACAGGTGTATCCTTGCAAGCTCAAAGCCTTAACCTAAAGCACCCAATATCGGACTACTTTATAAAAAACTCGCCCGATAAAGGATTCGGAAACAATATTGTCAATGTGATTCTGGTTGATTTCAGGGCCCTGGATACCCTGGGGGAAATAACCGTACTGTTAATTGCGGCACTGGGAGTTGTAGCTCTTTTAAAAATCAAACAATCATGAACTCAGTAATCGTAAAAATAGCAAGCAATGTATTAAAGCCACTTTTTCTGGTGGTATCTGTTTGGTTGTTGCTACGGGGTCATGACTACCCCGGTGGGGGCTTCATCGGAGGACTGATAGCAGGTAGCGCTCTCATATTTAAGCCTCTGTCTGCCTTTCCTTCAGAAAATCCATTTCAACAAAGTTTCAATGAGCCCTATTCATTGCTGGCACTCGGAATGGGTTCAGTATTAATAAGTGCGTCTATCGGATACATTAATAAAGGTGCCATATTGGAAGGCCAATGGATTAAAGCCCACCTGCCGGTTTTGGAGGTAGATTTGAAATTAGGGACACCCTTGTTGTTTGATATTGGAATCTATTTTATAGTCATTGGATTCATCTATTTAATTATCACTTCAATGATGGAGGAATGGGAATGGACTTAATCATATCAATAATAATAGGAGTACTGTATACGGCCGGCGTATACTTATTGCTCAGAAGAAGCCTTGTTAAATTGATTCTGGGAATTATTTTTCTGAGCAATGCCACAAATTTGCTTATTTTTTTATCAGCAGGTCTAACACAGGGCAAACCGGATTTTATCAGTCAAAACTCCAAGGAGATAAGCCCGGCGATGGCAGACCCATTGCCTCAGGCGCTGGTGCTGACGGCAATAGTCATAGGCTTTGGAATTGTGGCCTTTATTCTGGCTTTAAAATACAAGTATTACAAACAAACAAATACTGATGATCTCGACCAGGTAAAACAAACCGATAAATCATGATGATAGCCTTACCCATACTGGCTCCGTTGATGTTTGCCCTTGCTTTGCTGATTGCAGGAAAAAATATCCGGTGGATAAAATTGACAGGAATTACCGGTGCGATACTGCTATTTATCATAAATTCGCTGATCTTTTATCATGTCAGGGAGAATGGCATACAGGTGATGCAAGCAGGAGGATGGAAAGCTCCCTTCGGGATAACGATTGTTATTGATCTTTTTAGTGCTGTAATGTTGATGATTACATCCTTCATGGCCCTGCTGACAGCTTTTTATGCTTTAAGCGGAATTGACGAAAAGCGTCACCGGTTTCGGTTCTTCCTGTTTTTTCACACACTGATAATGGGCGTTAACGGAGCTTTTGTTGCCGGAGATATTTTCAACATGTATGTTTGGTTTGAAGTCATGCTTATTTCCTCATTTGCGCTCATTACACTTGGCAGTGAGAAGGAACAGATAGAAGGCGCCATTAAATATGTTACCATGAACCTTCTGGGTTCATTCCTTTTTTTAGCCGGCATAGGGTTGGTTTATGGAAAAACCGGAACCCTTAACCTTGCCGATCTGGCATTAACCGTCAGGGGAAACGACCAGTCATTTATGATGAATTCATCGTTTATCCTTTTCTTTATGGCTTTTGGCATTAAAGCCGCTATTTTCCCGTTTTTTTTCTGGTTACCTTCATCCTATCATACAACCCCGGTTACCATTACAGCACTCTTTGCAGGTTTGCTCACTAAAGTAGGCGTATATGCAATGATCCGCTTCTTTACGCTTTACATCACCGTAATCAATCCTTTTTGGCAGGGTCTTTTGCTCATTTTAGCCGGTTTCACTATGGTAGTCGGGGTGCTCGCAGCCGCCTCCCAATATGATATCAGACGTATTTTATCATTTCACATCATTAGTCAGATAGGCTACATGATCATGGGATTGGGAATCTTTTCCGCATTTGCCATTGCTGCAGGCATTTATTTTATGTTACACAATATTCTGGCTAAAACAGCCACATTTCTTGCCAGTGGTTTAGTCTATCAAAAAACAGGTAGTTTTCAGCTAAAATCAATTGGAGGGCTTTTTAAAGAACATCCCTGGGTGGGTCTGCTTTTCTTTATTCCCGCAATGGCACTGGCAGGATTACCTCCTCTGTCCGGTTTCTTTGGAAAGCTATCTTTAATAAAAGCTGGTTTCGAAACAAAACATTTTATTATTACAGGGATTGCCATTTGGGTAAGTATAGTCACGTTATTTTCCATGATGAAAATATGGAATGAGGCTTTTTGGAAAAATAACCCCTATGAAGATAATCCGCCAAAATCCCTGAAGCTGAAGCCCTCAATGATATATCCCGTAGGCATTCTTGCCCTTTCTACGTTGATTTTAGGTATATTTGCCGGATGGTTCATGGATGTTCTGCAGGAAGCTACCAGTGTCCTCAAAAATCCTGAAATTTATATCGAGGCTGTGCTCAAATCATAAAAGAGGAAACCATGTTTCGGATTACTGAAAAAATAACTGACATATTTAAATTCTTCTTCTTCTATATATCAAAAGTGATCCAGTCCAATTTTGAACTGGCTTACCATATTATATCACCCAGGTTAAACATGAAACCAGGGATTTTGAAAATCCCCGTTCACCTTACGCACAGCCAAGCTATACTACTGTTAGTTAACTCAATAAGCATGACGCCGGGAACTTTGACCGTCGACCTGTCAGAGGATAAACAACACATCTATGTGCATTTCCTTTTTCTTTTCGATGAAGAAAAAAGCATAAAGGAAATCAAAGACCTTGAAATGAGAATATATAAACTGTTTAAGTAAGGGCATTATGATTATTCTGGGAGCGAAAATAGCACTATATATATTGATTGCCTCAATTTTTATTATATTAATAAGATTATACAAGGGGCCCTCCATTCCCGATCGGGTCATAGCTCTTGATCTACTGGCCTTTGTTGCACTGGGTATCGTTCTGTTAGTTATGATCATTACAGGACAAAAAGAGTACCTGGATATAGTCATAGTAATCTCTCTTGTAATATTTATCGCTACCGTAGCCATAGCAAAATTTCTTACGAAAGGAGGTCATCATGATTGAGTGGATTGTATTCATATTTCTGATCATGGGAGCCTTATTCATCCTGATATCGGCCATCGGGATAATTCGACTTCCGGATCTTTTCATGCGCATGCATGCAACAACCAAAACAAACTCTATAGGAATTTCACTTATTTTAATAGGAACAATGATGGCTTTTCCTCAGGTCACAAACATTCTTAAAGGTTTAATGATCATTATCTTCATTTATCTGACATCCCCCCTGGGAGCACATATGATTGGCAAAGCCGGCCTTATCACCAAGGCAAAAAAATGGGAGAGAAATGTACGGGATGATTTTACAAAAGAATAAATAATTGTATAAAATTGTTGTGGTAAATCATGAGCAGTTCCCTGTTATACCAACAGGGAACATTATTTACAATATACCTGGTCACTTGTGCCGTGATTTAAGGATTTCAACCACCTCATCCAAAGTATATCCCTTGTACACCAGCAGCACCATCATGTGATACACCAGGTCGGCGGCTTCATTCACCAAACGCTCGCGGTCCTCGCCCTTGGCTTCAATCACAAGTTCAACCGCCTCCTCTCCTACTTTTTGTGCTATTTTATCAATCCCTTGTCCGTATAGTTTGGAGGTATAGGAACCCTCCGGCATCTTTTCCAGCCGTTCATACAACAAGTGCTCGAGTTTCGACAAAAATTCATAATCATCGTCCTTCTTCTCATCAAAACAGCTGTATTTTCCCAAATGGCAGGTATTACCAAAAGGTTCAACCTTGATGAGAAGACTGTCATTGTCGCAATCGGTTTTTATTTCCTTAACCTTTAAATAATTGCCGCTGGTTTCTCCTTTGGTCCATAGCTGTTCCCTCGAACGGCTGTAAAAGGTTACATACCCTTCCGATACGGTTTTCTCATAAGCTTCCTGGTTCATAAAGCCCAGCATAAGCACTTTTAAAGTATACCAGTCCTGGATCACCACCGGCAGAATTCCGTTAATTTTGTTAAAGTCAAGTTCCATAGAATGAATGATTGATTGATTGATTGATTGAATGCCTGCCCGCAATGCAGGCGGGACTGCCCGCAATGCAGGCGGGACTGCCCGCATCGTAGGCGGGACTGCCCGCCGAAACCTAGTGCAGGCGGAATTGAATGATTAAATTGTTACATTGTTGAAATAGTGCTAAGGCAGAGGCTAAGGCTAAGATAAGAAGGAAAAGAATAGCGTTTGGAACTGAGCGTTGAGCAATGAGAACTGAGCGCTGAGAACTGAGAACTGGGAACTGAGATAAATTAAAAAACTCACTGCTCAAAACTCACTACTTTTCTCCTCTTCTCGTTCTTTCGTCTTGTCGCTCTCTCGTGCCCTCGTGCAGTCGTTCTGTCGTGCCGTCGTTCAAAGATCTCCGAGACGCAAGCCTTGCGTCTCTACTGCCTACCTTCAGACTCTTCGCTGCTTACAGCTTACTGCCTACTTCTTTACTGTCTTACAACTCATAACTACATTTCTCGTCTTCTCCTCTTCTCGTTTTCTCGTCTTCTCGTCTTCTCATATCCTCACCTCTACACCCTTCCGCTTCAGGTAACTTTTCAGTTCCCGGAGGCCGATCTCATTGTAATGAAAAATACTGGCTGCCAAAGCCGCATCTACATGAGTCTTAGTGAATACTTCCGAGAAATGCTCCATGGCTCCTGCTCCTCCGGAAGCTATCACAGGAATGGAAAGGGTTTGGCTCAGCTCATTTAAAGGATCAAGAGCATAGCCCTTTTTTGCTCCGTCATGATCCATCGAGGTAAACAGAATTTCTCCGCATCCTCTTTCCTCTCCCTCTCTGGCCCACTGAAAGAGGTCCCTTTCCGTATTAATCCTGCCTCCGTTGATAAATACCTTCCAGTTTCCCTTAATGTTCTTGGCATCTATTGCCAGGGTAACAAACTGGCTGCCGAAATTTTCAGCCATCTGGCTGATCAGTTCCGGTGAATTGACCGCCGCGGAATTAACCGAAATTTTATCTGCCCCTGATTCCAGCAGGATCTCAGCATCTTTGAGCTCATTAATACCTCCTCCAACAGTGAAAGGGATATTAAGATTCTCGGCAATTCGCCGCACCAGTTGAGGGAGGGTTTTACGCTTTTCATGTGATGCCGTTATATCCAGGTAGACCAACTCATCAGCTCCTTCCCTGGAGTATAACTCTCCCAGCTCAACCGGATCGCCAACATCCTTAATCTGCTTAAATTTTATCCCCTTTACGGTTTTCCCGTCTTTAACATCCAGGCAGGGAATGATTCGCTTTGCTAGCATAAGTTCATTTTAATTCAATTTACAAAAATTCTTTAAACTTATTATTCAACCATAATTCTAATGCTATTGAAAAAGCCTGGCTTTGCTCCACGCTTTCCCCTTAAAACCTGCTTATCTGATGCGAGGTTGCCTTGCTCCACCAACGCTTAGCCCAGGCGAGCCCGGATCGATCACGTAGACCATCCCAAACTCACAAATCTCACTCTGGTCATTCAGGAACCATCCGGGCTAGCTCATCAAGGTCAACCTGTCCTTCATAAAGAGCCTTACCTATGACCGCGGCATCAACCCCATATTGATCCAGTTCTCTGAGATCAT
>CAYNPZ010000032.1:10764-19195 GCA_964399175.1 uncultured Bacteroidales bacterium | reverse complement strand
GCCTTACCTATGACCGCGGCATCAACCCCATATTGATCCAGTTCTCTGAGATCATCCAGGGAGGTAACACCCCCGCTGGCAATAATTTTGATTTGAGGGAATACTTCCTTCAGCCTTTTATAAAGCTCCGTATTGACTCCTTCCAACATGCCATCGCGGCTAATGTCGGTACAAAGAACCTCTTTCAGGCCATCCGAACGGAACTGACTGATAAGATCCTCCACTTTCAGATCGGAGCCGCTTGTCCAGGCATCAACAGCCACAACATCACCTTTCACATCTGCTGCAAGAATAAACTTCTCCGCACCGGTTTCCGCCATCCATTGCCTGAACGTATCGGGTTCCCGGATGGCCAGGGATCCAACGGTTACAAAATCCGCACCGGCCTCCAGTACTTTTTCAACATCCTGTTTGCTACGGATGCCCCCACCGTAATCAATGACAAGACTGGTTGACCGCCTCAATTGTGCCAGTGTTTCAAGGTGCATCAGCTTCTTGTTTTTGGCTCCTTCAAGATCAACCACATGAAGCCTTCTGAAACCTTTCTGCATATAGAGCCTTGCCAGGTCCACCGGATCGTGGGGATATTCTGTCTGCCTGTCGAACTGCCCCTGCTTAAGCCTCACACATTTCCCCTGCATCAGATCGATGGATGGGATTGGTTCTATCATAGAATCCATAGTCATTAATGGTCATTTGTGGTCATTATTTGTCATTCAGTCATTAAATGGTTATATAGATCATGTTTCCGGCTAGTTCATTCATCCAACTACGTTTAAAAAATTAGTCAATATCTTTTCGCCGATTTTACCGCTTTTTTCAGGATGAAACTGTACGGCAAAAAAGTTGTCCTTATGCACTGCAGCGCTAAACAGCCTGGAATGGTAGCTTTTTGCAATGGTATAATCCGTCATGGGCACATAGTAGCTATGCACAAAATAGACGAATGCTCCTTCTTCAATTCCCTTAAAAAGCGGCGTTTTCAGTCCGAAAATCCGGTTCCATCCCATATGGGGCACTTTGATGTTACCCTGAAATCGCTTCACTTTTGTATCAATCAACCCCAACGTCTTTGCATTCCGTTCTTCGGAACTTTCGCACAAAAGCTGCATACCCAGGCAGATGGCTAAAACCGGCTGTTCAAGATTCAGGATCAACTCATCCAGTCCCCTTTCCGCCAGATAGTCCATGGTGCTTTTTGCCTCGCCTACACCTGGAAAGATCACCCTGTCTGCCTTTTTTATCTTTTCATGATCATCGGTAATTTCTGCATTCTGGTGCAGCCTTTTCAGGGCAAAATCCACCGACCTTATGTTGCCGGCATTATATTTAATGATCACTGTGTTCATTTTATAGCTTTCCTTTTGTAGTCGGTATGGTTACATTATTCACATTTTGCTCCACGGCCATTTTAAGTGTTCTTGCAAATGACTTGAAAACCGCTTCAATTTTGTGATGATCGTTTTTGCCGCCGGCGTTAATATGAAGGGTACAGCCGGCTTCCCGGGCAAAAGACTCAAAAAAGTGCTCAAACATTTCAGTGGGGACCTCTCCGATTCTCTCCCGGTTGAATTCCACCTTCCATTCCAGATGGCTCCTGCCCGATAAATCGAGCACGCAGTTGGCTATGCATTCATCCATGGGAACTGAAAAACCAAAACGTTCCAGTCCTTTTTTATTTCCGACCGCTCTGGCGAAAGCCTCACCCAGGGCCAGTCCTGTATCTTCAATGGTATGATGCTCGTCTACCTCCAGGTCTCCCTTGACATTAAGCTCCAAATCCATGTTCCCGTGCCTGGCCAGCTGATCCAGCATGTGATTGAAGAAGCCAAGACCGGTTCGTATATCCGAATGGCCCACTCCATCAAGCGATAATGAGCCAAAAATGGAGGTTTCTTTTGTCTCCCTTTTAATCTGAGCTGTACGGTAGAATTTTCTAAGCCAGGAAAAGATCTGGTCCCAGCTTTGAGTTGCAAGGGCACAGAAATCTTTCAGCTCATCAGGGACGGATGGATCATCTTCATTGATCTTAATCCCCTGAATGCCCATATTCCTTGCCAGAATAATATCCGTATCCCTGTCGCCGAGTACAAATGAGGCTTCCCTGTCGAAATCGCACTCCAGGTATGATCTGACCATTCCCGTATTGGGCTTCCGATTGGGAGATTTATCCTCCGGGGTGGAAGGATCAATCACTACCTCATCAAACTGAACCCCCTCATTGCTCAAAAATTTAAGCAGCTTCTCCTGAACCAGCTTAAAATCTTTCTCAGGATAAGAGGCCGTCCCCAGACCATCCTGATTGGAAACCATAACCAGGCGATAATCCAGTAGATGGGTGATCAGATAAAGATTTCTGAATACACCCGGTAGAAATTCCATCTTCTCAAGGGAATCCACCTGCTCGTCTTCCGGTTCCCTTATGAGGGTTCCGTCCCGGTCAACAAAAAGATATTTTTTCATCATGCTGTTTTGTTATTTTCAAATTCCCGGCAGAATTTCATCAGCCGATTGTTTTCGGGGGGTCTGCCGACAGTGACTCTCACTGAATTCTCACATCCGGGCAAACCTGAACGATCCCTGATAATTACCCTCCGTTCAGCAAGAAATCCAACCAATCCTTCAGGATCTGATACCTTTACAAGCATGAAATTGGCATCGGATGGAAATACATGCGCTACAAAACTACAGTTTTCGAAGAAATCAACCAACCTTTCTTTTTCCCTCTTGATCATTTTCACCTTTCTTTCAAACTGTTTCCGTTTTTTAATTTTCCTCAGGGCAAGGTTTTGAGTAACCCGGTTTACATTATAGGGATATTTAATCTTATTTAATATACTGATGATTTCAGGGATAGCAAATGCATACCCCAAACGGATGCCAGCCAACCCTCTTGCCTTTGAAAAGGTTTGCATAATAATCAAATTGCCGTATTGAGCGAGCAATGGCAAAAATCCCGGATCACCGGAAAAATCAATGTATGCTTCATCAAGTACCACCAGACCCTGAAATCGGTCCAGGATTTCTTTCACTTTTTCCGAATCCAGCAGGTTCCCCGTAGGATTGTTGGGACTGCAGAGAAAGATCAGCTTGGAATTATGATCTGTTTGTCGAAAAATCTCATCCGTATCGGGCTGAAAATCCTCTGTCAGTAAAGGCTTCCGCACTTCCACACCATTGATATTGCCTGCCACTTCATACATCCCATAGGTCGGTTCGGGAACAATCATATTGTCCTTTCCGGGATTACAGAAAGCCCGTATCAAAAGATCAATGATCTCATCACTTCCGTTGCCGATAAAAATCTGTTCCGTATCTGTGCCTTTGATTCCGGCAAGTTTCTTTTTGAGTGCCTTTTGGTAGGGATCGGGATAACGGTTCAGCGATTTGCCAAAGGGATTTTCATTGGCATCCAGAAAAACATACCCTTCCCCCTGGTATTTCTCTCTGGCCGCACTGTAAGGCACCAACTGTTTTACATTTTCTCTTACCAGATTATTCACCTGAATCATAGCTAACGATTTTTGTAATCCATTCGAACCTGAACGGCTTTATTATGGGCTTCCAGGCCTTCTGCCCGCGCCATACGCATGGTGCTTTCACCGATTTTGTCAAGGCCTTCTTCGGAGGCTTTCTGGAAGGTGATCTTCTTTACAAAGGAATCCAGATTCACACCACTGTGAGAAACAGCATAACCGTTGGTGGGCAGGACGTGATTCGTACCTGAAGAATAATCACCCAGGCTTTCCGGTGTATAATTTCCGATAAACACTGAACCCGAATTCCTTACCTGTCGTGCCAGTTCCGATGCATTCTCAGTTGCCAGAATAAGGTGTTCGGGGGCATAAAAATTTACCATATCCATGATTTCACCCATATCGTTCAGCAAAATCAAACGACTGTTTTCCAGTGCTTTTTCGGCGATATCCCTTCTTGGCAAATCTTTCAGCATTTTATCGATTTCCCGACGGGCGTCTTCCAGCAATTTTTCACTGGTGCTCAGAAGAACCACCTGGCTGTCTGCACCGTGCTCTGCCTGAGATAAGAGGTCAGCGGCAATAAAGGGAGCAGGAACCTGATCATCTGCTACCACCAGAACCTCCGAGGGGCCTGCGGGAAGGTCAATGGCTACCCCTTCCATTGATACCAGCTGTTTGGCCAATGTAACAAAACGGTTACCAGGCCCAAAAATCTTGTTGACGCGGGGAATGCTGTCCGTCCCATAAGCCATAGCCGCAACAGCCTGTGCTCCTCCTACCTTGTATATCTCATCTACTCCGCTCTGCCGGGCTGCATATAAAATGGCCGGATGTACGCCTCCTTCTTTATCAGGAGGAGTGGTTAAAACGATATTGTTGCACCCTGCAACCCTTGCCGGAACTGCCATCATCAAAACGGAAGAAAACAGCGGTGCGCTACCTCCGGGGACATAAATGCCGATTGCATCAATAGGGACAGGTTTCTGCCAGCAGTCCAGCCCCGGCATGATCTCAACGCTCGTTTTCTCACCCTTTTGTGCCCGGTGGAACTTGTCAATATTCTCAGCAGCTAGCTTGATCGCTTCTTTAAGCTTATCATCAAGCTTGTCGGCCGCCGATTCAATTTCTTCTCTGGTAACCCTGAACTGCTCAAGCTGAATACCATCCAATGCTTTGGTGTATTTCTGCAAGGCAGCATCTCTGTTTTTCCGTACATCCTCAAGTATCTGGGTTACACTGGTACGGATCTCTCCCTGATCCTGGTCGGGACGTCTCAATAATGCGTCCCATTCCTGGTTTTTAGGATAATGAATAATCTTCATTGATTTCATGTTTTATCGTCTAAATAATCATTTTTTCAATCGGAATGACAAGTATGCCCTGGGCTCCCTTTTCCCTTAGCTTATCAATCACTTCCCAGAAATCGCTCTCATTCAATACAGAATGCACCGAACTCCATCCCTCTTCTGCCAGAGGCATCACCGTAGGACTTTTCATCCCGGGTATCAGGGCGGTAATTTCATCCAGCTTGTCATTGGGTGCGTTCAGAAGAATATATTTGTTCTTTCTGGATTTTTTTACAGATCGAATCCGAAAAAGCAAATGAGACAGATGTGCTTCTTTCTCTTCTTCCATATTCGGTTTTGAGATCAGCACGGCCTGGGAGTCCATAACTTTTTCCACTTCTTTCAGTCCGTTACTTATCAAAGTGCTGCCGGTGCTGACAATATCAAATATGGCATCGGATAGGCCAATGCCGGGTGCAATTTCAACAGAGCCGCTAATCTCATGGATATCAGCCGCAATATTCTGTTGATTGAAAAAGTCGCGCAATATGTTCGGGTAAGAAGTAGCCACCTTCTTTCCCTCGAAATAATTCACCCCGGTATATTCCTCAGATTTTGGAATAGCGAGGGATAAACGGCAGCGGGCAAAACCCAGGTCCTCCCGAACATCCACTTCCTCACCTTCTTCATGGACCACATTTTCACCGACAATACCTATATCTACTACTCCATCACTTACATACCTGGGAATATCATCATCGCGCAGGTAGATAATCTCCAGGGGAAAATCAGAGGAATCCGATAACAGCTTGCGGCTCCCGTTATTCAGAGAAATGCCGCACTCTTTGATCAGCTCAAGCGATTTTTCGCTCAGCCGACCTTTTTTCTGTAATGCAATCTTGAGTTTGTTCATTATTCATGTGTTTTTCTCATAAAAAAAGGCCTGCGGAATTTCCACAGGCCTTAAAATTTTTCTTTTGATTCAACAATCAGCATACTGCAGTCCTTCCACATACAATTTGATACTCAAAATGATGATGGTGGTGATGAACCGCCGTATGAATGAAATATATGCTCATATTATGCTATTCGTTCAGCCTGCAATGATATAAATTTTCCGGCAACCAAACAAATAATTAACATAAATTTAACCTTGCACGATAAAATATCCCAACTTGGACAAGCCAAAACCAAGCAGGATACCTAATAAGGTACTAAAACCTGGGGCATGGCGGAGGCGTGTACTCCTTGTTACTGAATAGATCTTCCCCGGAAAACATATAAGAAAGAGATATTTCGTGCGCTCCACCTGTATTGGTGATCAACCGCGATATGGTGGCATCGTAGCTGTAACCCACGCTAAAATTGCTGCTGTGATATCCCAACATTAGAATAACGGCATCTACTGAAGGTGAATCCGGGATAATGGGAATTCCCCTGTACCATAGGCCCACCATAAAAGACTCCTTTTGGTAATATCCCCCCACATTCAGTTGCTGAATCTTTTGTTGGGATTGAAAATGAAAAGCAGCATAAAGGCTATGTCGGCTTCTCTTAAATTTTAACTGGTCAACAGACATCTGGACACCGCCGAATAAATTGTATCTCATTGGTTTATAATTGGGATTGTTTTGAAATGATGGATTTGCCTTGATCAGATGATCCACCATCCCTCCAACCCAGTATTTGTGGTTATAAAACAATAAGGAGGTGCCAAAGTCCACATAGGCTATTTTTTCGTCCTCGTTGATCTCAACGGAGGTAGGATTGGTATAATCAAACCCGAGCTGGTCGTTAAAAACCACTTTGGAATAATCCAGCTGGTACTGATGATAATAAAATTTGAGCCCCGGCTGAAAATACCACCGATCAGTAAGCTGTAATTTGTAGGAGTAGTTCCCGGCGATATTGGTGGTTGAGATTTTACCATCGCCTGCCTGGTCACTCATAAAATAGACGCCCAGGCCGCTGTTCAACTCCTGAAGGTAATGATCGGCAGCGAAAGAGTAAGTTACAAAAACACCGGGTATTTTAGGCCACTGATCTCTGTAATTCAGTGTAATCCTTGTTTGCTCCGATGCTCCTGCAAACGAAGGAGCCATATAAAGCGGAGCGGCATAAAATTGAGAAAAATGCGGATCCTGACCAAAAATCATGGTATTGACCAGCAACAAACCCGTTATTAAAATTGCTCGTGTTATCCTCATAACTACTTCCTTATTAAGACAAAATCCCCGACTTTTTCAAAACGCCTTCCATTGTTGAATGTACCCTGCACTTTATAGATATAAACACCTTCTTCAGCGGGTTTACCCCGGTAGTATCCATCCCAGCCTACATCCAGCTTATCGGACTGGAATACCATCACACCCCACCGGTTGAATATCTGAAGATGATATTCTTCCACGCCTTTTGCTATGGGATGGAATACATCGTTCTGCCTGGAGTTTTCATCATAATGCCCGCCAACAGGCCCGTTGGGATTTGGTGTAAACCCGGAGGGGAATTTGATCTTACCGCTTTGATCCACCTTAACCACATTTTGAATGGTAGTATCATCATAACATTCATATGGGGACCACACTTCGAGCCGGATATCATAGGTTCCCGTATCCTGATAATTATGCTTCGGGCTGGGTTCTGTCGAAGTATTCCCGTCCCCGAAATGCCAGAGGTACCTCTCGGCATCTATTGACATATCATAACACTGCAGATGCTGCTCAGGTATGTAGAGATGTTCGGGTGCGACATCAAAGTTTGCCTCAGGTAGATCATGCACCACAATGGTAGTATCTTCCGTAACCGTACTTCCGTCCGGGCCTTTTGTCTTGAGTTCTACAGTATATTCTCCGGTTTCATAATAAGTATGTCTTGGATTTTCATGAGTGGATACATTATCATCTCCGAAATCCCAGGTGAAATTGCTGTTGGCCTTGATGGACTCATTATAGAACTGCACTGTTAATGGAGGACAACCATTGTCTTTATTTACATCAAATTCCGGATCAGGCATCTCATAGTAAGTAATACTGACCTCATCGGAAGCCTTGCAACCGCTATTGGTGATGGTCCACCTGAAAGTATTTACCCCGCCGCTCAGGTCACGTACCTTTGTTTGGGCTTTGGTGGGATCATCAAAAGTGCCCGAACCACCCAGTATGATCCATTTTCCTTCTCCACGGGTTGGTTTATTTGCTACCAGGGTAGTTGAATCCCTGTAAACTTCCTGATCAACACCGGCGTATACCTCAGCCTTATCATTATATACGATCACTTCATCCAATGTGGTACAAGTGCCATTAGTAGTGGTCCATCGCAGTGTGTTCGGTCCGAAGCCAAGATTGGTCACCCTTGATTTCGCATTGGTCTTATCAGAGAAATCCGCCTCCCCGCTTACCAGGCTCCATTCACCAGTACCAATGCTGGGCTCGCTGGCATTCAGCCTTACCTCATCGCCACATACGTGGATGTTATTGCCGGCAATGGCTTCCGTGGGTGAATTGTTTACAATGGTGACCTCATCATAGAGGTTGCAACCCCTGTAACTGATATTCCACCGGTAAGTATTTGAGCCGTGACTCATATTGACAACCTTGGTTTTCGGGTCATGCGGATCTTCGAATTCACCACTGCCTTCAACCACTTCCCAGGTGCCGGTTTGCCCGG
>CAYNPZ010000032.1:5702-10664 GCA_964399175.1 uncultured Bacteroidales bacterium | reverse complement strand
TAGGAAGTATTGCAAATGCTGTCGTTTTCTCCGGCATAGGCTTCAACAGGAAGGTTGTTGTAAATGGTTACATCGTCGTACTTAACACAACCATCCCGATTAACCCTCCATCGGAAGGTGTTTTTTCCGAGACCCAAATCTTCAACCATAGTACTTGCAGAGGAATCATCCTGTATGTTACCTCCTCCACTCAGAGCTTCCCAGTGGCCCTCACCGAGGTAATTCGGATTGGCTTTCAGATAATACGAGTCATCACAAACGTCGTTATCCTGACCTGCATAAACAATGCCGGGATCCTTGTTCTCTATGGTCACCTTATCGGTAGAAACGCATGATTTATTTGAAATGGTCCACTTCAGTACGTTGGGATTCCTGTAATCCAGCTCGTTCACATCCGTAGTAGGATTGGATGCATCTTCAAACACGGCTGAACCGGTAACAACCGACCAGTAACCCGTGCCTTTACCAGGATTATTAGCAGACAGACTTGTGCTGTCCTGGCACAGCTCCTGATCGTACCCCGCATCCGCTTCAATCAGATCATTGGAAATCTCTACCTCATCGTACAATACACATCCGTTGTGCTCAATGGTCCATCTCAATATATTATTTCCTTTGGCAAGGTTTTTCACTTTGGTTTCATGGTCATTGGGATCGGTGAAATCACCGTAACCACTAATCACGCTCCATTCACCGGTTCCAACCACAGCTTCATTAGCATTCATCCGGAAGGAATCCACACAGATTGATTTATCCCGGCCAGCAATAGGTTCTGTAGGATTGTCATTGGTGATGGTTACTTCATCAGAAGAAGAACAATTTTCATTGGTAATGGTCCATCGCAATACATTATCTCCATGTCCCAGGTTGGTAACCCGTGTATTCCCTACCGTCTGGTCCTGGAATTCCACAGAATTGGAACCGCTTACCAGGGTCCACAACCCTTCCCCTACTGAAGGCGAATTACCGTAGAGCGTAGCCTCGTCCGAGCAGAGTGTCTGATCCACACCGGCATCTGCCTGGGTGGGTTCATTGTTGGTGATGATGACCTCGTCACTCGATTTACAATTCTTATGGGTAATGGTCCACCTGAGCGTATTCTTCCCGGTTCCCAGACCTTCTATGGTGGTATTATTAACTGACTTATCTCCCAAAGTACCGTCCCCAGCTACTAAGGTCCATTCACCGGTACCTACAGTGGGATTGTTCGCGGAAAGCTGGACCGAATCCCGGCAATAGGCCATATCCGGGCCGGCATTTGCTTCCGTAGGTGCATTGTTGGTGATCTTTACCGTATCGGAAACCACCCCGTTTCCATAAACGGTCCATTTAAGCACATTTTCGCCTCTGGCCAGGTTACGGGCCATGGTGTTGTGCGCACTCTTATCGTCGAAGGTTGCAGAGCCGGTTACTACAGACCATTCTCCCTCGCCCTGAAGTGGCTCAGAACCGTTAAGCCTTATTTCATCATTACATATAATGGTATCGTTACCAGCAGAAACCGAACCGGTTGTTTTGTTATTGATTGTTACACTATCAATAGATACACAGCCTTCATGGGTCACCTTCCACTGGAAAAGGTTCTCTCCGTAGGCCAGCTCGGTTACCTCGGTCTTCGGATCATATACGTCCTGAATGTTACCAGCACCTTCAAGCAGCGACCACTTGCCGGTACCGGTAGTGGGTACTGTGGCGTCCAGGTAAACGGAATTTTGATAAATATCCTTATTTTCTCCTGCATCAGCATTGGATGGTGAATTGTTTATAAGGGTAATGCTGTCCGCAGACTGGCACCCTTCATAATACACATTCCATGCAAGAACCGTGGTATCAGAAAGTCCAAGATAAACCTCTGTTGTCGGTAAGAAACGGTCGTCAAACGTAGCAGATCCCTTTACTACAGACCATTCACCCTCACCTTTAGCAGGAGGTGTTGCATCCAGGTTGGTCCTGTAGGTACACAATACCTGGTCATCACCTGCTTCTACATCTACCTGGTTGTTCGATATTCTTACCGTATCCTGCGAACTGCAGGCATTATTCGTGATGGTCCAGCGCAGTATGTTTTCTCCACGAGCTATGCTGGTAATCTTCGTATCCGGATCGGTCTTGTCCTGGAAATCAACAAATCCCTGAACCACGGACCATTCTCCGCCACCCACTGAAGGTGTATTGGCATCAAGCCATGTGGAATCAGCACAGACATCCTGGGCTATTCCAGCCTCGGACGTTGTTGGCGAATCATTAATGATGGTCACTTCATCATAGCTGGTGCATCCATTCTTCGTCAAGGTCCACCGCAATACATTCACGCCTTTTGCAAGCTCTTTTATCATCGTATTGTACTGATTGGCATCGGCAAAGTTGGCAGCGCCCTGCTCGACACTCCACGTTCCCGTAACACCGGCGTCCGGTTTGTTTCCGGAAAGCTTGATGGAATCGGCACAAAGCGTTTGATCTGCCCCTGCATTGACAAATTGCTGGTTGTTCTCAATCGTTACCGTGTCTATATCGGCACATCCATTACTGGTGCTGGTCAGAGTGACTTCAAAGTTGTTGATGCCATTGCCCAGATCGGTTACCTCCGTTTCAAAGCTATTGGGATTGGCTATAGTCGCTTGTCCGTCGATCAGATCCCAGCTAATGGTTGCAGAACCCGGGTCATCGGCAATAAGCGAATCGGATGCCGAACAGATCGACTGATAGGTCTCGGTATCAATGATGGGTTTGGAATTCACATCTACGGAATGACCCGGTGAAGTGGCTCCTGTACCGCAGCTATTCTGACCATACACTTTCACGATGCCGCCTGTAGATGACTCATCAAAATCCACAACAATGCTGCGCGTGCCGTTGCCCGAGACAATAGTCGCCCCTGAAGGTACAGACCATACATAGGTATCGGCATGATCAATTTTTGGCACTTCAAAGGATACACCGTCAGCTCCCTGACAAACAGAAGAAGGACCGGTAATACTACCAGCATCATCCGGCAGGGGATTCACCTCTACCGCAAATCCTGTGGAAACGGCGCCGTCGCCGCATGAGTTGCTGCCATATACCGTTACCATTCCGCTTTGGGCTGTATCAGAATAGTTAACCGTGATCGTTTTGGAATTATTTCCGGCTACAATCTCCGCTCCATCGGGTATGCTCCAGATATAGTCATCGGCATACTCAATTTCCGGCACAGAATAATCGATGCCGGTGGCTCCCTGGCATACCTCAGCCGTACCCGTAATATCGCCGGCAGCTTCGGGCAGCGAATCTACTGAAATAATAGCTGTACCGGACATTTTGGCTACACATCCGTTAGAAGCTTTGGCATATACCGTATAGGTGCCTTCCGGCTTGATCTGGCCGAAGCTCAAACTTCCGCCTGTTCCGGATTTTCCGGTAATATAGGTATTGCCATCCTGTCGTAGTTCATAAGTTGTAGAAGCATCAGAATTATCCAGACTGATTTCCTTGCCTCCCGTACCTTCACAATAGTTGCCTCCGCCTGTAACATTATAAGCATCTGGATTGGGGAGAATGATGTATGTAACCTCTGTATAAGGACTCTCGCAACTGGTACTGGTTGAAGATTGTGTGACATAGAAGGTATAAGTCCCTGTTCCGCTCACTGTCGGGGTAAACATATTGCCCGTAGCTATAGGGCTTGCCGGCGGCGTTGTATTGTACCAGGCAATATTGGTGCCTTCCGCAAAGAAGGATTTGTTCGGCGATCCTTCACATACCCTTAAAGTGTCCTCCTCAACAACCGGGGCAGACGGCAGGTCATGAATCGTCAGATAAACCTGCTCCTGATTGCTCTCACAGCCATGCTGATCTGTTTGAGTAACTCCATATTCATAGGTACCAACTGCGGTTTTATTGGGATAATATTCATCAGATGTAGCTAACAGGCTGTCAGAAGAGTTATACCATTTAACCGGATAGGATGGATCTGAAGGATAACCCTGAAGTTCCGGTACCGGTTCTCCATAGCAGCTTTCCTTATCACTTGCTGTGGGAGGAGAAGGCAGAGCATAAATGGTATAGACTACAGAAGCAGCAGAACTCTCACAACCGTTGGAGCCGGTTTGGGTAACATAGTAGACCGAATCACCAACGCTGTTAAATGTAGGTGTATAGCTGTTGCCGGTGGCTATCAGATTTGAGGAGTCAAGGGCTGCATCGTCATACCATTTTATGTTGGAGCCTGAAGCCTGAATGGGCACATTGGGCGATCCATAGCAACTACCGGTATCACTGACCGCCGGTGCTGCCGGTGCGTCTGTGTCTTCATAGACCGTTACGGTGGTATCGTTCGTACAGCCGTTCACCTTATCCTCTACAGTCAATGTGTAGTTTCCGCCGGCATCCACATAGGTCAGTGCTGAATTGGGATCTGAAATGTTACCCGGTCCGCCGGTCCAGCTATAATATACATCATCCGAAGAACTGCCTGACAGCTCGACCGATGGCCTGGAACAGGTTATGTCCTTAACCGGATCAACATATACACTGGGAACAGAGACATTTTCATCCACATACACGCTATCCTTCGCATAACATCCGGTATTGTTATTCGTAACCTTGACAATATACCAACCTGGGGCATCAACGGTGGGGGTAGGCGTATACCGGTTAACAATGTTGCCGCTGCCCGTAGTTGACCATTCAAAGGACGAATCCGAAATGTTCGTGCTGGCACTCAAGGTAACCTCTGTACGGGAACAGGTAAGATCATTGATCGTGGTATCCACATACACATCGGGTTTGGTAGTATTTTGAGAAACCGTAATGGTCTTGGTCCTTGTACAGCCATTCACATCGTCGGTAAGGGTAAGTGTGTAATCGGCCGGCTTGGTTACCCGCGGATTGGGAAGATTTTCGTCTCCTGATACAATATTTCCGCCTGCACCAGATACCCAGGAATAGGAAACTTTATCCAGATCGGTGGCATAATCCACCCTT
>CAYNPZ010000032.1:0-5692 GCA_964399175.1 uncultured Bacteroidales bacterium | reverse complement strand
ATCCCTGCTGCAGGTCAGAATTTCAGAAGAGAGGCTTACCTTAGGCTTGGTGGTTTCCTCATAGATGGTCACCGACTTGGAATTGGTGCAACCCGTAGTAGAATCAATGGCCGTAAAAGTATAAGTACCGGGAGCATCCACAACAGCTACGGTTGAACTGTCACCGCTCCTTATGTGGCCATCGGTGGTAGACCACCAATAATCCGGTTCATCCACAAAGCTCACCTCCAATTCGGAGGAATCCACGGCGCAGTTCAGTGTATCCTGGCTGACGGAGCCCATGGTGATGGAAGGTACGGAGTTGTTGGTGGTAATTTCCACTGAATCCTTATCCGTACAACCGCTGTGCGGATGTTCCACCGTAAGTATATACCAACCGTCGGAAGTAACATAGGGTTGTTCAACCGAGTCGTTTGGAATAAAAGCACTGCCGTTTTTGGCATTCCAGTCAAAATTAACACCTGTCGAGGCACTTCCGTCAAGCTGAACAGTATCCGTAAAGCAGGTAATCTGAGCCACATTCTGATCCACTACGGCATCGGGCTTGGCAAAATTGGTATAAACTTCTACGGTGCTATCTACGGTGCAACCTGTATTGGGATGGGTTACAGTCAATGTGTAGGTGCCGGCTGCATCCACGAGCGGTGAATCGGAAGTTTCATACTTGATGGTGCCTGTACCTGTGGTGGTCCACAACAGATCGGCATTCGGAGTGGAAGATCCGCCGGATAGCTGAACCCAGTCGTTCTTACAGCTAATGCTGTCGGGATTGCTGTCGAACCCTGTAACCACAGGTTCTGTATAATTGGTGTCTATACTTAACTGGCCTTCAGTGGTACAGCCGTTGTCGGCAGTGACCACAATCTTATAGGTACCGGGACCGTCCACTACCGGTTCCTGTGAAGTGGCATTGTCAATGGTGCCGGAACCCGAAACCACGCTCCATTGATAAGTGACATTCGGAGTGCTCGATTCTGCATATAAGGTATCATGGGTATTGGTGCAGGTCAGATCGGGATAGGTGTCGGTATAGACCAGATTGGGACTCAACGTATCCGCAGGAACATCTACATACTCAATAGTGGTGCAACCAGTCGAAGCTGTAGCTGTCAGCTTATAGGTACCTGCCTGATCCACTACCGTAGAATCGCTGTTGGGATTGCTGATGTTTCCGGGCCCACTCCAGAGTAAACTGCTGTAACCACTAACGGAAGCCTCCAGTGTAACATCGGAAATGCAGGTAATGCTGTCAGGTGTCAGTGACACACCCGAGATGGTGGGTGAAGAGAAATCTTCGGTTATATTCACCGTATCCCGGCCCACACAGCCTGTGATGGTATCCGTCAACTCTGCTATGTAACGTCCCCCTGCATCAACGACAGCAGAAGTCTTGGTCTTACCGGAAACGATATTACCACCGTTTTCTGCCTTCCATAAAACATCCTTATCCGTGGTATCGGAGGTAATGCTCAGATTGATCTGTGTAGTATTGCAGGTAATGGTCATATCCGAAGCGGCAATTACCACATTTACTGAATTCGTGTTGTCTGACACTGTAACAGTATCTTCGGCCGTGCAGCCAGTTAAGGGATGGAATACAGTGACGGCATACTGATCGGGCTTATTGACCTGTGCGGTATTGCCTGACTGGGAGACCACGTTGCCTGAGGTAAGGGCATAAAAATCATATGAAGCCCCTGAAGTACTTGTTCCCGCCGTAAGGGTGATCTGCGGATGATCACAATCGATATCGGAGGACTTGCTCAGGGTTACATTGCCCGGTTTGGAACTGTCAGCCTCTACCAGTGCTGACTTGGTCAGGCCACAACCTGTAGCATCCTTGGTAACCGTCAGGTCATAAGAACCTGTATCGTCCACTGTAATGGTAGAACTACCCCAGCCATCAATGATAGAAGGCCCGCTCCAGCTATAAGTCACATCCGAAAGTTTGGTTGCTGATATTTGAGCCGTGTCCTGAGAACAAGTTAAATCATTGGAGACAGACATTGTGAAACTAACAGTAGAAGAGTCAGCTTCAACCCACTGTGATTTGGTGGTAGAGCATCCATTATCCAGGTCGGTTACAGTTACGCTATAGTTGCCTTCGGCATCAACCACCGGTTTGCTGGTGGAATCGCCCGAAACGATATGTCCGCCGGAAGAAGCAGTCCAGACAAATTCGGCACTGCCTGCACTGGTTGTGGCTTCCAGGGTTATTGGAGAATTGTCGCAAGTCAGCGTATCGGGTTCGGCTATGGTTACATCCGGGGGCGTGGTATTTTCCTGTACGGTAGTCGTCTTCTGGTTACTGCATCCGTTAGCTGAAACAGTTAAAGTATAATCACCGGACTGAGTGGCATAAAGTGAATCGTTGTTTACCGTTTTTCCACCCCCGGTCCAGGTATAGCTGGCTCCAGCCGTTGAACTGCTGCCAATCACCAATACGGAATCAACTACACAATCCAGCTGATCGGTGGTACTGATAGAAATATCCGGGATCGCATGAACATTCACATAGAGAGAATCGGGCTCTCCGGTACCGGAAGCATTGACACCCCTTACAATAACATATCCGTTCACCGTGGTACTGTCGATATCCACTTCAATATTGGTGGTGCTGTCACCATTGACTATATTGAACCCGGAAGGCACTGTCCATTCATAATATTCGGCATGGCTCAGGGAAGGTATGGAATAGGTTATCCCCTGATCGCCTTCGCAGAGTGACGTACTTCCGGATATTGGGCCGGCCGTATCAGGAAGGTGCTGAACATATACCTTGAAATAAGCTGTATCACCTTCTCCGCAGGAATTGCTGCCGTAAACCGCTACAGAATCATATCCCGTTGGCGTCGAGGAGAATGATACGTCAACTGAAGAGGTACCGCCGCCGGAAACTACGGACGCACCTGAGGGCAGCAGCCAGTTGTAGGTATTGGTATTGGCAATGGGAGGCACCGTATAGGAACCTGTATCCCCTACTGCTACCGTATCATCACCGCTGATGGGCTGGGCGTCGTCGGGAAGTTCTTTGAGGGTTATGGTCTGCGTGTTCTGCATTGAATCAGCACATCCGTTGGGAGCAATGGCATACACTGAATATTCGCCTTCCTTGTAATATCCCTCGAAATCAAAATTTCCAGAGGAGGTGCGCATTGTATCCTCCATCAGAGTGGTCTGGTTTCTGATTAGCTGATACTCTGTTCCAGTCTCACTTCCACTCAGTTCAAGTTTGTTTCCAAGTGTTCCCTCACAGTAAAAACCTCCTCCGGATAAAGTAAATTGATTGGGTGCATCCAGAACTTTTACCTGTTGGGTATCGCTGTTGACACAACCGGTAACCGAATCGGTATATTCATATATAATATCATGATGCCCTGCAGATAGACCTGAAGGGTCAAACACGGCCGTACCATCTTCATGATCGTTGACACCAGGGCCATAAAAAACTCCGCCTGAATCTGCAGGACTGCCGGTTAAAGCGACAGAATCTGCATTCTCACAGATAGAATCCGGCAAACCGGTAAAGGAACCAGAGGGTACAAAATTCACTTTTACTTTCTGCCGGGTGGAATCGGTACAACCATTCGAGGCAGTAGCCTTGTAACCGATAGTATATTTCCCTTCTACCGAAACATCTGAAGGATCGAAAATGGCGTCGCCATCTCCCTGATCCTCGAAAATATCTGGATCACCCCATGGATCGGTATAGGTTCCGTTCAACGGATTGCCGGTGATCGTTACTTCACCGGTGCTGTTGCAATAAGCTGAGTCCAGTCCGGAAATGGCCACATCCGGAACCTTCTTAATGGTAACATCGGCAGTGTCGGTATTGCTGCAGGCATTCGAATCGGTATAAGTATATTTTACTACATAATCTCCGGTAGACAGATCTTCGGGGATCAGCTTGTTGCCGATCACACCGATTCCCGTATCTGAAGAAAAAGTTCCCGGCTTATTAACTCCCTCTAAGGTAACCGTATCGCGGTTCTGGCAATAATTGATGTCATCTGTGGTGTTGATTGTTCCGTCAAGGGTAAATCTGGCATCCGGCAGGGGATGGACTGTGAAGCCCACGGAATCTTCATATGAGGTTGTACCGTCACTTACCCGATATTTTATACCATAATTGCCCTCTCCCTGGGAAGAAGGATCAAAAACCGCGTCCGAAGTACCTTCCGTGGCGCTGTATAGCGTATCTGAGTCATCGAAAACGATAAATTCGCCGTCAGGTATGGTTGAACCTTTGTCCACGGTAAGCTGAAAACTATCCTGGCTGGCACAGTAGTTTGAATCTACCAGAATAGTCGGATTCACATACATATTCACGGTGGTACTGTCCTGACAGGTCATGCTGTCCGTTACAGTCACCTGATAGGAGGTATCCACCGTAGTACTTAAGGTAACCGTGGAAGTATCTTCCCCATTGCTCCAGAGATAATCGTAGGGAGTTGAACCACCAGTGGCCGAAGCCGTTATAGTTGTATCGCAACCGGCACAGATATAGAAGGAATTGTCCACGTCAAGTGAAGCCGTCGGAGCCTCCCTGACAAAGATAGTTCCTGAAGCTTTGGCAGAACAGCCGTTGGAATACTCAGCTGTTACCTGGTACGTGGCAGTATCATCAGGGCTCTTTGTAATCGAAGGGCCTGTATCTCCTCCCGGTGACCAGCTAAAGGTATCCCCGTCTGTAGCCGTAAGGGTTGCTGAATCGCCCGGACAAATTGTTTCATCATTTACTGTTGGCGCAGGTACGGAATCAATGGTGACCTGAACTTCATCTTTATTCACACATCCATTTTCATCGGTAACCGTAAGTTCATAGGTGGTGTTTGTGGTGGGACCTGCCTTGGTATCCGCACTGTCGGGATAAGCTAAATCACCTATCGGTTTCCATGAATAGGAATTAGATGAGTTATAATTGGCACTTAACAAGGTGCTGTCTCCATTGCATATTGAACGGTCCGAGCCCGCATTGGCACTGGGAAGACTGTTGACTGTCACTGTGATACTTGTATCATCCTTGCAACCATTAGCATTGGTAACTATCACATTATAAGTCTCTGTAGATAAAGGTGAGGCAGTGGGATTTGAAATGGTAGTATCGTTCAAAGACCCGGAAGGGCTCCATTCCCACTTCACCCCATTACTTACGGCAATTTCCGTTGATTCTCCCTGACAAATGGCTGTATCTCCTTTAGAAACATTCACATTAAACTCAGTATAATAATCCAGAGTCACTTCGTTGTTCATAGGAGTTCTACAGGCTGTTGTCTTATGTTCACCAACGGCATAGTAAGTTCCCGTGTCTGATACAGAAAAAAACACAGAATCTCCTGTACCATCCCTGGTCATGTATGGACTTCCCGGAGAATTTTTATCAAATAATTCATACACCACATCGGGATCGGAATCGGGCAGATAAAAAGTGCCTGAACCTCCGATGCATACCGTGGTGTCGCCTTCCAGATCATACGCTACAGAGGATTCTTTTTTATACACCTTGATGGAATCATCAAGATAAACTTCGCATGAACCATTGTAGGCCCTTACCTTGTAATATCCTGCAGAATCGGTCTGGGGTCCGAAGGAAATGCTGTTACCATCACCCGTTACGGTAGTAATATAATTGCCTTCCCTGTAAAGATCATAATCTACCCCCAGCATGGAAGTGTCCAGTCCGAGTTCAACT
>CAYNPZ010000031.1:0-29789 GCA_964399175.1 uncultured Bacteroidales bacterium | reverse complement strand
TTTGGACAAAAATTGGTTTAACTTTCCATTGCTGCCTTTTTTTGCTATAAAATCCATTATTATTAATTTGGCAAATTATTTCATTTAAATAAAATCCTATGGCATCCTCATATAATGCGCAGATATTAATTGGGGAACACGAACTTAAGCATGGAGGTGTTATCCCCGAATATCAATTGTTCCTGACAGACGGCAAGGATAACCTTATGTTAATGAAAGAACTGCAGGGCTCCGGTGAATGGATTTGGCACCCAAGTAAAGATTGCCTGCTGGACGACATTTTTCTTATGATTTCCAGCATCGTATTTGGAGAGAATAAAATGGATCATCCCGAAAAACTCTCCCTGATGGATCGTTATACTGAAAAAGAACGATTTGATCTTTATGAAATGGTAAAAAGTAATTCAAAAAACTGGAATAAAAAGGTTTTCATTAATCTTTTTTATTCTAATCCCATAAATGATCAGCTGGAACACATCAGGGATTATAACTGTGATATAGAAATAACCAAAACCAGATACCTGCGGAGGTCAGACCCCCGTTCGGGAGAAATCAATGAAAAGGGATCCGTATATCAATAAAAACCAATAAAAGCCATTGAAAATTTTTAACATCCATTTCATCTCCAATGGCTTCGTAATACCTTAAACTTCAACCAACTTGTAATCATTTGTGCCCAGACCGATCTCACTGGCATGGTCAAGCTGTATGGTTGGATTCAAATGGGGGTAAAACTCAACAAAAGGATCATTCCCTCCATTGGCTTTTTTCACCAGATCATGGGCAGCCCTGTCAATTGCTACCGGATCGGTGGATGCCAGAAAACCGATATCCTGAACCAGCGGCTCATCATTTGCAGGATCACAATCACAGCCTGGTACCACATTGGTAACGACAGTGACATACAACATTTTTTCACCAAGATTTCGTTGCACGCCATAGGCATATTCGGCCATTTTTTCCTGTATATTTTCCGAGGAAGCATTCCAGTTGATTTCAATGGCACCTTCAGGACAAATGCCTATGCAACGGGCACAACCTACACAATTTTCTGTAATATAAGCTTTTTTGCCAATTTCAATGGCCTGCTCCTGACAATAATCTAAGCATTGTCTACAAGCAGTACATTCCTCCTGATTGACAGATGGTTTGGATACGGAGTGCATATCCAACTTTCCCTGCCTACTGGCACAACCCATAGAAAGGTTCTTTATGGCACCTCCAATACCGGTCAGCTCATGACCTTTAAAATGACTCACGCACATCACACCATCCGCATTGAGAATATCAGAGGCAAGATGCACTTTATCGGACAGGGTCTGGTTAACTTCCACTTCAACGCTGTTTTCCCCTCTGAGTCCGTCTGCTATAACAGTTGGCACCTGAAGGGTAGAATAACCAAATCCGTTCCAGTTGGCGCAATAAAGATGGTCTACGCTGTTTGTCCGCATCCCTACATATAAAGTATTGGTATCGGTAAGATAGGGTCTTGTATTCATCTCCTTGAGCTCCCCTATCACCGGTCTGAGAAATACGGGTCTCAGGAAAGCCGTATTTCCAAGCTCACCGAAATGTACCTTGACCGCTATCAACTGTTGCTCTTCAAATGTGCCCCTTACATTGATCTTTTTCAATAACCGACTGATTTTATGCAAAGGACTTTTATGGGTTTTATTCTTCAGCGAAGAAAAAAATACTTCTTGTGTCATAAATTCATTTTTCTGATTTGATAAACGGACACAAAAATAAAAGATACCCGTATAATAAAGAAAACTTTAGGGGAGCAAATGGAGGTTTATCCGTTAATGTATAAAGTTTCTAAATAAAATATGTACAAACCGGAAATCAATTAATAAAGGGGTGATTCATTTGTTCTAAAACACCCCTTCATCTTCCGGTTAAGCATTGTCACTCTTTGGAATGGTCTGATTAATGGTAAAAAGAAAATTTAATACCAAACTGCTCACAAATACAAACCATCCTGGTTTTACTTTTGTTGCAATTGCTGTTGTTGCCTTTGTTGGTTACTCATAATGCTTTTCAGCCGACTCTGCAGTTGTTTGCTCTTTCTTAAGGCACGGTTGATCTGCATGTAGCGCTTTCTCTCCATCGAATACTTGTCTATGATTTCATTCATCTTCTTCCTCATCTTCTTCTGCTCTTGCTTCATGACATTCTGAATATCAGAATAGGCTTGTTTTTCTTTCTCACTCATCTCAACCTCATTGCCCTGCCTTTGGGCACGTGAAATCTCCTGGAAACGCTTCATTTGCATTCCACTCTCCTTAATCGCCTTCATCATAGCACCCTGGGATTGTTTTTGTACTGCCTGGGCTTCTCTCATGATTTTGACAAAAGTTTTCAGTTCACTGTCAGTTACCTCAATTTGCTGACCCTGCTGCTGGCCCTGATTTAAGGTTTGTGCTTTGAGCCCCGCGCTGGAAGCCATCATGACAGCAACCACAACAATACTTAATAAATTTTTGAGCTTCATATGTTTTCTGTTTAAAAGGTTTAATGAATTCAAAGAAAGGAAGATTTTGCTGCAGGGCAATAGAAAAATAGTTAAATTTATTTAATAAACAAGGGATAGGATTAAAAATTAGACCTGTACAACCTTTACTATCGTTAAGTAAAAGAACTAAGTTTACTGTCCTTAGTTATGGATCAGCTAACCCGAATTATTGACAAATAATTCTGACGCTACATGCTTTCTCTGGCTTTAGCTCTCCATTATTCTTTAGGGATCAATAAACGAAAACCAAAATAGTTATAGGTAATTCCCGGTCTTTTGCTTGAACGGTTGGAAATTCGGCAGTTCCATCCATCCATATTCCAGGCCCCACCCCTCATTACCCGTGAGCTTCCTTCAGAAGGTCCCATCGGATTTTCTTCAGGGGTCATATTATAGTAATCAAATCCATACCAATCGTGGCACCATTCCCAGACATTGCCACTCATGTCATAAAGGCCCAGTTCATTGGGAGCCTTCTCCCCGACCGCATGGGCATGGCCATTGGAATTGCCCTTATGCCAAGCTACTTTATCCAGCTCGTCACTACCGCTGAATTTATAGTTCTTGCTTTTATTTCCTCCACTGGCTGCAAATTCCCATTCGGCTTCGGAGGGCAACCTTCCACCGAGCCATTCACAAAACGCCCGGGCACCATGCCAGGTCACTTCAGTTACCGGATAATCTCCCCTGCCCTTTTCCGGTACAAACTGACTTCCGGCATATCGCACCGGACAATCGGAATCCATGATATCAATATATAAAACATCCTTATAACTCCCATCAATTTTGATATCCCGATCGTTTAAAAATGCACAGTATTGCCGCGTAGTGATTTCATAGTGACTCATCTGAAAACCATCAACACTTACCTGATGTACCGGCATTTCATCACCATAACTCGTTTCCGGTTCCCTGGTCGCACCCATTTGATATGTACCCCCATGCACATACATTAAAGGAATCTTTACACGATTGGCAAAAGCATGGGTGGTAAAAATTACTTCCTCTCCATAAACCACTTCTTTGCCAACAATCGCAAAAGCCCGGGCATGATATAGGGTGGATTTCACCAGACCGCTCAGTTTACATTTAAATGTACCTGTGCCTTCCCCTTTCTTTACAATGGAATCATCAACTGTAGGCTTACCCTTAGGGTTCCAGCATACTCCCCGCTGTTTCACTTCTGTTCCACCATCTTTCACAATCTCACATCCAATAATGGCATCTGTTATACCCACCTCCTCTAAACCTAAGGTTTTAACTTCGGGAAGATCCTGAAGGATCCGGAAACCCGCTATATCCGCAAATGTATTCTCCGCAGACACGTCACCAGCCTGTTGAGAAAAAAAATAACAAATAAGCAAGAAGCCTGTAACAATAATATGCATAAATTGTACCTTTAACCAATTCGTTCAATTCATTCTCATGCCCGATTCGGATGGAATATTTTCCAATAATATTTAACTTTCCAACCATTCAAAGCATACCTGATTATCAAAATGGGCATAAAAAAAACAAAATTTTATAAAAACGCTTTGAATGCAAAACAAAAATTTTCTATTTTTAGATTCATTTTCTAACCCTACAAATAACAGTCATGGATATTAAAAAATTTTTATTGCTTTTTGGCCTGTCGCTCTTGATTGCTACGGGATCAATGGCTCAAGCCCCACAGATCAGTTTTGAAGAATACGATCTGGATAACGGGCTGCATGTAATTTTACATGAAGATCATTCCACACCTATTGTGAATGTTTCGGTGATGTATCATGTTGGTTCGAAAAATGAAGATCCTCAGCTGACAGGTTTTGCTCATTTATTCGAGCATCTGATGTTTGAGGGATCCAAAAACATCGCAAGAGGCGAATATTCGAAGTACGTGGAAAAGGCCGGAGGTACACTCAATGCCAATACCTCTAGTGATCGGACCTTTTATTACGAGACCTTACCCTCGAATCAACTGGAACTGGGCCTTTGGCTTGAATCAGAAAGAATGCTCCATGCCAAAATTGACTCCACAGGCATAGCTACACAGAAAAAGGTGGTAATCGAGGAGAAAAAGCAAAACTATGACAACCGGCCTTATGGAAGCATTCTGATTGAAACGATGAAAAGGGCCTATAAAAAACATCCTTACAGGTGGACCACCATCGGGGATACCAATCACATCCGTTCCGCTTCCAATGAGGATATAAAAAATTTCTATGATACATTCTACGTACCGAACAATGCCGTGCTTACCGTTACAGGAGATATTGAAAAAGACCAGACCAAAGAACTGATAAAAAAATATTTTGAAGGCATACCGAAAAGAGAAAAGGAGATCCCCCGGCCTGATGTGAGAGAACCTATTAAAAGTCACGAAATCAGAGATACCGTATACGATAACATCAGGCTACCGGCAATCATACAGACATATCATACCCCCGCCATGGGCACCGATGATTACTATGCTGTAGACATGCTGACTACCTTGCTGTCCGAAGGACAAAGCTCCAGGTTATACAAAAATCTGGTGGATAAAAAAGAATTGGCAGCACAGGTAAACCTTTTCCCAATGCCCCTGGAAGACCCGGGAGTGGCGATCATGCTTGCACTTCCCAATATGGGCGTGGACAATAAAAAGCTGGAGGAGGCAATGGATGCAGAAATCGACAAGGTCAGAAATCATTATATCTCTGACAGTGAAATTCAGAAACTAAAAAATCAGTTCGAAACCCAGATCGTTCAGCAAAACAGCAGCATTGCAAGAAGGGCTCAGAATCTGGCACGCAACTACACCTATTTTGAAAATACCGATCTGATCAACCAACGACTGGATAAATATTTAAGCGTGACCAAGGAGGACATCAAGCGGGTTGCCAATAAATATTTCAGAAAAGACAACCGGGTAGTATTGTATTATCTGCCCCAATCTCAGAAAGAAAAATAATCCTTTAACTTAAAAACATTCCATTATGAATTCCATAAGCGTCAAATTTGTATATACGGTATTCCTTCTCGTTTGGGTTGCTTTTTCCACCCAGGCACAGATAGACAGAAGTGAACCGCCCAAACCGGGCCCCGCCCCGGAAATCAAATTCAGCAAACCTGTTTCTTTTACGCTGGATAACGGTCTTGAGGTAATTGTATCCGAAAATCACGAAATGCCAATGGTTTCTTTTCAGTTAACCGTAGATGCCGATCCGGTTAAAGAAGGAGATGCAACAGGATATGTCAGTGCAGCAGGTAACCTTTTGAGAAACGGTACTGCAAATCGTAAAAAGGCAGAAATTGACGAAGCAGTTGATTTTATAGGAGCTACGCTCAACACTTATGAGAACGGAATATATGCTTCCTGCCTGACCAAAAAATCGGAAGATCTGCTGGAGATTATGTCAGAGGTTGTTACCAGCCCTACATTTCCAAAAGAAGAGTTAGAGAAATACAAAAAGAATACCATTTCAGGCCTTACCTCCTCAGAAACCAACGCCTCATTCATTGCAAACCGGGTCTCCAGGAAATTAAGAAACGGCGATCATCCTTACGGAGAACTGGAAACAAAAGCGTCCATAGAAAACATCACCCGTATGGATTGTATGGACTATTACAATAAATACTACCGGCCGAATATTTCCTATCTGGTGATTGTAGGAGACATCACCACCGAGAAAGCCAGATCATATGCGGAAAAATATTTCGGTAGCTGGAGAAAGGCCGATGTCCCTGAGCACAACTATGATTTCCCGGAAAGAACTCAGGGCACAAGAGTGGCTATGGTTAATAAGGAAGACGCTGTACAGTCGGTTATTTCGATCACTTATCCCCTTGGGCTTAAAGTTGGTGATGGAGATGCCATCAAGGCAAGAGTCATGAACAACATTCTGGGGGGAGGTGTGTTTTCCGGCTATCTGATGCAGAACCTCAGGGAAGATAAAGGATACACATACGGAGCCCGATCAACCCTTTCAAAAGATCCGGAAGTGGGATACTTCAAAGCAACCGCTGAAGTTGGGACAGAAGTAACAGATAGTGCAGTCCACGAACTCTTTCATGAAATGAACCGGATACGCAATGAAAAAGTGGACGGTGAACATTTGAATCTGGTCAAGAATGTGATCACCGGACAATTTGCAAGATCTCTGGAAGATGCTCAAACCAGGGCACGGTTTGCACTCAATACCAAACGCTATAATCTTCCTGAAGATTATTACGCCAATTATCTGAAAAACGTTGACAAGGTAACGGCAGATGAAGTTCAGCAGGTAGCGAAAAAATATATCTTACCCGACCAATCGATAACAGTGGTAGTTGGTGACAAACCGCAGGTATCGGAAAAACTGAAGCAATTCAGTGCCAACAACGAAGTGGAATTGTATGACCATACAGGAAACCCGGTAAAAGCATCTGCTCCTCTGCCTGAAGATTTAACTGCAGAAAAAGTGATAGAAAAATACATCGAAGCAATTGGTGGAAGAGAGAACATTAATAAGATCAAGGATCTTCAGCAGATCGGGTCCGTTTCCATGATGGGGCGATCCGTCACCATAAAAAGCTTCCGGGAGGCACCGGACAAATTTGCCAACATCACAGAAATGAACGGACAGGTTGTTCAAAAGCAGGTGTACGACGGTGAAAAGGCCAAAATGACTGCCATGGGACAAGAAAGGGAGATTCAGGGCGAACAGTTAAAAAATCTTCGTTATGAAGCCAGGATGTTCAAATTCCTGAGATACGACGAGCTCGATGTAAAACTTGAGCTACAAGGGATCGAATCGGTGGATGGTGAAGAAGCCTATAAGATCAGGGTCACCAATCCGGCAGGGCAAATCCATTATGACTTTTATTCAGTTGATACAGGGCTGAAGATCCAGACCAGAAAAACCCGGCAAACACCTCAGGGGAAAGTCACCTCCATACAAAAGTTTTCCGATTACAGGGTTGTAAAGGGCGTCAAATTTCCTTATACCATTGATATTTCAGGGAAGCAGAGCATGACGCTTCAGATGGATACTTATAAAGTCAATGAAGGTATAGATCCGTCGGTGTTTGATATAGATAAATAAAGAGACCGTTAAAAAAATCACTCTTGAAAAATTTCAAACAACAAATTCCAAATCACAAATAATATTCAAATTTCAATTACCGAATTTCGAAACACTACGGGCCACAGCTATAAAAAACGTAGCCTGGAGTTTTTAGGTCATTTATGATTGGTTTTTGGTATCCTCCGCCTGCTGTCGGGGCAGGCATTTGTAATTTGGAATTTGTTGTTTGGTGCTTATGACACATTCACATTAAAACCAATTCTTGGACACCCCCCTTTTGTGACCCAGGGAGGACTCGAACCCCCAACAGCCAGATCCGAAGTCTGGTGTTCTATCCAATTGAACCACTGGGCCAACGGCCAGCAAATATACAAAATTTTTCACTGACCCGGAAAACCAAAATCAATATTCATTGTGTCATCATATCATGATCATTGTAAAAAGAATTGATGTAATTTTGCCGGAAAAGATCCACCATGGAAAACAAAAAGAAATACATCCGGGCAGTTGATGGCAATAAACTTTATATCCAAACCTGGAAACCAGATGGAATTACTAAGGCTCATATTTTTCTCATTCATGGCTTCAGTGAATACTCAGGCAGATATGAAGAATGGATAAAAAGGTTCATAAGTAACAACATCAAGGTATCCACAATGGATTTACGGGGACATGGCCACTCTGACGGAAAGAGGGGACACACGCCCACGTATAATCATCTGCTCGACGATATAGAAACCCTGATCAAACACGAAGGCCTGGAAAATGATGTGCCCCGTTTCCTTTATGGTCAAAGCCTGGGAGGCAGCCTGGTGCTGAATTATGGTATCAGGCGGTCGGCCAGGATCAAAGGAATCATAGCTACATCTCCCTGGCTCAGACTTTCCACTGAACCCAGGGCCATCGGTCTCCTGTTTGCCCGGGGAGCTAAGATCGTCGCTCCCGACCTGATCAGGAACTCCAAACTGGATATCAATTACCTTTCACACGACAAAAAAATAATTGAACAGTACGAGATTGATCCGCTCATCCACAGACAAATTACACCCAGCTTGTTTTTCAATGCCAGGAAAGCAGGAGAACGTGCAATTAAAGAGATTAGACAAATACAAGTACCGGTATTACTCATGCACGGTACAGATGACAAAATAACATCGTATAAAGCCAGTGAAGAACTTGTGCAGCATGCCAATAATAACAAGGTAGATATACGTTTTATACCGTGGGAGGGTTTGTATCATGAATTGCATCATGAAACAGAAAAAGACCGGGTATTCGATGCCATCATTGACTGGATGAATGAAAAGAGCAAGAAATAGTGCTTATGCAACTTTTCAGAACGCCCATAGATATTCCCGTATCGGAATTCAATCTGACCTATAAGAAGAATATCACGATGATTGGTTCCTGCTTTACGGACAATATAGGCAAAAAACTTACACATTATAAATTTCCCATATTGACCAATCCTTTCGGAGTGCTCTACAACCCGGAGTCGGTAAAAAATGCACTGGATATACTGATGAATGAAAAATACTTCACGGAAGAAGATCTTGATCAGTATAACAACCGGTGGTTAAGCTTTTATCACGACACCAGCTTTTCAGGTCACGACCATGAACTGGTGCTGCAGGATATCAACAAAAGCATTCATACGGGGCATCAATGGCTGAATAAGACCAACCTGCTGATCATTACGTTCGGCACGGCAAGGGTTTATCACCATAAAAAGAGGGATCACATTGTATCCAACTGTCAAAAGCTGCCCGCAAAAGAATTCAGGAGATACCTCCTCAATGTCAATGATATTGTGGAAGGCTACAGGGAATTGATCCGCCAGTTGCAAAAATTCAACCACAACCTGCACATTGTTTTTACCATAAGTCCTGTAAGGCACTGGAAGGATGGAGCGGTGGGTAACCAGCAAAGCAAAGCCATTCTGATTCTTGCCATACAGGAGATTCTTGAAGAATTCCCCGAACTGGAATACTTCCCTGCTTATGAGATCCTGATGGATGAGCTGAGAGACTACCGTTTTTACGCAGAAGACATGATTCATCCCGGGGAAACAGGCATCAATTACATATGGAACCGGTTTTGTGACACCTACATTAAAAAATCCACCTGGAAATTAATGGAAAAAGTGGATGCTATTGTAAAAGCAAGGAATCACAGACCTTTCCATCCAAAATCTCTGGAGTATCAGGATTTCTTAAAAAAACAAATCGAAAAAACGGAGCAGTTAATGGATAAACACCCACATATCGATCTCAGGCCGGAGCTGGATTATTTCATAGCACAGCTTGAAGGGATTGAAAAGTGATAAGTAAAGAGGTTGGCCAACAAGCCCTGCCCAGTTTATTTTTTCCTGGTTAATACAGTTATAGATAAAACACAACCAAGCAACAATAACTCACTACTTAAAACTCACTACTGCTTTTTGCCCATTGCCAACTTTTAGGGACCAATGACTTTTTTATTATCTCCGACAGATAAAATGCTAAATGCCTTGTTTGGAAAGATTAATTTTAGCATATTTGAAAAATTTGGGATGATTGCTCAACAACACACACAATTATGAAAAACTCAGTACTACTATTTACCGGTTTGTGCTCCATCGGGACGCTCGCATCCTGCCAGCAGGAAGAAGCTAAAAACGAATTTCCCAACATTGTCATCATCTTTGCCGATGACATGGGATATGGCGATGTTTCCGGACTGAATCCGGAGGCCAAAACATACACTCCGGCCATTGATGGCCTAATTGAGGACGGACTCACTTTTACCGAAGCCCATGCCAGTGCCTCGGTGAGCACCCCCTCCCGATACGGCTTGTTAACCGGGCGCTATGCATTCCGTAACAAGATAAACGGGGGAAATGTAAATGGATTTGGATCTTCAGTGTTTGAACAGGACCGGAGAACAATGGCCCATTTGCTGAATGATGCGGGTTATACCACAGCCTGTGTCGGTAAGTGGCATCTCGGTTTTGACTGGGCAACGGAGCCTGAAGGGCAAGAGCCCCGGCAAAACGATGAAACCAACTATTCCAACGTAAACTACTCTAAACCCATCGAATATGGCCCCAATTTCTTCGGCTTCGATTATTCCTTCATTCATCCCGCTTCACTGGATATACCGCCTTACCTGTTCCTGGAAAACCAAAAAGCCATCGAGGATGAAGTGATATTATCCTCGGATGTTTACCCGTTAAGGCTTGAAGATACCCAGTACGCCTGGGATAAAAAACATACAGGGGAAGATGATATTTACTGGGACAAAGGAGTATGGTGGCGCGATGGTGAGATGGCCGAATCTTTCAGGATAGAAGATTGCCAGGGAGACATCGTGGATGAAGGCATACAGTTTATAGAGCGTCAGAAAAACAACAACAAGGACAATCCCTTCTTTTTATACCTGGCATTAACCGGCCCTCATACGCCCTGGGTCCCGGAAGATCGGTTCAAGGGCAAATCCCCTGTGGGTACCTACGGCGATTTTATCCTGAACATTGATCATATAGTGGAAAGGGTGGATGAAAAACTGGAAGCCCTGGGGCTTTCCGAAAACACCATGCTGGTCTTTGCCAGTGACAACGGCGGATACTGGCCTGAACAGGAAATTGCCCTGCAAAATCACGATTCCAACTATGGCCGCAGGGGCCAGAAAGGCGATGTATGGGACGGCGGACATCATGAGCCCCTGATCATCAAATGGCCTTCGAAGATCCAATCCTCCGCCACCTATGAGCACCTGGTAAGCTTTACCGATTTCTATGCCACATTCGCGGACCTTACCGGCCAGGAAATGGAAAACAATGCCGGTGAGGACAGTTTCAGCTTTCTGCATGTGCTGAACGGAGATACGGCTAAACCTGTCAGAAACTCCATGATTCACCATTCATCTGCAAAGATGTTTGCCATTCGTGCAGATGGGTGGAAATATATTGACGGGCTCGGTTCGGGAGGATTTACCAGCCCGACCCGCAGAGAACCTGAACCGGGAGAACCGGAGGGTCAGCTCTACAACCTGGATAAAGATCCAAAGGAATCCAACAATGTATATAGCGAACATCCGGACCTGGTGAAAAAACTAAAAGAAAAGCTTGAGAAGCAAAAAGAGCAGGGATATACCAGAGAAATAAGCGGGGAATGATAAAAATTCCCCCGCTTCACCCAAAGAAGCAGACAACTCTCTCCCCCAACGGTGGAATTACGTCAGGAATAAAACGATAGCTCAGGCTTTTCTGCGAATACTACCAATGACAATCAATGACAAGTAACTAATACTATCACCCAAAGCTTTTCTGAGGAAGTTGACAAATAATGTCTTAATCCAGCCTCAGCACCGCCATAAAAGCCGACTGGGGTACTTCTACATCACCCACCTGGCGCATCTTCTTCTTGCCTTTTTTCTGTTTCTCCAGCAATTTGCGCTTCCGGCTAACGTCGCCGCCATAGCATTTGGCAGTAACATCCTTTCTGAGGGCCTTAACGGTTTCGCGTGCAATTACTTTGGAACCTATGGCAGCCTGGATGGCAATGTCAAACTGCTGACGCGGGATTAGTTCTTTTAGCTTCTCACACATCCTTCTTCCGAAGGAATATGCATGCTCCTCATGGATTAATGTAGATAAGGCATCCACCATATTTCCGTTGATCAGTATATCAAGGCGAACCAGCTTGGCTTCCCTGTAACCGGTCTGATGATAGTCAAAGGAGGCATATCCCTTGGAAATGCTCTTCAGCTTATCATAGAAATCAAAGACAATCTCAGCCAGGGGCATCTCAAAGGTTACCTCCACCCGGTTGTTGGGCTGGAAGATCTGATTCTTTAAAGTTCCCCGTTTGTCGAGGCACAGTTTCATGATGGAGCCGATAAAATCGGCCCGGGTGATGATCTGGGCATGGATGTAAGGCTCTTCAATATGATCGATGTTCTTGGGCTCGGGCAGACCGGAAGGATTGTGCACCTCTATCATCTCATCTTCCGTGGTATATACCCGGTAAGATACGTTCGGCACGGTGGTGATCACATTCATGCTATATTCCCGGTCGAGGCGCTCCTGTATGATCTCCATATGCAGCAAACCAAGGAAGCCGCAACGGAAGCCAAATCCTAAAGCCATGGAGTTTTCCGGTTCAAAGGTCAGGGAAGCATCATTGAGCTGAAGCTTTTCCAGGGAAATGCGAAGCTCTTCATAATCGTCGGTATCAACAGGATAAATACCGGCATATACCATGGGCTTGACATCCTCAAACCCGGATACGGCTGTTTCGCAGGGTTTATCATAATGGGTGATGGTATCCCCCACTTTCACCTCACTCGAGGCCTTGATTCCTGAAATGATGTATCCCACATCCCCTGCATTCAGTTCATTGCGGGGCTCCTTCTTCAAACGCAACACCCCTATATCATCAGCATAATAGTCCTTTCCGGTATTCACAAACTTCACATGATCGCCTTTTTTCATCTTACCGTTGAAAATACGGAAAAAAGCCTCAATACCCCGGTAGGAATTGAATACAGAATCGAAGATCATGGCTTGCAGGGGCTTGTTGTAATCGCCTACCGGATGGGGTATCTTTTCAATAATGGCATTCAGAATATTTTCCACGCCATAACCGGTTTTGCCGCTTGCTTCAATGATATCTTCACGGTCACATCCCAGCAACTCAACGATCTGATCCTTCACCTCTTCAGGCTTGGCAGCTTCCAGATCCACCTTGTTTAAAACGGGGATGATCTCCAGATCGTGATCCACCGCAAGATAGACATTGGATATGGTTTGTGCCTGCACGCCCTGAACGGCATCTACCACCAGCAAAGCACCTTCGCAGGCCGCAATGGAACGGGACACTTCGTATGAAAAATCCACATGACCCGGTGTATCAATCAGGTTGAGATAGTAATATTGATTGTTATACAGGTAATCCATGAGAATGGCATGGCTTTTAATGGTGATTCCCCGCTCGCGCTCCAGCTCCATATCATCCAGCATCAAATCATGGTATTCCCGTTCGGTTACCGATTTTGTGATCTGCAACAATCTGTCGGCCAACGTACTTTTCCCATGATCGATGTGGGCCAATATGCAGAAATTCCTTATTTGCTCCATGTTCTTCTCCTTCTGTTATCTTTCCCTAACGTTGCTAATTTGGACAAGCCAAAACGGAAACACATTAAATTCCTTAGAGTATCCTGTTTGGTTTTGGCTTGTCCAAATTAGGGGTGTAAAGATATTTAAATCTGAAAAAATAGTAAGGGAGTTACCGGATAAATTAAATATATTAACCCTGAAAGAATTAATCGTCTGAGGTCAGCAACTCAATGATGGTTTTGAGCTTTTCCTGCGATTCCACATAGGAATAGCTCCCACCTGTGAAATCCCCCCGCTGAACCAGCGCTCCGCCCTTAGTTTCAAGCATGGCAATGGTTTTATCCATATCTTCCACCCTAAAAGCAATATGATGGACGCCTTCACCATGTTCATCGAGAAATTCCTGCCAGGTGCTCGGAGAACCAATTGGTTCAATAATCTCAATGGTAATGTTCTCCAGCCGTATAAAGGCAAGTTTTGCCCTGGCTTTGGTAGGTTCCCCCTTGTAATGGGCATTGGTCTTTGAATATCCATCCGTTTCACTGATCTGAGGGGCTTCAATACCGAACAGCTCGGCATAGGCCTCACTGGTTTCTTCTATATCTTCAACCACCAGTCCGATTTGAGTTACGACTTTTGTATTCAAAGACTCCGGATTTTCATTCTGGGCATAAACACCCATAAAAGAAGTCAGTAAAAAGATAAGCGTCAATAAACAGGTTGGTTTTCTCATAGACTTAATCTTATAGATTTTACAATTAATTATCGTTCAACTTTACCAGGGAAATTTCGCGGAATTCTGTCGGATGGCTTTCCGCCTGTATGGAAATGTGCCCCGAATTTAAAAGGGTGCCCTCTTCCAGCGGATATCCCTCAGGAACATTGCCTCCCCCGATCTGTGGATCGGTATACGTCATCACAGTATCGCCTTCCACAATATGGTGGATGATCTCATCCCCCTTCACGATGACATCCACATTTACCCATTCCTCGCCATAGGTTTTGGACGAAGACTGGTTGCAATGCTGGGTTACCAGCTTTCCATCCATCACCACATTGGTTCCCGGAGTGCAGAGATTGGCAGTGGGACGGGGACCCTCTCCCAAACCACTTAGTAATTGAACTTCAAGAGAGACCGGGAAGTCCTGATCTTTATTCATACTTTCCGCAGATTGTGAATGAAGCATGATCCCATTATTCTTTCTGGCCCATCCCGGACCTCCGGCGCATTGTTCCCCTACAAGGCGATACTCCACATGCAATTTGTAATGGGAAAAAGTATCAACTGTTATCAGATGACCGAATACACTGTTAAAATTATCCCAGTTTTCATAGCTGGCCTTGAGAATGCCATCTTCTACACGAAAAGAATTTTTGTAATTTTCACCTGCCGGATAGCCGGTGAATTTCGCAGTCCACCCGGAGAGGTCTTCCCCGTTAAAAAGCTGAATCCGTTCATTATCGGATTGCTGAGCTTTTTTTGAACAGTTGGTGAGCATAACGACCATTAAAAAGCCCAGGGTTATCAAACTGCCTAAAGTTGTGGTTTTGTTTTTCATAATGTTAGATTTAATGATTAAATAAGACATAACAAGTATACCAAATCCATTTGAAAAATAAAACTGCCTTCCTTAATTCTTTTTGTTTTTAGGATAGATTGTCATTAAGCACCAAACTACAAATCCCAAATAACAAATAAATCCCAATAACCAAATACAAATGTTTCAAACTTGATTAATTAATGGATAAAATGCCTATATTCTGAGTGTTTAGAATTTTGGTCATTAGATATTGGATTTCCCCCCTGCCGTCGGGGCAGGTATTTGGTATTTGCCTGCCAGCCGGCAGGCTGGGGGCTTGAAATTTGGAATTTAAATCAATATACCTTACAACTGCTTAATAAGAATAGCAATAAAATACCCCAGGTAGTTCCCTATGGCATACCCAAGGATTCCTACTGTGAGTCCTGAAACGATCACTTCCCTGTTCCGGATGGCACCGGCGATGACAGGTACAAAGGGAGGCGAGCAGATCAGGGCTGTAGAGGTTACCATCGTGGTATCGGCATCGATTTTTACAAAGCGTGAAAACAATACGTGCAGGATCAGTCCTCCGAAAACCACATAGGTAATGTACATGAAAAGACCCGGTGCTGCTCCGGAAAATTCCCTGAGGTTGGCCATGGAAGCAACAACCAGGCTGAAAATAAGTATCAGGTACATGCCCAGCTCAAAAGTTTTTTCTATCCGGTTCACATAAGGTATCAGAGACATTAGAATACCGAGAGTAGTAATGGTCAGGATGACGACCACCATCTGGGCGCTTTGGGGAACCAGGAGACTCAATCCCCCTCCTACCCCAAATATCAGCAAGGAAATACCAAAAGCCTTGAGAAGAGGTATGAGGGTTCGTCTCTTCAGTATCCCCTGGTATGGATCTTTCCCATCCAACTGGTCGACAGTGAGCGTGGATTTCCTTGTTCCTAAAGGATAAGGTTTCAGTAACTTCCCAAACACTGTTCTTCCGAAGATGATCAGAAACAGAAGATATATGCTCCCAAGCAACAGGTCATAGGTATGGGTAATGATATATACATCCGGGTTCACATCGAGCATGAGTTTCAAGGAAGCCAGGTTGGGTGTGCCTCCGGAATAAAGACCCACCAGCATGCCGGAAATCTTCCACAGCTCTTCCATACCTGCTCCCCGGGAAAAGATGTATCCGGTTGCAACGACAATAATAACAGCAATCAAAGCCCCCAGCATGGACAACAGGGTCTTGCCGGCCATCATAAACCAGGCCCGGATATTTGCAGAAAAAAGCAAAAGCGGTATAGCAAGGGGAATGGTGATTGTGGTAAGCGTATCCTGTATGGCTCTGCTCCCTTCAGGCAATACCCCGATATTACCGATGATCAATCCGATGCCGTAGGCAATAACCACCGACCCAAGCTTATTCACCATGGGAAATTTACGGCATAAGTATAAAATAAGCATGGGAAAGAAAAGATAGAACAGCACCAAAATAATTTTTGCCGCCATATTGAATCACCGCCTTAGCGGGGCCAAAATAGGAAATTTTTATTTAGAATTCAATGTAAATGGCCACGAATTACGACAGAACGACTGCACGAGGGCACGAAAGAACGATGGGGCGATTGGGCGGGAGAGCAGTGAGTTGGTATTTGCGAGTTGTGCGCCAAAGTAGAGACGCAATGCTTGCGTCTCGGAGATTAGGGCACGAAGAGCGAAAGCACGATGGAGCGATGGGGCGAAAAAACGGGAATAAGGGCGGAGGAGATGAAGATGGGTTTTGTACCATAAATGACCATCAATGCCAACCAATGACAATAAAACTTGTCCGGCTTTTGACGCCTGCCTGACGGCAGACAGGGATGACCACATAATGACAATTAATGACCCTTAGATCATCTTGTGCACTAAGAATTTACAGAGCTACTTACTGCCTACTGATTTCTGCTTACTTCCCCTTATTCTTTGCTCCTCTTATTCCCATGCTCGTCTTTGCAGTCGCAGATGTCATCCAGGTTCTTATTATATACATCCATGGCCTGGTGGCTCATGCCCATGCTGGAAAATCCACCGTCGTGATAGAGGTTTTGCATGGTTACTTTGCGCGTAAGATCGGAAAACAGGGTCACACAATAATCGGCACATTCTTCGGCCGAGGCATTGCCCAGGGGTGACATGCGTTCCGAGAAATCAAGCAAGCCTTCAAAGCCCATCACACCGCTGCCAGCTGTGGTGGGAGTTGGCGATTGAGAAACGGTATTGATGCGGATCTTTTTCTCACGGCCATATATATATCCAAAGCTTCTTGCAATGGATTCAAGCAACGCCTTGGCATCGGCCATATCGTTGTAGCCGTAAAGGGTGCGTTGGGCAGCTACGTATGATAAAGCAACCACCGAGCCCCATTCGTTAATGGCATCAAGCTGACGGGCTACCTGAAGGATCTTGTGAAATGACAATGCAGAAACATCCAGCGTTTTCAAGAAGTAATCGTAATTGGTATCGTCATAGGTATTGCCTTTTCTTACGTTGGGCGACATACCAATGGAATGGAGAATGAAATCTACTTTTCCGCCAAACTGTTCCATGGACTTTTCAAACAAGGATTCCAAATCCTCCGGTTTGGTAGCGTCGGCTGGGATTACCTGTGTGTTGAGCTTCTCGGCCAGCTCTTTTACCTTGCCCATCCTTAATGCCACCGGAGCATTGGTCAGGACCACTTCCGCACCTTCTTCATATGCCCTTTCGGAAACATTCCAGGCAATTGACTTTTCGTTCAATGCACCAAAAATAATACCTTTTTTTCCGTTTAACAGATTACATGCCATAATATTCCTCTAGTTTGTTTCAAAACTTGAACAAATTTATCGGTATATAGTTTTTAAACGGTCCGATTTTTCTCAGGATTTTCCTAAAAATTCCCTTGCATTCTGGAGGGCAGTTTCGGTTAATTCTTCACCGCTCAGCATCTTGGCGATTTCTTTGATCCTTTCATCACCTTTCAACTGTTTAATATAGGTATGGGTTGATTCGTTGTCGTCGTATTTATAAACCAGGTAATGATAATCGCCCTTGCTGGCGATCTGCGGAAGATGTGTGATATTCAGGATTTGCATGTTGTGGGACATTTCCTTCATGATGTTCCCCATTTTGTCGGCAATATCCCCTGAAGTACCCGAATCGATCTCATCAAAGATGATGGTTGGCAATGCCTTGGTTTCTGCTATGGTCGACTTCAGGCTCAGCATAAGGCGCGAGAGTTCCCCTCCGCTGGCCACTTTAGCTATGTCTTCCAGTTCCACATTTTTATTGGCCGAGAAAAGAAACTTCACATGATCCAGCCCATATTCATTGAACTCCTCCAGGTCGGTACGTTGAATCTTAAAAGAGGCATTGGGAATGCCCAGATCCTTTAACATGGAAGTGATCTTTTCCTCTATGGCAGGGATGTTTTTTTTGCGGCTTTCCGAAAGCTTACCGGCCGCCCCGGACAGTTCTTTTCTTTTTGATTCCAGCTGTTTTTCCAGTTTCTCCAGATGATAATCATAATTGTCGATCTCTTCCAGTTTTTTACCAAGATCCTCCTTGATATCAATCAGCTCTTTTTCTGCAGATACCCGGTGCTTATGCTGAAGGGAATAGATATCATCCAGGCGCTGCCTGATGTATTCCACCCGGTTCGGATCATGCTCCACTTGTTCATTCAGCATTTCAATTTCACCGGACAGATCCTGAAGTTCAATATACGTACTTTCCAGCCGCTCACTAATCTCCTTTACCTTCGGATAATAATCCACAATCTTCCGAAGGCTGTCTCCGGCCTCCCGAACCTGGGATATAACAGAAGCTTCTTCATTGTTTAACAAGTAAGAAGCATGGGAGAGGTTGTACTTGATCTCTTCTGCATGATTCAGCGTTTCGAGCTCATTTTCCAGCTCTTCCTGTTCTCCTTCTCTTAGACCGGCCTTTTCCAGCTGATCAAACTGAAAATGATAGTAATCATAATCGGCACTGGCCTGCTCCGATTTATCCTTCAGTGCCCTGTAACGCTTCTGAAGGTCTTTGTATTCCCTGTATTTGCCGTAATAATCATTCAGCAGTTCCCCGTTTTTGGCATAGGAATCAACCACATCCAGCTGAAAAACATTGTCCTTTAAAATTAAATTCTGATGCTGGCTGTGGATGTCCACCAGCTGATCACCCAGCTCCTTCAGCATTTTAATGTTTACGGGGGTGTCATTGACAAAAGCCCTTGACTTTCCCTTGCTGCTTATCTCGCGCCGTATGATGGTCTCTTCCTCATAATCGAGGTCATGCTTATCGAAAATTGCCTTTATACGTGGATTGGTGATATGAAAAGTGGCTTCAACAACACATTTGCGGGCTTCATCCTTCAGTACAGAGGTATCGGCGCGGTTACCCAGAATCAGAGAAAGGGCTCCGATCAAAATAGACTTTCCAGCTCCCGTTTCTCCTGTGATGGTCAGGAAACCGGGATAGAAGCCGATACGGATCTCATCTATCAATGCATAATTTTGTATTTTTAACGATTGAAGCATGCTTTACCCTTGTTATTCCTTCAACACTTCACGGTAAATTTAACAATAAAGTACGACTTCTTTGCCCTATTGTGTAATTTGTTTATATCTTTCGCTGTGGGAAGGATCTATCTCAGCCAGTATTTTATATACCCTTTCAGACTCACTGACCGGGGATTCTGAGTACACATTCACAAATTCGTTGGATTTGGCTTCAATCATCAGCTTCATATAAAACATATAGGGATCGGGTTCTTCACGATGCACCTCCTGCAGCAACTCCAGGCTTTCCGATATCTCAGCCCTTGTCTGTGCCACATTATCGTGCATCTCATCCAAGCCCTGCCTGTGGTACTGGTATACAAACTGTCTTACCTTTTCATATTCATTGTCCAGGATGTTCTCCACCAGCCAGTAGCGGTTCCTTCTGCTTTCGTAAGCCTTCCATCCCGAACCTTTTGCATTCTGTGCATTGCTTACAATCTGCTGCGCCCTCTGAAAATAGGGTGTTCCTCCCATCAGTTCAAAGGAATCATAGTCCATGCCGATAATGATATAGGCATAGTATGCCAGGATGGACATCAGATTTGATTGAAAATTGTTGATGTCAAATTCCAGAGGTTCATCTTCCAAATACCTGAATTGAATGTTATTGTCCTTATAATTAAAAAGGGTCGTGTTGTATGAAGAATTATATACCGGCCTTCTGGAGCTAACCGTCATGGTACCGCTGAATTGATCGCCGGAATGACTCTGCAGGTTGATCAGGATCTTGCATTCAATCCGCTCTTCATTGGCAAAATCATCTTCCGTCCAGATCCGGTTGTTCATAAATTCATAAATGTCCTCCTGCAGGGTTTTAAAAACCTGCTTGTTGGTACCCTGAATCTGACTGGAAAGCACCTGAACATTGCATCTGAGCTCCTGTGCCAATCCGGGAAAATGGATCAGGGTAAGCAATAGCGTTATATATAATACTTTCTTTTTCATTGGCCTTGATTTTCTATGATTTTCTGAACAATATCACGGGCTGCTTCCTTTTTGGATTTCATGTCAAATGCTTCCACCTGCCGGTTTCTGTCAATAATACTGATCTTGTTGGTCTCGTATTGAAATCCCGATCCTTCTTCATTCAATGAATTTAATACGATATAATCGAAATTTTTATTTTCCAGTTTTTTTACCGCGTTTTCAATTTCATTGTCCGTTTCCAGAGCAAAGCCGATCAGCAGCTGGTTACCCTTTTTCAGGGATCCCAGTTCCCGGGCGATATCTTTGGTCGGCTCCAGGTCGATCGTCCAGGTTTCCTTTCCCTTCTTCACCTTTTTATCATATATTGTGGAAGGCTTAAAATCGCTTACAGCAGCAGATAAAACGGCGCCGTCAGAGCCCGGGAATCTGTTCACTGCCTCCCGGTACATTTCTTCGGCTGTTTGTACGGAAATCAAATTGATGCTGGTATCGGCGGTTTCCAGGTGTGTAGGTCCCGTAATCAGGTCTGCTTTGGCTCCGCAGGAAGTGAGCGCTTCAGCTATGGCGAATCCCATCCGGCCCGAACTGTAGTTTCCGATAAACCTGACGGGGTCAATACCTTCATAGGTAGGACCGGCTGTAATAATATAATGCTTATCTTTAAGGGATTGTTTCCCAGAAAAATGCTGTCTGATCCGCTCAATGATGCGCTCAGGTTCTTCCATTCTGCCCTTTCCTGAAAGCCCGCTGGCCAGTTCACCTGTAGCGGCTTCAATAATGATGTTGCCGTATGACCGGAGGGATTCTATGTTTTTAAGATTGGCCGGATGCTGGTACATATCGAGGTCCATTGCAGGAGCAACCATCACATCGCACCTTGCCGACATGTAGGTGGTGAGCAGCAGGTTGTCAGCTATACCGTGGGCCATCTTACCTATGGTATTGGCCGTAGCCGGGGAAATGAGGTAAAGATCAGCCCAGGTTCCCAGATCCACATGGCTGTTCCATTCGCCATTCTCCGGATTAAAAAAATCTACCAGGATGGGATTTTTGGAAAGGGTTGCCATGGTTAGGGGTGTAATAAATTCCTTTGCATAGCTGGTCATCACAACCTTCACTTCGGCTCCTTCCTTAACCAGCAACCTAACAAGCATAGCAGCTTTATAAGCTGCTATGCTCCCTGTAATTCCCAAAAGTATGTGCTTCCCGTTAAGCGATGACATGTATTCTGGCTATTCTTCCTCGTTGTCTTTTGATGGCTCCGTATTTTCGTGCCCCGTCTTGGGATTCCGGAAGTATATCTTCCCGTCCAGATATTCCTGCAGAGCAATCAGCGTAGGCTTGGGCAAACGCTCATAAAACTTGGAGATCTCTATCTGTTCCTTGTTCTCAAATATTTCTTCCAGATTGTCTGTATAGGAAGCGAACTCTTCCAGCTTATGGTTCAGCTCTTCCTTCATCTCGGCACCAATCTGATTCGCTCTTTTGGCAATAATTACAGAAGCTTCATATACATTCCCCAAGCCTTCTTCCAGCCTCTTTATATCCTGTGGCACTGTTGTTGTCGGAGCTTTTGTTTTCTTATAATCCATAGGTACAAGCTTTTTTAATTTTGCAGATTCTTTTGTGTTGTGTTATATATTTTCTGTATTTCCTTATTGTATTCACTATCAGGATACTCGCTGGTAAACGTGTAATAGCTGTCCAGTGTTTCCTGATAACGCTCTCCCTCTTTACTGGGTACACTGTTGGAGGCCAGCAGGAATTTCGACCGCAGGATCAGATACTGTATCTCCTGCCTATGGCTCGTGTTCGGATAGGTTTTAAGACAATTCTCCAGTGCGATAACTGCAGCTTTATAATCCTCCATTTCATAATAAAGTCTGGCCGCTTTATAGGCTTTCATCGCAAGCTTGTCTCTCAGCTCATTGATGTATTCATGGCATTGGGGTACCTTGGGATGGTCGGGATGCCTGGTAATGAACAAATTGAATTTGTTGATCGCCTTCCTGGTATAGCTCTGATCCAGTTCAGGCCTCGGTGACAGCTTATAGTTACAGTAAGCGCTCTGGAATTCTGCATCGTCAGACCATTCGTGGTTGCCAAATGTTTCATAGAACTGCTGATAATGATGCTCGGCCAGAATATAATTTTCTTGCTTAAAATAACTGTTTGCAAGATAATAAAGTACGGTGTCTGCCCGATCGGTGGCTTTCAGCACCGAATTCAGCTGTTCGAAAAGTCCCTGGGCTTTTACAAAATCCTCTTCTTCGTAAAACGCCAGCGCTTTGTTGTACTTTAGCTTGTAATTGGAACTTTTCAACAGCTTGTCGTACTTGCAGGAAGCTGCAACCCCTCCGATAATGAAAACCAGTAACGTTATTTTTATGAATTGTCTAAACATATTGCAAAATTAATTTATTCATTTCAAATATTAAAACCGTTCGAGGTTAAACGGCACGATATTATAAAATATTTTCTGCAATTTGAAAATTGATGAAAAAAACATACTTTTGTTGCTTCTGTTGGTACCTTACCATTCAAATTCGTTCATTTTTTGGCAAGAATTTGAATGGTAAGGTACTTTGGCAAAATTTATTTGGATAATTCATTAAAGGTGAAAGAAATTGAAAATATTAGACCGTTTATGAAGTAAAATATAATTAAATAAATTTTGCTGGCTAACTTGGCCAAGTTAGGGAAAAGATTCAAATACAAAAAAGAAAGTAAGCGCTGTGGATTTATTCGATAAGATCAAAAAAGACAAAGGACCCCTGGGGCAATACATGAAGGAAGCACACGGGTATTTTGCATTTCCGAAACTTGAGGGGGAAATTGCACCAAGGATGAAATTCAAAGGTAAAGAAGTATTAACCTGGAGTTTGAATAACTACCTGGGTTTGGCCAATCACCCCGAAGTAAGAGAAACCGATGCACAGGCCGCCAAAGATTACGGCATGGCCTATCCGATGGGTGCAAGGATGATGTCAGGACAAACAAGTAAACATGAAGAACTGGAGCAGAATCTGGCAGAATTTGTCGGTAAGGAGGATGCCTTTCTTCTGAATTACGGCTACCAGGGTATGGTCTCCATTATTGACTCTTTGGTTAACAGAAATGATGTGATCGTATACGATTCTGAAAGCCACGCCTGCATACTGGACGGACTTCGTCTGCACATGGGCAAAAGATATGTTTACCCCCACAATGATATGGAAAAGTTGGAGAAACAACTGGGCAGGGCCAACAAGCTGGCGGGAAAAAACGGGGGCGGCATTTTGGTCATTACTGAAGGTGTATTTGGAATGACCGGCGATCTTGGAAAACTGGATACACTTACCACACTAAAAGATCAATACCATTTCAGGCTTCTCGTGGATGATGCCCACGGGTTTGGCACTATGGGAAAAACAGGTGCAGGCACAGGGGAACATTTTGGCGTACAGGACAAGGTCGATGTATATTTTGCCACCTTTGCCAAATCGATGGCTGGTATCGGCGCTTTCGTGGCTTCGGAAGAAGACATTGTCAACTACCTCAGGTATAACATGCGTTCACAGACATTTGCCAAATCCCTTCCCATGCCGATGGTTATCGGCGCATTGAAACGTCTTGAGCTGCTGAAGAACAAACCCGAACTGAAGGATAATTTATGGACCATAGTGGATACCCTTCAGAAAGGACTGAGGGAAGCCGGCTTCAACCTGGGCAATACCGAATCGCCGGTAACCCCTGTATATCTGTCGGGAAGCCTCCCTGAGGGGACCAACATCATCATGGATCTGAGGGAAAACTACGACATTTTCTGCTCACTGGTTGCCTATCCGGTAATACCCAAGGGTGAACTTCTGATCAGACTTATTCCCACGGCGGTTCACACCAAAGATGATGTGAGTTACACCATCAAAGCATTTAAGGAAGTACATGAAAAACTCCAGAATGGGCATTATCAGTCGGATCATATTGCGAAGGTAAGCTAAGCCGATCACAAGAAGAACATATTCTAAGAAGATCAAATCACAAATACCTGCCCCGAGAGCAGGCGGGGAATTCCAATTACCGAAACTCTAAATACCCAGAATACAGGCATTAAACCCTAATTTAGAAAGTTTGGAAAATTGAAATTTGGTTATTGGAATTTGTTTGTAATTTGTGATTTGTTATTTAATTACCAACCTATAGAAAGTATTTTTTCTAGAAAAGAAAAAGGAGGTTGCAAAGAACCTCCTTTTTTTATGATTGTTTTTATAACAGCCTCTATTTATGGGCTTCTTCCTTTTTCTGCTTTTTCTTTGATTCCTCAAACTCTTTGGCTGAAAGATAACGTTCGGCATCCAATGCCGCCTTGCATCCTGAGCCGGCTGCCGTTACGGCCTGCCGATAGGTGCTGTCCTGAACATCTCCGCAGGCAAAAACCCCCTCTACGTTGGTTCTTGTAGAGCCTGGTTCGGTGTTGATGTAGCCGGTTTCATCCATATCCAGATAATCCCTGAATATGTCTGAATTCGGCTTATGCCCGATGGCAAGGAAGAAACCGGACACATCAACGGTGTATTCCTCTCCCGATTTTTTCAACAGGCGCACACCGGTAACGCCTTCCTCATCGCCGAGGACCTCTTTGGTCTGGGAATTCCAAAGGATTTCAATGTTATCGGTATTGAATACCCTTTCCTGCATGATCTTGGAAGCCCTGAGTTCATCCCTCCGGTGAATCATATACACCTTGTTGCAGATACCGGAAAGATAAAGGGCTTCTTCAGCGGCAGAATCACCTCCGCCGACAACGGCAACATCCTGGCCCTTATAGAAAAATCCGTCGCAGGTAGCACAGGCAGAAACACCCATTCCTTTGAATTTTTCCTCGGATTCCAGACCGAGATACTTGGCCGAGGCTCCGGTGGCAATGATCAGGGCATCGGTTTTGATCGTCTTCTTATTGTCATCGATGGTGATGGTATAGGGACGTTCCGACAGATCGGCAGCCGTTGCGATACCAAAGCGGATGTCGCTACCGAAACGCTCGGCCTGTTTCTTAAAATCCTCCATCATTTGAGGACCCTGAATGCCTTCCGGGTACCCCGGATAATTTTCCACATCGGTGGTGGTGGTAAGCTGACCCCCCGGTTCCAGGCCTTCATACATCACAGGTTTCAGGTTGGCCCGGGCTGCATAGATGGCAGCGGTGTAACCTGCCGGCCCGGATCCTATGATGAGCACCTTCACTCTTTCCACTTCACCGTCGATGGATTCTGTTTGATTTTCCTGTTCAAGATTGTCCAATTGTTTGAATAACGCCATAATTTCTAATATTTTAAAATTTAAATAAGGATCACCAACATATCTACATAGGTAGATTTAATTTTTGAAAAGTTAACAATAATTGTGCCAATCGAAAAAAATGAATCTTATGACAGGTTTAAAGACTATACCATATCCCTTTAAAAGAAAGTAAAAAATTATGGACAACACATTGCCTCTTATAAAGATAATTATTACATGACGGCAAGAGCTGAGGACGGGAGGGGATACATCAATCGATTTACATGAATGATATACATTATCGTTTCTATGAAAATTAATGCCCGGATAATAACATTACTGACATTTTTGCTGCCAATATTAATAATAGCAGGAGCAGGCGAACCCGACGAAAAGAAGTGGATACTCAGCAATCCGCTTCTTTATCCGGGAGAGAAGGGTTCATTTGATGAAGTTGCCGTAAAAGATCCTTCCATTGTATTTTATGAGGGAAGTTGGCATCTGTTTTTTACTGCCCGGTCAGCCAAACAATATACCATAGGTCATGCATCTGTAGACAAATTGACGGAACTGTAGTCTGCACCCCGGCATGACCTGGAGATGATAAGGGGTAAAACCAGATAGAGTGCGGCACCACAGATATTTTTCTTTGAGCCCCAAAATAAATGGACGGATATGGTTTCTCATGGTAAGGCCATCCGCAGCGGTTACAGTCAAAGGCTGGAATGTGAGCCGGAAGATTGTCGGTGGATCATCCAGGGGCTTGTAAAAGAAGACCTGAAAGCCCCCTGTCCTTCTCTACCCCGGAGGCTGGGGATTATAAAGAAAAAGACAGGGTGCAATATGCCGAAGGCGGATGAACCCTGTGTAAAGATCCCGGAAAGCTCAACCAAGAGCGAGGAAGACCTGATCACTTTTTAGCTATTCAACCTGGCGCTGGCCAAAGAGATGTTAGCAGGTAAAAAATTCGTCCTGCAAGTTATAATTTGTGGAACGATTTTTTTTATATATTTGCGTTCTGATAAACGGGTCCGTTGCAATAACGGCACAAAAAACTTCGGGATGTAGCTCAGCACGGTTAGAGTACTCGTCTGGGGGGCGAGGGGCCGCCAGTTCAAATCTGGCCATCCCGACTTTTACAGCCAAAACCCCTGTTTTTACAGGGGTTTTATTTTTGCCCGTTACAACACCCATCACAACATAATTATTGCTCATTTTACAGTGGCGTAAAGCAACATTTTATGGCTGGATTTAATTGTAGGTGAGAAATCTGTTGGATATGGAAAATTATTCTTGCTAATTCTGTTACTTTTGAGTGTAATAAAGATGCCAAATTTATTTTTTTAAAGTTTTAACATTGGGTATATCTTAATCCTATATCAGGATTTTACGAAAATTCAACACAATTATAATAAATTTTCAGGGATTTTCTTTTAACTTTGGTTGTAGATTCTTAACCCCTAAAATGAAATGTCATGAAACTAAAAATTACAAAAAGAGATGTACTGTTTTTTGTACTTGGTTTATTAACATTCTTTATCATTGAATTAATCTTGAACTGGGGCGAAGCTGTTGAAGGATTTAAGGAGGGATATGAAGACGGATTGAGTAGCGTGAGGATAGAAAAGCAGGAGTATTTTTAATATTACTGAGTTTTTCTTAATAAATGCTAATGATATGATGTTACATATTCTGTAAAGGAAGTAAAAGGACAGAATGTAAGAGATTGCAATATCGGAAAGAAAATGGTATACCACCAAGTGATGACATGATGCCTAATGGACAAAAATGTGCATCCACGTGACAGTATGGATTAACAGAAAATCCCAAATCATCTATATATATGGAAATTTGGGATTTTCCCCAACCAACGGGATGCTTATTATGAATTAAAGTCAGAGCAGGCAGATAAAACTAACCAAGATAGGCTTTTAACTTCTTGCACTTTTCATTCTTTTTGAGCTTTTTGAGGGCTTCCACTTTGATTTGCCTTGTCCGCTCTTTACTCAAATTGTTTTTTTCAGCAATTTCTTGCATGCTTATGGTAGATTCATCCCCCAATCCGTAAAATGATCTGATAATGCTTGCTTCCTTTTCAGTTAAAAGTGAGGATATAGCGCTTTCAATTTCCTGGCTGAGCGATTCACTAACGAGGTTGTCATCGGGTGGATTTTCCCTGCTTTTCATCGTATCAGAAAAGGTATATTCCTCTTCCTCATTTAATGGGGCATCCATTGAGACTGGCTTGTTGGAATTTTGCCAGCATTGTTTGATTATTTTTGGTGACCACTGTAAAACCTTTGATATATCTTCCTGCGTAGGTTCCCTTTCGTATTTTTGTTCGATTTCAGAAAAAGTCTTATAGATTTTGTTAATGGCATTGATTTTATTCAGGGGAAGTCGGACAGTTCTTCCCTGTTCGGCTATGGCTTGCATAATGGACTGTCTGATCCACCACACGGCATAGGAAATAAATTTAAAACCTTTTGTCTCGTCAAATTTATGAGCTGCTTTGATCAAGCCCAGATTGCCTTCGTTGATCAGATCAAGAAGGCTCAGACCCCGATGTTGGTACTTCTTTGCCACGGATACGACAAAACGAAGGTTGGCTCTTACCAGTTTCTCTAATGCATCTTTGTCATTTTTCCTGATCCGCCTTGCCAGTTCTACTTCCTGCTCTGGGGTTAGTAATGCTTCTTTGCTTATTTCATGAAGATATTTGTCAATAGAGACTTCATCTCGGTGAGTTATTTGCCTGTGGATCAATAAGCTTCTCATAAGATATGCAAAATATGTTATAAGAAAGCAAGGTAAAAATTTCAGATGAATTCTAAAAGACCGGAAGTTTAAATTTTTTGGTTAGCTTTTTATAGCGGAAGGTATTTACAAAACACTCTGAACCTTCTTTTGCATCTCATAAATATGGATAGGCTTAGTAATATAACTATCAGCTCCCGAATTCCTGACCATTTGTTCAATATCCTCCGTTATAAAAGCAGTCTGGATGATAATGGGTATTGAAGGATACAACTTGTTGATCTTTTTGATAAGCTGCCAACCGTTCATATCCTTTAGTTGTATTTCTGTGAATATAAGCTCGATCTTATATTCATGACAAAAATTAACTGCTTCCTTTCCAGAAGAAGTCGACAGTACTTGATAATTTTCTGAGTATTTCGACATCATCTGAAAGGTTTCTTCCAGCAAAAGTCTGCTATGCTCATCTGAGTCAACAATTAAGACAGTAGGCTTCTTCATGGTTTCAGTATGATTAAATCCCTTACTTTATAATACAAAAATTCTGCCATTCCTTTAAAATTGATTATTTCCATGAAAATCGAATATCATAAGTAATTCATTGTTATTGGGGAATATGAGAAACCTCATACATAAGCAATCCCATTAAAAAGCAAATAAAAATTCTATCAGATCATCTTCCTGCGAGAGGCTAAGCTTCTTTTTAAGCCTTACCCTCATCTTTTGAACGCTGGTTGACTTAATATCTTGCCGTTTTTTCGGAGGAGAAATTCATTCGAATCAGACAGCAAATGGAAAATAGATTTTTGGGTAAAAGACAAATCCATGTTGGATATTCTTTTTGGCAGACTGATTTCTATTCTTTAATAATTTATATAACTGCTTTACTTTAAGTGCTTCCAATTTCATCATTTGGTTTGGTGTTTTTTATCCTTTCTTGATAAAAACGATGCAACAGTAGAAGTTTCAAGTAAAAAAGGAGAAGGAAGTAAATTCACTGTAACCATCTAAATGAAAATAAAGGGTATAAGTGAATTTCAGTCCAGAATTTTGATTGTTTTATAGAATGGTATATATTTGCTGGTGGAA
>CAYNPZ010000030.1:27416-30756 GCA_964399175.1 uncultured Bacteroidales bacterium | reverse complement strand
GACCGGAGATCGAAGAGACGCTAAAAGACTATATAGAAAAATACTGCAGCAATTACCAATAATATAGTCTATCGGTAATTAGTCTTCTTCGTCTTCTTTTCCCTTTTTTTCTGTTTTTTCGTCGGTATAGGCTATACCTTTGAGCGTGGCACTGGGTATTTCCCCAAAAGCAATGGTGATGGTTTTACCGGTAATGAGCACGAATTTGGCGTTGATATTGGCCGCTTTCCTTCTGATTATGACTTTTGCCCGCATTTCAAGCGATTTTGGAGTATCATATCCCCTATTGGATCCCTCTGCCTTCGCCTGAATTTTTTTTACCCTGTGTAGTCCTTTGGTTTTATTTTTATTCTCAAGAATTTCTACTTTTCTCCAATCGTACCTTTCAGGGTATTTGGGCGGTGATTCGTTCAGGATTTCCACCTTTCCCCGTTTGTATATGATCTTATTAACATGATCCTTTCCCACTCTCCTAAGCTTTGTTTCTCCTGGCTTTGTATAAATGATGCTGTCGTAGGTGATTTTTAGCACATCAACGAACATCGGATCCTTGTCAAAAAGTTGCACTGTATCGGTGCGCTGTTGCTTTGTTTTTCCGTGAGATTGTTCCTTGGCAGTTTTCGAAGAATCACCGGTTTCCTGAGAAAACAGGAAAACCGGAAGGATGAAGGGTATTAGGAATAATTTGATTTTTTTTGTATAGGCACTCATTTTATGATGTTTTAAGGGTATTACAAAAATAAATCTTTATAAAATGAATATCAAAGGATCGGAAAATTATCTCGAAAAAATTGTGCCAAAAAAAGCGGCTTAAATAACAAGCCGCTTTTTTTGAGATTTATGAGAGCAGAGGCTATTTCACAGATTTTTTTTCTCTATGAATGCTTCCAGAACATCGTCCATGTCGGGTTTGCCGATTTCATCCAGATCATAATATACACGGGTATTGGGTTTTTTGATGTTTACCACCCGGTTCAGATCGATGGGAGTGCCAATAACCACAGAATCACAATCGGTTTTGTTAATGGTTTTTTCCAGGTCATTAATTTGGCCTTCTCCGTATCCCATTGCAGGCAGCAATTTACCGATCTTCGGATAAGTCCGGAAAGTCTCCTGTAACCTGCCTACCGTATAAGGGCGTGGATCTATGATTTCGGAAGCCCCGAATTTCCTGGCAGCTACTGTACCGGCACCGATCTTCATCTCTCCGTGAGTAAGTGTCGGGCCATCTTCAACAACAAGCACACGCTTTCCCCTGATCACTGAAGGATCTTCCACCCGGATGGGGGAAGCGCCGTCGATAACAGTTGCATTGGGATTCACCCGGGCAATGTTTTCCCTTATGGTTTGAATGTCTTCGGGGTAAGAACTGTCTATTTTGTTGATCACCGCTACATCGGCAAGCCTGAGGTTAACTTCTCCCGAAAAATAGTTCAATTCGTGTCCGGCCCGGTGGGGATCCGTTACGGTTATGTACAGATCAGCTTCATAGAAGGAAAAATCATTGTTGCCTCCATCCCAAAGGATTACATCGCATCCGTTCGGGTCTTTTTCTGCTTCCCTGAGAATGGCTTCATAATCTACACCGGCATAAATCACATTACCCCTTACAATATGCGGCTCATATTCTTCCATCTCTTCGATGGTACATTCATGTTTTTCCAGATCTTCAAGACGGGCAAATCTTTGCACCTTTTGCTTTTCCAGATCCCCATATGGCATTGGGTGACGAATGGCCACAACCCTTAACCCTTTTGCCATCAAGGTTTCAATTACCTTCCTTGAGGTCTGGCTTTTGCCGCATCCGGTTCTTACTGCACCAACTGATATAACGGGTTTGGAACTTTTAATCATGGTATCCCTGGTACCCAGTAACATGAAGTTGGCACCTGCACTATGCACGATTGAGCTGATGCTCATGACATGTTGGTAGGGAACATCGCTGTATGAAAATACGCAATCATCTGCTTTCAGCTCTTTAATTAATTTTGGCAAATCATCTTCAGCATAAATGGGGATTCCATCCGGATAAAGTTCTTCACCGGCCAGGCTTGCGGGATATTTTCTTCCTTCAATATCCGGAATCTGTGTTGCGGTGAAGGCCACCACATTATAATTTTGATTACCGCGGAAGTAAGTGTTGAAATTGTGAAAATCCCTTCCCGCTGCTCCAAGAATGATTACATTTCTTTTTGCCATAATGGTACCTTTTTTTGTATATGAGATTATTGATTTCTTTTAATCCGGCAAATTTATATTATTCCCCGAAAATATTGGTTCTGTTCTTATGCTTTAAAATTTCATCTTTAAAGCGGACTTCCCGGTTATGACTGTGTTGGCTGGTTGTGGGTGTTTTATGAATGTTTAATAACATGTATATTTGATATATTTTAGTACCTTACCGGTCAAATTCTTGCTTTTTTGGTAAATCAGTATGTTTTATGCTATATCATAAAAATTTCTTAAACATTCCCTACTAAAAATTGGTCTAAGAAGTAGATATTAGTCCAGCATTATGAATTTATTGGCCCATATATATTTGTCCGGCAATGATGATTTGGTAAAAATTGGCAATTTTATGGGGGATTATGTCAAAGGCAGGCGATATCTGAATTATCGTGAGCCTATACAAAAAGGTATTCTCCTTCATAGAAGCATAGACAGTTTTACCGATCATCACAGAAAACCCAAAAAGGTTAAAAAGCTTCTCCGGCCCGTTTATCATAAATATTCCGGTGTAGTAGTGGATATATTTTATGATCATTTTCTAACCATCAACTGGGAAGAATTTTCAAACATATCCCTGGCCCGGTTTGTAGATGAATTCCATGAGGTTCTTCGCAGCAAGTTCCAGGTTTTACCTGCACCTGTTCAATCGTTTGTCCCGCGAATGATCGAGCGCAAACGGCTTCTTTCATACGGAGAGATGGAGGGTGTAAGAAAAGCATTGAAAGTTATGTCCCGCTACACTTCTTTACCGGACGAAACTAATTATGCCATGAAGATCTTGTCTGAATATTATGATCATTTCTCTGACAATTTTTTCGATTTTTTTCCCAAACTCATAGAACATGTAAAGAAACATTACGGGATTGACCTCCGTTATTCTTTAAAGTCAGGTAAATAGTGGGTTTTTTAAGAAAGGTCTTTTTTTTTAATTTTGAACTTCCACTGAGGGGATTATTTAGTATAAATACTTTATAATGAGCAAGCAGAATACATTTGAAAGTGTAAAGATCGATCCTAAATCCGAAAACATCCTGGTTCAGCTTCTGGAGGAGAATCCGGAGGTACATGAGATTTTAACTAAATCAGCGGGGGATAAGGAGGTTTATGCCAG
>CAYNPZ010000030.1:0-27316 GCA_964399175.1 uncultured Bacteroidales bacterium | reverse complement strand
GGAGGTTTATGCCAGTTTGAGGAAATGGATACTGGATCAGATCGATGAGGATTCCATTGCTTTGAAATATTATTCCAACGAAATATCAGGCCATGACGCATTAAGGAAACTTAAATGGAAGGAGCTTGGAGTTATCCGGATACTGGATTATATTGATCATGAAGGAATGGAATATGACGATCCCAACCTGAGGGGAGAAAGATATTACAATTATCCCATCCGGATGTTATGGTTGGCTGTAAATCAGGGTATCGGAGGAGGAAAGCCTCCTTTTTTCAGGGATATGCTGCATTTATTCCGCCAGATTAATGGTAAAAGCCACCGGGAATTTCCCGATCAGCAAAGAATAATGGAATGGATGGATCGCCATCCCTCAGGATTGGATCCTGAGATTGTCCAGGTAAGAGAGGAAAACCGCAACCGCATACTTAACCTGTTTATCCGCAAGATTGAGGAAGGAGAGATTAATGGCTCTTTTCTTGAGCTGGACCCCTCATGGAGTCATGAGAAAAAGTTCAATAAAATGCTGGAATGGTGGGTTTCAAAGTTATTCCACCTGAAAATGGCCATTCGCTCACCTGAGCTCTTGAATGAGATGCTTGACCATTCGCTCGATCCCGATACAATGGACATTCTTTATCAGGCCCGCGAAGCAGGCATTCCTTTTTTTGTCAATCCTTACTATTTGTCTTTACTGGATACCAGGGCAAACAACAAATATATAGGGGCCGATCAGGCTATAAGGAATTACCTCGTTTACAGCAAGGAGCTTGTTGAGGAGTTCGGTCATATTGTTGCATGGGAAAAGGAAGATATTGTAGAAGCCGGTAAACCGAATGTAGCAGGCTGGATTCTGCCTGAAGGCCATAACATTCACCGCAGATATCCCGATGTGGCAATTTTGATACCCGATTCCATGGGGCGTGCTTGTGGGGGTTTGTGTGCCTCCTGTCAGAGGATGTATGATTTCCAGCGGGGAAATCTGAATTTTAATCTGGAAAACTTAAAACCCGGTGAAACATGGCCTGATAAACTGCAAAGGCTGATGGAATATTTTCGTAATGATTCCCAGTTGAGGGATATTTTGATTACTGGTGGTGATGCCCTGATGAGTTCTAATAAATCCCTGAGAAGGATCCTCGATGCGGTTTATGAAATGGCATTGAACAAACAGAAAGACAATGAATCGAGGCCTGACGGCGAAAAGTATGCCGAAATAGTCAGGGTAAGGCTCGGAACACGATTGCCTGCCTATATCCCCCAGCGAATAGATGATGCGTTGATAAAGATTTTGTCTGAATTTAAAAAGAAAGCATCGAAGATTGGTATCAAGCAATTTGTGATACAAACCCATTTTGAAACGGCCATGGAAGTGACTCCCGAAGCAAAAAAGGCTGTTGAAAAGCTTATCTCTGCCGGCTGGATTGTTACCAATCAGCAGGTATTTACAGCTGCCGCTTCGAGAAGGGGTCATACGGCAAAATTGCGTAAAGTGCTCAACGAAATTGGTGTATTGCCCTATTATACTTTCTCAGTTAAGGGATTTAAGGAAAATTACCATAATTTCGTCACCAATGCCCGTTCCATGCAGGAACAAACCGAAGAAAAAAGGCTCGGAGCGGTGTCAGCCAGGAATTATGGAAAAATCAAAAAATTCACCGAAGATCCTTCAAAGATCAGCTACTACATTTATGAACTGCTTGAAAATGAAGATGCCCCTTTTATCGGGACCGACCGCAATGTATTGAATATGCAGGGAGTGGGCAAAAGTCTGACCTTCCGAACCGTGGGGATAACCCGTGAGGGAAGAAGGATACTGAGCTTTGACCACGACCATACACGCAGGCACAGCCCGGTTATTGATAAAATGGGCGATATCATGATTGTGGAATCCAAATCGGTTTCCGACTATATGGATCAGCTGGAAGATATGGGTGAAGATATAAGGGAATACGAAAGCCTTTGGGGCTATTCACTGGGAGAAACGGAAGAAAGAATGCCCATCTACGAATATCCCGAATATGATTTTACCGTTACCAACCAACTGACAAACTTCAGTATGACTGAAAAAGAAACGTCTGCATAATGATACGCAATATGCTTTTGGTGCTCTTCCCTGTTTTTGTTCCTGTTTTAATGTATGCGCAGGTAGGAGGAGATGCCACATATGGTTTTTTGAATCTGACAACCTCCGCACGTGCTGTGGCTTTGGGAACCAAAAGCATTGCCATTGACGATGATGATCTGAACCTGATTTACTATAATCCCGCTTTGCTGAACAAAGATATGGAAGGTCATCTGGGGATGAACTATGTGAAATATTTTGGCGGGATCAATTATGGCTACGTGGCCTATTCTCCGGGGAATTTCAGCAGTTATAATGTTTCTGCAGGGATGCACTATCTTAACTATGGTGAATTCCAGGGAGCCGACGAAAAAGGTGTTAAAACCGGAATGTTCAGGGCATCGGAATATGCGTTGAATTTAACTGCCAGCCGGACACTGGATACAAATTTTACCATAGGCCTGCATCTGAAGCCTGTTTATTCTCATCTTGAGGAGTATCGCTCTTTTGGCATAGCTGCTGATATAGGCCTTTTATACACCGACGCATCGGGTTTGTTCTCTGCTGCTTTGGTTCTGGAAAATATTGGAACACAAATTATCCCTTATACTTCGGGGAAATATGAGAAGCTTCCCTTTGAAATACAGCTTGGTGCATCGTATAAGCTTAAGTATGCTCCGTTTCGTTTTATTGCCGTAGCAGAGCATTTGGAGAAGCCGGATCTGACCTATAACAGGCCCGATGAAACAAGGCTGATATACAAGTATTATCAGGGAAATGTACAGGATCAGGGTATATTCGATAAGATCATGCGCCATATGATATTTGGAGTTGAATTTACTCCGCTGGATAACTTTTATCTGAGGGGTGGTTACCATTACCGAAGAAGACAGGAGATGAAAGTAGAATCTAAAGTATCCACGGTTGGATTTTCGTGGGGTTTTGGCATCAAAATATATAAGTTTTATCTGAATTATGGTCGTGGCACCTACCATCTGGCCGGAGGAACGAATCATTTTTCAATTAGGTTCAATCTCAGTGAATTTTAACATATGGATATGTCCGGGAAGAAAGCCCTTATTATTACGGTAGACGGTTATTCGTCAACAGGTAAGAGTACCCTGGCCAGGGATCTGGCCCGTCATTTCAGGATAAGGTATATTGACAGCGGTGCCATGTACAGGGCTGTAACTCTTTATACCCTGCGAAACGGTATTTATGATCCGCAAAGCGACAACCTTAATGAAGAAATGCTCAACAGAGAGATCCCGACTCTGGAAATAGATTTTCTGGTAGATGACACTACCGGCCGGCAATCAACGATATTGAACGGTGAAAATGTTGAGCAGGCTATCCGGACCATGGAAGTCAGCGGAGCGGTGAGTCAAATCAGCAAGGTAAAGTTTGTCAGGGAGAGGCTGGTAGAAAAGCAAAGAGCCTTTGGCAAAGAAGGTGGTGTGGTTATGGATGGCCGCGACATAGGTACCGTAGTTTTTCCCAATGCCGATTTAAAGATATTTCTGACCGCTTCCGCAGAAGTAAGAGCAAAACGACGCTATGATGAGCTGATGGAAAAGAGATATAAGGTTACCTGGGATGAAGTATTGAGCAATGTCAGACAAAGGGATTATTTGGATGAACATCGGGAGGTAAGCCCTTTAAGAAAAGCCCCTGATGCCGAACTTCTTGATAATAGCGTACTAGACCGGGAAGAGCAGTTGGAGAAAGCAATAAAAATTGTCAGGGAGAAAACCGGAATCTCGGGGAAAACCGCAGATGGGTGAATGGATAACAATTACTTCCCTTTCGTAATGATTATAATAACATTGGTTTTATCTTTGTTTATCTTTATTTGAAGGAGGTTTTATTAATTCAGAAATTATGACAAAATTGAGAAAAATCGGTGTTTTAACTTCCGGAGGGGATGCCCCGGGAATGAATGCTGCCATCCGGGCGGCTACCCGGACAGCCCTCTACAATAATATTGGGGTGGTTGGCATACGAAACGGATATCAGGGCATGATCACAGGAGATTTTAACAATCTTAAGTCCTATATGGTCAGCGACATCATCCAGCGGGGAGGAACCATACTTAAATCAGCCCGGAGCGAAGAATTTAGGACAAAAGAAGGCCGGAAGAAAGCCTATGATAATTTAAAAAAGGAAGCCATTGACGGGGTTGTGGTCATTGGCGGGGATGGAAGTTTCAAAGGAGCCCGTGAATTCAATGAAGAATATGACGTTCGTTTTGTGGGTGTCCCCGGTACCATTGATAATGATCTTTATGGTACCGACTATACCATTGGATACGATACAGCCCTGAATACCATCATAGATGCAGTTGATAAAATCAGAGATACGGCCAGTTCACACAATCGTTTGTTCTTTATTGAAGTGATGGGACGGGATGCAGGATTTCTCGCTCTGAGGGGAGGCATCGCATCCGGGGCTGAGGCCGTGCTGATTCCTGAAATTCATTCCGATACCCTTAACCTGAAAGAGCATCTTGAACGGGAATACAAAAGGAAAAAACTTTCCAATATCGTACTGGTTGCCGAGGGCGATGAAACCGGCGGTGCTTTTAATATTGCCGAACAGGTTAAAGAGGATTTCAAGGATTTTGACATAAGGGTGACTGTTTTAGGCCATATTCAGCGTGGGGGATCTCCCTCTGCATTCGATCGTGTGATGGGTAGTGAAATGGGCGTGGCTGCAGTTGAGGCTCTCATGGATGACCAGCGAAGTGTTATGATGGGCATGATGAACCGCCAAATCGTTCATGTACCCTTCAACAAAACGGTAAAATATCATAAGGATGTAAATCGAAGGCTGCTGGAAATACAGGAGATATTGTCTATATAAACTTATATCCTTGAATATTTTCCAATTAAGCACCAAATTCTAATTAACAAATAATATCCAAATACCAATTTTCAAAGATCCAAACCAGAATATTATACCATACCCGAGAAATTTGAACATTGATTATTGGAATTTATTTGATATTTGGGATTTGTTTTTTGGTATTTCTTTAAATTCTAATTTAAATTTCTTAATGGGTTACTTTTCAGTGAGGCGATGCTCAATAATACAGTCTACATAGATGTTATCCTTCCCCTCCCCTTGCCCGGTACTTTTACTTACCATGCAAGTTCCGATTATGGAGAAAAAGTAAAGCCCGGGAAAAGAGTGATCGTGCAATTCGGCAGAAGAAAATATTATTCTGCCTTCATCTACCGGGTGCATCAGGAGGAGCCTCAGGAATACAAGACCAAACCCATCCAAACGGTTCTGGACGATAAGCCTGTGATAAACCTTTACCAGTTCAGGATGTGGGAATGGATTACACACTATTACATGTGTACATTGGGCGAAGTGTATAAAGCGGCTCTTCCATCGGGACTGAAACTGGAAAGTGAGACCAAGGTGGTTTATCAACCGGCGTTCGAACACAATAACGCTTCATTGACAGAAAAAGAAGCCCTGATTCTTGAGGTGCTGAAAGATGAAAATGTTCTTGGTTTGAAAGAGCTGGCAGATAAAACCGGCAGGAAGGATGCGCTGCCTGTTGTCAATTCCCTGATGAAAAAGCAGGCTATTTCTGTTGAGGAGAAACTGAAAGATGCCTACAAACCTAAGAAAGAAAACTATGTAAAGCTGAATTTTTCCCCCGGGGACGAGAAAAAGCTGAACCAGGTTTTTGAACAGCTCAAAAACGCACCCAAACAGGTGGAAATCCTGATGTATTTTATCAAACTGATAAGAAATAAGGGAGATGATACAGATGGCTATATCCCGCAACAGAAACTGCTCAGGGAAACTTCCGGTGGCAGTTCACCCCTGAAAGGGTTAATGGATAAGGGAATAATTACAAAAGAGGAGCGTGAGATCAGCCGTATTGAAATGCAGGATCAGGAAAATGCGGGGATAAAAGATCTTACTCCTGCTCAGCAGGAGGCATACGATCAGATCCATGCAACTTTTAAGGAAAAGGAAGTTGCCTTGTTGCATGGCATAACCTCAAGCGGGAAAACGGAAATATACATTCAACTCATCCGGGAACAGCTTGAAAAAGGGAAACAGGTGCTATACCTGCTTCCGGAAATAGCGCTTACTTCACAGATCATTCATCGTCTTAAGGCTGTTTTTGGTGATCAGGTGGGTGTTTACCATTCGAAGTTTCCTGATAACGAACGGGTAGAGGTGTATCAAAAAATTCTGAATTACGAAGAGAAAACCCCATTTCAGGTGATTCTGGGGGTACGCTCTTCCATCTTTTTACCTTTTTCAAACCTGGGTTTGGTGATTGTGGATGAGGAGCATGAAAACACCTATAAGCAGTTTGATCCGGCTCCCAGGTACCACGCCCGCGATGCGGCCATCATGCTGGCGCATATGCACGGAGCTAAAACCCTGTTGGGTACGGCTACTCCCTCTATAGAAAGTTATTACAATGCCAAAAGGGGTAAATACGGCCTGGTGGAGCTGATGACCCGCTACCTGGATATTCAGCTGCCGCAGATCTTTGTTGGTGATATCCTGGAAGCTAAGAAAAAGAAAGAAATGAGCTCCCACTTTACTCCTTTGTTAATTGAAAGCATGGAGGAAGCCATCAAAGACAAAGAACAGATCATTCTTTTTCAGAACAGGCGGGGTTTTTCACCTTACATGCAATGCGAGCAATGTGGCTGGATACCGGAATGTAAACACTGTGACGTGAGCCTCACCTACCACCGCCGTAGTAATAATCTCATTTGTCACTATTGCGGGTATTCGGCCAGGATACCACAGGCTTGCCCGGCTTGTGGCAGCCACCAGGTCATTACACGGGGGTTCGGCACCGAAAAGGTAGAAGATGAAATCCCTCTCTTCCTGCCCGAAGCCCGTGTCAAACGCATGGACCTGGATTCTACCCGCTCAAGGAATGCCTACGAAAATATCATAGCTTCTTTCGAAAACCATGAAATCGATATCCTCGTGGGTACCCAGATGGTGTCCAAAGGCCTTGACTTTGATAATGTCAGTGTGGTGGGTATTTTGAATGCCGACAACATGCTGAATTTTCCCGATTTCAGAGCATTTGAGCGAAGCTATCAGCTCATGGCCCAGGTGAGCGGGCGTGCAGGGAGAAAAATGAAGCAAGGAAAAGTGATCATACAAACCAGCCAGCCGAACCACAGTATCATTAAAAATGTGCTGGACAATGATTTTTATAGCATGTACCAAAGTCAGCTCCGCGAACGGAAAGAGTTTATGTACCCGCCTTACTACCGGCTGGTGAAGATACTTCTCAAACACCGGAACCGGAATGTTTTAAATGATGCTTCAGAAATGCTCAAGCAGGAATTGCAAAAAACATTCGGCTACCGGGTGCTGGGCCCCCAGGATCCCCTGATCGGAAGGGTTAAGAACTATCACCTGAAGCATGTGATCATTAAAATCGAAAAGGAGAAGTCACCGAGCAAGTCAAAGGAGCTCATCCGGAAAATCACTTCCAAAGTTCAGGGCTCGGAAAAATTCAGATCCCTGCAGGTCCATTACGATGTGGATCCGTTGTAATTACAGTACATTTAAAAACATTTTATGCTGTTTGTTGTATTATAGTAAGAAACATTTAACCAAAACAAAGGACCATGAAATATTCCATATCGTTCATTAAAGTCATCATCCTTGTTTACCTTGTACTCTTCGGAATATACGGATGCAGTCCATCCGGGGAGGAAAATAATAGAACCGGGGGTCACAACCACACCCATCAGGGAGAACCGGGTGAATATCCCACTCATTATCCTGACCGCATCAATGTAACCTGGAACGGAGATCCGGCTAGATCCTTTGCTGTTACCTGGCGTACAGATTCTACCATAGTACAGGGCGAGGCGCATATTGCGCCCGCCACGCCCACACCGCAATTTCATCGTAAAGCCGAGACCTTTGATTCGGAGGTTACTCGTTTGGAATCAGGAAAGATAGAAGGTGACGGCATAAGTGCCAACTATCATACAGTTGTTTTTGAAGGATTAAAACCCAATACTTTGTATGCTTACAAGGTGGGTCATGAGGGACACTGGAGCGAATGGTTCCAGATACGTACGGCCAGCCAGGAGCAGGAACCGTTTAGTTTCATATATGTCGGCGATGCCCAGAACGGGATTTTATCCCACTGGTCAAGGTCGATACGAACAGCCTATGCAGAAGAACCGTCCGCGCGTTTTGTGATCCATGCAGGTGACCTGGTAAACAGGGCTCACAGGAATGTGGAGTGGGGCCGGTGGAACCGGGCAGGTTCATTCATTCAGAGTAAGCTCCCAGGTATTGCTGTTCCGGGTAACCATGAATATGAGGGATATACAGAAGAACAGGATGAAAAAGATATAGAGAAGCTCTCTATCCACTGGCGGCCTCAGTTTGAATTTCCACCCAATGGTCCCGAAGGTCTGGAAGAAACAGTTTATTATTTAGATTATCAGGGCATGCGAATCATTGCTTTGAATTCAAACGAACAGATTGACAAGCAAACCCAATGGCTTGAAAAGGTTCTTCAGGACAATCCCAACCGATGGACTGTGGTCACGCACCATCATCCGATCTATTCATCAGCGGAGGGCCGCAATAATGAAAAGCTCAGATCTTCCTGGCAACCCCTCTACAGCAAATATGGAGTCGATCTTGTGATGCAGGGTCACGATCATACTTATGCAAGAGGACAAACCGAGAACATTACCGGTGGGGTAAATGTCAAGGATCCCTCGTCGGGCACCGTTTATGTGAATTCGGTCAGCGGGGCCAAGATGTATGATCTGGGTGAAGAAGGATGGAAATCATTTGGTGGCGAAATGCAGCGATCTGCCGAAAACACCCAGTTGTACCAGATCGTTCGTGTCGGCAGTGATACGATGAAATATAGGGCCTATACGGTTACCGGAGAACTATACGATGCTTTCGAACTGGTGCAGCAGGAAGGACAAAAAGCCAATAAAATGATTGAAAGGCCGGTGGAAATCCAACAACGCACTTTTGACAATACCATTCCTTACGATTGATCAGGTCATCTTATCCGGATCAACCCACTTGTCGAACTGTTCTTCTGTAAGGTATCCCGATTCAATGGCTGCCTGCCTGAGCGTTTTATTTTCTTTATGGGCTTTTTTGGCTATTTCAGCCGCTTTCTCATAGCCGATGTGGTTGTTGAGGGCAGTTACCAGCATCAGGGAATTTTGCAGATGTTCGTTAATCTTTCCCAGGTTGGGTTGAATGCCTTTGATGCAATTGTTGGTGAATGAAAGGGCAGCATCACCCAAAAGCCGGGAAGAATGAAGGAAACTGGCAATCATCAGGGGTTTGAAGGTGTTAAGCTCATACTGTCCGTTAGCTCCACCGAAATTGATGGCCGCATCGTTGCCCATGACCTGGGCGCATACCATGGTTACTGCTTCGGCCTGGGTAGGGTTCACCTTACCCGGCATAATGGAGGACCCCGGCTCATTGGCAGGCAGATTTAGTTCGCCGATGCCACCACGGGGTCCGGAACCCAGCATGCGGATGTCGTTGGCAATCTTCATCAGGGCTGATGCAATGATCTTTAAGGCCCCGTGTGCTTCAACCAGGGCATCGTGTGCTGCAAGCGCTTCAAACTTGTTTTCGGCCGTTCTGAAAGGCAAACCAGTTAACCGGGCGATCTGTCCGGCAACTTCCTTCTCGTAGTTTTCAGGGGCATTTAATCCGGTTCCCACCGCAGTTCCTCCGATAGCCAGCTCGGAGAGGTGATCCAGCGTATTGCGCAATGCCTTCAGACCATGATCGACCTGAGAAGCATATCCGGAAAACTCCTGTCCCAGTGTCAGTGGGGTGGCATCCATCAGGTGGGTGCGTCCGGTTTTGGTAATGTCCTTAAATGCTTCGGTCTTCTCTTTCAAGGCATCCCTTAATCCCTCCAGTGAGGGGATGGTGTTTTCCATAAGCATTTTGTAGGCTGCTATATGCATGGCAGTGGGAAACGTGTCGTTGGATGACTGCGACTTGTTCACGTCGTCGTTGGGATGAAGTGGTCTGGTGCCTTCTCCCAGTTTGCCTCCCCCAAGCACATGGATGCGGTTGGCGATCACCTCGTTCACATTCATGTGGGTATGGGTTCCCGAGCCGGTTTGCCAGATCACCAGCGGGAAGTGTTCGTCCAGTTTCCCTTCCGTAATCTCGTCACAAACCCTGCTAATCAGTTCCATTTTTTCTTTGGAAAGTACACCCAGTTTATGGTTGGCAATGGCAGCGGCTTTCTTAAGTATGCCATAGGCATGAATGATCTCAAGAGGCATGGAAGCTTCCGGTCCGATCCGGAAATTATTCAGCGCTCGCTGGGTCTGGGCACCCCAGTATTTGTCGGCAGGTACCTGAACGGGACCGATTGTGTCGTATTCGGTGCGGTAATTCATAACAGAATGATAAAAATCACTGTTTATAGAAATCATTTCCTTTATCATCCACCAGGATAAAAGCCGGGAAGTCCTTAACCTCGATTTTGTAGATGGCTTCCATTCCCAGTTCCGGGTATTCCAACAGCTCCACGTTCTTAATGTTTTCCTGCGCGAGGATGGCAGCCGGTCCCCCGATGCTTCCCAGGTAAAATCCCCCATACTTTTTGCAGGCATCGGTCACCTGTTGACTGCGGTTACCTTTGGCGATCATCACCATGCTACCGCCATGCCTCTGGAAGGGTTCTACATAGGGATCCATTCTTCCGGCAGTTGTAGGGCCGAATGATCCTGATGGCATGTCTTCAGGTTTCTTGGCCGGGCCGGCATAATAAACGGGATGTTCCTTTATATATTCGGGAAGGTCTTCGTCTTTGTCCAGTCGTTCTTTCAGCCTTGCATGAGCTATATCCCGGGCTACGATGATGGTGCCGTTAAGAGACAGTCTTGTACCCACAGGGTGCTTGGATAACTCTGCGAGGACCTCTTTCATCGACCGGTCCAGATTGATATTTACTGCACCATCTTCTTCCGGTTTGCGCAGATGTTCGGGTATAAGCCGGCCAGGATTTTTTTCCAGCTTTTCCAGCCAGATACCGTTTTTGTTGATTTTGGCTTTGATGTTGCGGTCGGCGGAACAGGAGACGCCCATGCCTACCGGACAGGAAGCACCGTGCCTTGGAAGGCGGATGATCCTTATGTCGAGGGCAAAGTACTTGCCTCCGAACTGGGCACCGATGCCCAGGTTGTAAGCAGCTTTCAATATTTTTTGTTCCAGTTCCCTGTCGCGGAAAGCCTGGCCACCCATGTTGCCCTCACCGGGCAGATTATCCAGGTATTTGGCTGATGCCAGTTTTACTGTTTTCAGGTTGGCTTCGGCAGAGGTGCCACCTATGACAAAAGCGATATGGTAAGGGGGGCAGGCAGCCGTTCCAAGGGTTTGCATCTTTTCAACCAGGAAAGCTTCCAGCTTTTCCGGTTTTAGTAGAGCCTTGGTTTGCTGGTAAAGGGCTGTTTTATTGGCTGAGCCTCCACCCTTGGCCATAAAAAGAAAGTTGTATTCATCCCCGTCGCTGGCATGGATGTCAATCTGTGCCGGCAGGTTGGTTCCGGAATTTTTCTCAGTGTACATATCCAGCGGTACGGTCTGGGAGTATCGCAAGTTTTCCTCTGTGTAAGTTTTATAAACCCCTTTTGACAATGCCTCTTCATCGCCACCACCGGTCCACACTTGTTGTCCCTTATGGGCAAAAATGGTGGCAGTGCCTGTATCCTGGCAGAAAGGGAGTATCCCTTTGGACGATACTTCAGCATTGCGAAGCATGGTCAAAGCAACGTATTTATCATTCTCACTGGCTTCGTAATCCTCCAGGATGGCCGCTACCTGTTTCAGATGTTCCGTACGGAGCATAAAATTGACATCCCAGAAAGCTGCAGCAGAAAGTTTGTAGAGCCCTTCGGGAGCTATTTTCAGAACAGGTTTTCCTTCAAATTCTCCTGGGGAAACATGCTCTTTGGTGAGCAAATAGTATTCGGTTTCATCTTTCCCCAGTGGGAAAGGTTGCTGGTAGTGAAATTCGGGAGTTTTCATAGGACACTCTAATTCATTGTTTTAAAATCAGTTGATAGATATGGGAAAATTACAAATAACAAGTTCCAAAACTTGTCCGGCTTTTTGACGCTCGCCTGACTGGCAGTCAGGGATATCAAATAATGACCTATTTTTTAAATAACAATGTTCAAAACATCCCAACAATGGATGACTTCAATCATTCTCTCATTCAATAATTGATTCATCCCACTACTTCTTTTTTTCCGTCAGCCAGACATTCAATCCCACCTTCATTGCATTTCGGCCGGCAGGCATTCCTTATTTGGCAAGTTACAAAATTTACAGTAACGTGTCAATATTCTCGGGAGGGTTGCCAATCACGGCCTTATATTTTGTTTCGACGATCGGCCGCTGAAGCAGGCGGGGGTTTTCCACCAGGATTTTCACCCATTCGTCTTCGGTAAAATTTTTTCCTTTGAAGTTCTGTTTGTAAGTCTTTTCCTGTGTTCGGATGATGTCCTGGGGTTTTTTGTTTAGCTTCATCAGCACATTTTTAAGCGATTCCTCCGTAAAGGGTTCATCTTTGAGATATTGTACGATTTGTGGTTCGTATCCCTTTTCCCGGAGGTAATTAAGTCCTGCGCGACTTTTGCTGCATCGGGGGAAATGGTAAATCTTCATAAATAGATATTTTGTTATGTTGCTAATATATAATGAATTACTGTTAATAAAGGAAGCATCAAATATCAAGTACCTTGCCTTGCCGGCAGGCAGGCAAAACACAAACAAATAACAAATTCCAATTATTCAAATTCCAAACCCTTAAAATTTTGGTTTTGTTCATTGATTATTTGGTGATTGATCATTATTTGTTATTTGAGATTTGGTATTTAGTGCTTAATTTATACTAATTTCCTGCAAATTCCATCAAATAGCTCTTAATGAAAGGATTTAGATCGCCATCGAGCACATCCATTACATTAGCGGTTTCGTGGTTGGTCCTGAGGTCTTTGACCATCTTATAAGGGTGCAGCACATAGTTTCGGATTTGGGACCCCCATTCAATCTTTTTCTTGGCGTCTTCTACCTTATCCTTCTCTTCCTGTTTTTTCCTCAGTTCTATTTCATAAAGCTGGGAACGGAGCATGCGCAGGGCTTTTTCCCTGTTTTTGCTCTGCGAACGGGTTTCCTGGTTTTCAATGGTTATTCCTGTAGGAAGGTGTTTGAGCCTTACGGCTGTTTCTACCTTGTTCACATGCTGACCTCCTGCACCACTGGAACGAAATGTTTCCCACTCAATGTCGGAAGGGTTGACGTGAATCTCAATATCATCCTCAATAATCGGTGTCACAAAAACCGAAGCAAACGAGGTATGTCTCCGTTTATTTGAATCGAAAGGTGATATCCGCACCAGCCGGTGCACCCCGTTTTCGCCTTTAAGGTATCCGTAAGCGTATTTCCCATCAAATTCAAGGGTAACTGATTTTATACCGGTTTCATCGCCCGGTTGGTGGTAGATTTGTTTTACTTCATAATTGTTGCGCTCGCCCCACCGGACATACATCCGCATAAGCATCTCTGCCCAGTCGTGGCTTTCGGTTCCGCCCGCACCCGGATTGATCTGAAGGTAGGCGCTGTAGACATCTTCCTCTTTGCGGAGCATGTTCTTGAGCTCCAGATCTTCTATCAGCTTGAGGGTTTTATTGTATTGGGCCTTTACTTCTTCCTCTCCAATTTCCCCTTCATTATAAAAATCCTGGTATACCCTCAGCTCTTCAAGGTTTGTTTCTATCTCATCAAAGGCCTTTGTCCATTCTTTCAGATCGGAGATATGCTTCAGCTTCTTTTCCGCATCCTGTGGATTATCCCAGAAGTCGGGTGCCTGTGTTTTTTCTTCTTCTTCTTCGATACGTATTCTCAGGTTATCGATGTCAAAGATACCTCCTCAGCGCATCTCTGCGCTTTTCGATTTCCTGTATTTCTTCGGTTGCTATCATGATTAATCAATTTTCATACAAAGTTAAGAAAGATACACCAATTATTAATGTTTTAATATGAGTTTAAGTCCGAAGTGGTGTAAATTCCAAATTCCAAATAACAAATAACAAACAAGCACCAAATAAGAATGAACAAAATTCCAAACCCCCAATGGATTTGGTATTTTGAAATTGGTTATTGAAAATTATTTGAAATTTGAAGTTTGTGATTTGTTAATTTTACCCTTATCCTTATATATTGAAAAAGCTGCCTACATAAGACAGCTTTTTCAATCATGCGAAAAGGAGATCTGGTACTAATATCCTCTCTGATTTTCGAGCTTTTCCATCTCTTTTTCAAAAGTTTCCTTATATTTCTCATAATCGTAGTCGATCTTCAGCTGTTTGTCCCTGGAAAGCCTTTCCTGGAAAGCCTCTTCAACGGCATCCACATTCATTTCAATAGCCAGGTAGGTCTTGTATTTACCCTTATTGGTGCGGGTGTGCTTCTGGCAGATGGTTTTGACATTGTTCAGCTGCTGATTGATCACCTCCCGGTTCAGGGTTTCAAACCGCTCTTCCACTTCTTCCACATTGTTGAATTCACGGGAATTGACGTAGTTATCAGTAGTGCCCTTGATGACAGTTTCAATTTGCCCGGCCAGTGCTGCTTTGGCATTGCTCATGGCTTTTTTCCGGGCCACCATCTGATCATTGCTTTCCCCCATGGCATTTGCCCTGAAGGCTTTTTTATCTGTTCTGTATTCCTCTCCATCGCAATAGAAGGTGATGAGCTCCTCTTCCTCTTTTGCTACATTCGTGGCTTTCTTTTTTGAGCCACATCCGGATAGTCCGACACTCAGTACAAATGCTGCGGCTATCATAATGTTGATTGAATTGAAAATTCGTGCTTTCATAATTTCTGCTGATTTATTGGTTAAAATTGTATTTGTCTTAATTCCGGTATGATTTGTTGTTCTATTTTAGTTTTCACTTTTTCCCGGGCATCCATTGCAGCCATGCTGAAGCTTCCGCTTTTCATTCCTTTGATGTTTTGCAGCACCGTACTGTAAACTTCCTCGTTGGTAGCGGCATTCACAATGCTGATGTTGCAATTGAGATAAGCTGTATGCAAATCATAGTTATCCAGTTTTTTGCCTTCCACTATCCGGGCAGATACCTTTATGATGACATCCGCCTGGCCCGGATTGGGAACGAAGGAGAAAAAGTTTTCCGATAGCGCTTTTTTGATCAACCCGGATACAGGTTTCCCCTGAGCGGGGTTGCCGAATTCAGTTTCTTTCCCTGTATAGTAAGCGTTCAGTTCTGCTACGTCAATTGTAATGTAACCATAGGGGACGGATCCCTTATGATTAAACATTTGTTTCAACAGGTTTCCACCTTGCTCTTCCCCAAAATAGACTTCAGTGTTTAAAGTTGTCTTAATTTTCTGTTGTTTGCCACCAGGATACCCGTAGGCTTCTGAATAGATGATCTCGCCTGAGGAATTGCTTTGCACTCGTTCTGTTTTTTCAGTATTTATCCCGGGAAATGACATGGTGAAGGGCAGACCGGCAATGCGGTTTTTGGAGTCCGAGGTTTCGTAATATACAATGGCTTTGACTTCAGGATTGTTTCCGGCCAGAGCCCTGACCTGAAAAACCTCTTTTGCAGGCACAACCTTAAGATTAGTGAATATTTCCTGAATGTTTTGATATATTGCATTTCCCAGGTTGATCCTTCCCCTGTTTAGCAGGAAGACAGACAGATCCTCGTCGAGATGGGTTTTTACCGCATCGAAGGCTTTCACATAGTAGTTGAGCGCATTATGGATGTCCAGGTTTTTTTTCGATTGTTCTGCTTTGTCAAAGAACTCTTTTGCCAGGTCTTTTGCCCGCTCAAGCTTCTCTCGTTTGATCCGCTCATACTTGTCAATTGACAGCCGGTAATATATCCAATAGTTGTCTTTCCCGTTGTAACTGTCTACCATTTCATAACCCTCCAGTTCATCCTTCATGCTCATCCTGGTGATGGATTCAAATTCTTCCCTGAAACCTGTCTGATCTTCAAACTGCCGCAAAACGGAATTACTGGAGATATTTACCGAGATTTCGGAGATCATATCGCTCAAAGCATTGTTTTTTGCGATACGAATATAATTGTCCTGATCTTTATCCGCCATACCAATACCAATGTAGTAATCCTCGCTGGAGGGCCGCTCTTTTACCCACCGGGGTTTGCCTCCCACTGCCGTAATATTTGATGCTGAACAGGCATACAGCATGAAAAGCATAATGAAAAAAACGGCCTTATGTATTGATTTGCGAGATTTCATTATTGTTCTTTTTCCAGTTGATGAATCAGTCCTAATTGTTGTCAGTTTCTCCGCTCAGTTTATTTTCAACAAATTCAAAAACCTTGCCAGATTCAAAACCTTTTCGGAGGAGATAGTTGCATATTTTATTCTTTCTTTCGCTTTTATCAGGGGTTTTCAAAGTCTTGTTCTTTTTTTCTATTTCCTCATTGAGGATCTTTTCGTATTCTTCTTCGGAAATTGCATTTAAGGCTTCGTGTATATATTCTGTTTCTATATTTTTGGTCCGCAATGCATATTCAATTTTCTTTTTACCCCAATGATTGAACTTCAGTTTATCGTTTGCAAACGACCGGGCATACCTTTGATGGTTGATGAAATCATATTCCTTCAGGGAATTAATGATCTTTTCCGTTTCTTCTTGTGAAGCATCCCACTGATAAAGCTTTTTGCGAAGGTCGGCTTCGCATTTTTCACTTTTTGAGCACAGTCGCTGGGCTCTTGAAAGCATGTTATCAAAGTCCATGGATTATTTTTGCGCTTTGATCATTCTGTCTTTGTTGTTGAGGTCTTTTTTCAGGCAAATGTTCCTCAATTTGTGTTCTTTCATAAGCCTTACCATTTCTTCGCCAAGGTTTTCGTTGATTTCAAAATAAACAAAACCTTTATTCGTCAGGTTTTCCCTGACCAATTGTATGATCTTCCGGTAAAAGATCAATGGGTCGTGGTCTTTTACGAAAAGAGATTCATTAGGTTCGAAATCCAGAACATTTCTTTTCATGTATTTTTTTTCGGAAGACCTGACGTAAGGCGGATTGCTTACTATCAAATCATATGTTTCATCTGGAAGTGCTTCATTTAGTATATCGGAACATATGAACCGAATGTTGACATCATTCAACTGCGCATTTTTTCTTGCAGTATCGATGATTTTCTGTTTATAGTCCAGGGCCGTTACTGAGGCCAGTGGAAGATTTTTGGCCAGGGCAATGGCAATGCATCCACTACCTGTTCCAACATCAAGAATTTTTATTCTTTGATGAGCTGAGTCTTTTATAATCCAGTCTACCAGTTCTTCAGTTTCCTGACGGGGTATCAGGATGTGTGGCTCAATTTTAAGCGTGATATTATAGAATTCGGTTTCCCCTAAAATCTGTTGGATCGGTTTCTGTTTCTTGAGCTGTTTTGTTATATTTTCGATCTTTTTAAGTTGTTGATGGGTTATGGTTTGTTCCCGATTTATAAGTAAGTCGGTTTTTTTTAATTTTACTGCATGATCCATTATGATATCGATGAGGCTATCAATTTCAGGTTCAGGATAGATTTTGTTAAGTGCATTTTTGATATACCGGATCACCTCTTTTATGGTTGAAGTTTTATCCATATGTCAAAATTAAGAAATTGAGCTATAAAGTAATATGAGCAACGATGAAAAATATATGAAACGGTGTCTGGAGCTGGCTGCAATGGGATCGGGGAATACAGCACCCAATCCTTTGGTTGGTTCTGTAATTGTTCATCATGATAAAATTATAGGAGAGGGATATCACCGTCTCTACGGGAAAGCCCATGCTGAAATGATAGCCATTGATTCCGTTAAAGATAAATCCCTTTTAAAGAATGCTACTATATATGTTAACCTGGAGCCTTGTGCCCATTATGGTAATACTCCTCCCTGTGCAAAAAGGATTGTAAGGGAAGGCATTTCAAGGGTAGTTATTGGTATGCGGGATCCGAATTACATGGTTTCGGGCAAGGGAATCGATATTCTAAGAAAAGGCAGCTGCACGGTTACTGAAGGTGTGCTTGAAAAGGAAAGCCGCGAGCTCAACCGCCGTTTTATCACTTTTCATGATAAGAAAAGGCCCTATATTATATTGAAATGGGCTCAAACCCTTGATGGTTTTATTGATAAGCAGCGTGCCAAAGATGACCCCATTCAGCCGAACTGGATCACCAATGAAGTATCCAAAAGGCTTGTTCACAAATGGAGATCAGAAGAGCAGGCCATTCTTGTGGGAGCAAACACTACCCTGAAGGATAATCCCGGTTTAAATGTGAGGGAATGGCATGGGAAAAATCCCTTGCGTCTTATTATTGATCATTATCTGGAGGTTCATGAAGATCTGAAAATGATTTACGATCGGCGGCCCACCGTGATATTTACCGATAAAGAGAGCAGTTCGTCAAAAGCAGAAAAGCTTTCCGGCTATTCTGCAGAGATCGTACGTATTGATTTTGCTCAGGATGTGTTAAAACAGATTCTGGAATACTTATATAACCACAATGTAGTTTCATTATTTATTGAAGGAGGCGAACAAACCATTACCGGATTTTTAAAAGAAGGCCTGTGGGATGAAGCCCGCGTGTTTTTAGGAAATAAAACCTTCCATTCCGGTGTAAGGGCCCCGGCTTTTCCGGCTAAACAGATATATGAGCAGGGTGAGCTCCTGGAAACCCAATTATATACCTTTAGGAATGATTCCTGACTCCAATCGGAAAGACCACCCAATATTGTAACAATGAATGATTAAGCGGTTGTATCGGGATTTAACTGCTCAGCTTTTAACATCTCAGGCCTTGGTTGTTTTATTGGTAAAGGTTTTTATCTTTGTGAACCAGGAATCCTAAAAACGGGTAAAATTGCAAAGATTCAAATGGCTGCTGGTTTTAACTGTTTTATTGACTTCTAATATTACCGTCAATTCCCAGAGCCTGTCAAAAAATGCAGAATTAAGTCTGATCACCTGTTCACCGGGTAGCGAACTCTATTCCATTTTCGGTCATAGCGCCATCCGGGTATATGATTCAACAACGAATACCGATCTGATTTTCAATTATGGCGTTTTCGATTTCAGCACACCCAATTTTTACTGGAAGTTTATACGGGGCAAACTTCGGTATCAACTGGCCATACAGGATATGGAGCGCTTTTTGCAGGAATACCGGAGGGAGGGACGTTCTGTAAAAGAAGAGGAATTTTTACTGACACAAACAGAAAAGAGCCAAATGATTAGTTTTCTGAGGAGGAATTATCTGCCGGAGAACCGCTATTACCTTTACGACTTTTTTTACAACAATTGCTCAACAAAAATATGGGATGTACTAAAATCTCAGGTTGACGGCAAACTTGAATTTGATACCAGCATTTATTCTCCCCGGTCTTTCAGAGATTTGATGTATCCTTACCTGGAAACCGTTCCCTGGGCCCGCCTGGGCATTGATATTCTTCTTGGGGTTCCCGCAGATAAAATCTCTTCTTTCCCCCAGCAAATGTATCTGCCCGATTATCTTTCCCGCAATATGAGCCATACTTTGCGTTCGAATGCCGTGGGAAGCCAAAGGAAGGTACTGGGTCCCGAGCATGTGATCATTGAACGAAATCCGGAACGGTCAAATTTCAATACACACGCTGTTGGCCCGGTTTTTGCCGGGTGGCTGCTGTTCTTTGCGGTGCTTGCATTAACCGTGTTCGCCGGAGCCAAAGGCCGAAAATGGTTTGATGGCGTATTTATAACCATTCTGGGTTTGCTTGGCGTGGTATTGATATTTATGTGGACCGCCACCAATCATCAGCAGATGGACTGGAATCTGAATATCCTGTGGGCCAATCCCATTGGACTGGTTTTTACCTGGTTTTTGCTGAAGAATAAGCTGCGCAGTGCTTCATGGATTTATGGAATACTGATGGTTATATCCTTTTTTACGCTCTTGTTCTGGCAACTTATACCACAGGATTTCAACCAGGCACTGATACCCGTTGTTTTGACCATTGCCCTGAGGGGAGCAGATCATTTTCTGCCATTATACACTCAGTCTTTTCATCCTGACAGACTAAGAGCGAAATTCAGGAAAACGGCAATCTGATAATATTTTAGCCGCTTTCAAGCTTACTGATTTCATTCTTTATGGTACTGGCGCTCTTGTGCAGTTCTTCAGTTTCCTTTTCATCCAGTTTAAAGGGCAGTGTGGCCAGCACGCCTTCGCTGCTCAACAGGTGGGGCAGTGATATGGTCACATCCTTGATACCTGCTATTTCTTTCACTGGAGTGCAGATGGTAATGAAAGCTTTATGGTCGTGTTCGATGATATCGACAATCCGGGATATGGCACCGCCTACCCCATAATAAGTAGAGCCTTTACCCTGGATGATTTTGTAGGCTGCATGCCTTACCTGTTCATCAATATCCTTTTTGACCGATTCATCAAATTTTTTGTTCCTTAGTTCAGCAAATTCTTCAAGCGGAAGGCCTCCTATATCGATGATCGACCAGGTTAAAACTTCAGAATCCCCATGTTCACCGATAACGTATCCGTGTACGTGGGCAGGATCGACATCCAAATAATCCCCGAGCAAGGTGCGAAATCTGGCTGTATCAAGTGTGGTACCGGTTCCAAACACCCTTAGAGAGGAAATTCCCTTTTTTTCGGCATGTTTTGCAGCCAGGTGGGTCATGATGTCAACCGGATTGGTGGCTATCAGCATAAGGGCGTTGGGAGCATAATGCAGGGCGTTGTCCATGATGCCTCTTAAAATGGATGCATTTTGGTTCATAAGGTCCAATCTGCTTTGACCGGGCTTCTGGGCCATCCCGGCTGTTATAATCACCATAGTGGCGCCTTCCAGATCGGAATAATCGCCGGCATAAACTTTTACATGATGGACGAATGGACTTGCATGGCGTATATCAGCCGCTTCCGCATCGGCGCGTTCCTTGTTCTTGTCGATCAATATGATCTCGCTGGCTCCTCCGCGCAACATGATGGCATAAGCTGCCGTTGATCCTACAAATCCGCTTCCTATAATTCCTAATTTCATATATTCCTTGGTTTTATTTAGGGTTCTATATGGTCTAACTGTTAATTTCCTTTATTGTTCAAAGAAATGCTTATTTCTGTTAGTAAACTAACAACCTATAAAGCGACAAATATTTGGCCCGAATAATTCAAGAATTATTCCTGTCTCCGACAGCTATTAAGTTGACAATAAAAACTCCGAAGTTTTCATCTCCCGGATAATCCAGCAGGACAAATTGGTATTATTTATTGTCCCGATTGGCGTGAAAAACAAGACACCCATCATCCTGTCATATTCTGTTCATTGAGATACTCCTCCAGTTTTTCCAAGGCCTGGGGAAGATTTTCCCTTGCGAAGCCGATTCGGAAATGATTGCCGTTGAAATCATAAGCTTCTGCAGGCAATAGCATAACGCCTTTCTTGTCCAGCAGATCTTTGCAAAAACTATTGACATCGGTTTTGCCTTTCAGTCTGGGAAAGGCAATTGGACCTGCTTTAGGGGTATACCAATCAAAATAAGTGTCATATTTTGTGAAAAACCGTTCCAATAGGGTAAGGTTATAACGGATGATCTCCTGATTTCTGCGAAGTATTTGTTCTTGCGCTTTAAGACCCATAACAGCCAGAATTTCACTGACGGCACTGTTGCATATGGTGGTATAATCTCTGAATACCAGGAAGTCATTCATCCATTGTTGTTTTTTGGTGATCAGCCATCCAATGCGTAAGCCCGCGAGTGCATAGGTTTTTGACATACCAAACAGCGTGACGGAATTTTCATACAGGTCGGCTACAGATGGCAGGCGATCTTCATCCTGATATTCGAGAAATCGATACATTTCATCTGAAAACAGAATGATGTCATTTTTCTTGGCCAAATCTACTATTTCTCCCTGAGTTTTTTCTGAAATTGTGGCGCCTGTGGGATTATTGGGGAAATTGATAACGAGCAGTTTCGTCTTATCACTGATCAGTTTTTCCAGATCTTCCAGCTCAAAATTCCATCCGTTCTGATACCTGGGCTCCCAGAATTTGACCTGGCAGCCCAGTGACCGGGCCACTTCATAAAGCGACTGATATCCCGGGAATGGGGTGATTACCTCATCTCCTTTCTCCAGTAAAGTATTCATGGTAATGAATATGCCTTCTTCGGGGGCAAGAACAAAAATGTCCTCCGGTTTAATCGATCTGTATAAACCGGCTATCTCCTCCCTAAGTTCAGTAAGGCCCTGCGTTTCGCTATAACCCAGTTTTAATATGTTCCACATTTTCATGGTTTCTCCATGAATCATGGAAAGCAGGTCTTTTAGGGGCAATGGCTCACAGTCCGAAGCACATAATATATAAGGAGCTGTGAATTCATGTCTTGCAAAATAGCGTTCGAGTTTAAATGGCGGAATAATCATTTTTGGGGTAATATAAGAAAATATTGGAAAACATCAAAATATTTTATTGCACGCAAATTTTTAATATGTTAGTCGGGGAATCTTAAGTCATATATAAAACATTTATAGATTGATCCCGGAGGAACGAATTTTTTCAGAGAAAAAAATTATTGTTATCTTCCCCCTGCTAAAAATTAATTCATTTGACGATATGAGAACATTTCAGTTAATGATGCTGTTGGTTTTGAGCATTGCATTAATGCATTGCTCAAAAGCTCCCGAAGAAATTTCCCTCGGGGGTCAATGGACTATCCGGCTAGATTCCTCCGATGTCGGCCTTAAGGATCAGTGGTACAATCAGAATTTTACCCAAACCCTGCAGCTGCCTGGCTCATTGCAGGAACAGGGATATGGGAATGATATCGATTCCTCGACAAAATGGACGGGATCTGTAAAAGGGGAATTCTATAATGATCCCAAATACAAAGAATACCGTCAAGAAGATGACTATAAGGTTCCTTTCTGGCTGAATCCTGAAAAATACTACAAGGGTGCGGCCTGGTATCAAAAACAGGTGGATATTCCCAACGACTGGGAAGATCGCCGGATCATATTTTTTCTGGAACGTCCCCATTGGGAGACCACCGTTTTTGTTGATGATAAAAAGGCCGGGGTGAAAAACAGCCTTTCCACACCTCATGAATATGATCTCACCGATCATTTGACCCCCGGAGCGCACAAACTGACGATCCGGGTTGACAACAGGCTGGTTATAAATGTAGGGGAAAACTCCCACAGCGTTACTGATCATACACAAAGTAACTGGAACGGGATTGCTGGTGGTATTAAGCTTAAAACCCAACCACTTGTTTATATTGAGAATATTCGGATCTATCCTGATATTCATGAAGATGAGACGACTGTAGAAGTAGATCTAAAAAATGAATCCGGGCAACCTTATGAAGGCGAAATGACCTTGCGGGCGCGGACCAAGCAGGCAGAATGGGGTCGGGTATTGGAGAAGATAAGCCAGGATATCCGAATAGATGATCAGAAAACAATGAAGATTAATTATTCGATGGGTGATGATCCGCAACTGTGGAGCGAATTCACACCCAACCTTTATTCCATGCAGGTAAGTCTCCGGAAAAATGAAGGAGAAGTGATGGATATGGATTCCGTGACTTTTGGTATGAGAGAGTTCACTACCAAGGGTACCCGCTTTGTTATCAACCATCGGCCGATTTTTCTCCGGGGTACTCTTGAATGTGCCATTTTCCCTAAAACCGGGTATCCTGCTACGGATACTGCGTCCTGGGGACGAATATTCAGGAAGATTAAAAGTTACGGCCTCAACCACATGCGTTTCCATTCGTGGTGTCCCCCTGAAGCGGCCTTTACAGCTGCTGACAAGGAAGGAGTTTATCTTCAGGTTGAATGTGGCAGTTGGGCCAATCAGGGTGCGAGGCTGGGTGCAGGCCTGCCCATTGATGAATGGCTATACAAAGAGAGCCAACGTATCGTGGAGGAATATGGCAACCATCCCTCTTTCTGCATGATGGCCTATGGAAATGAGCCGGCAGGGGAGAATCAGCAAAAATACCTCACTGAATTTGTAGAATACTGGAAAAATAAGGATGGCCGCCGGTTATATACCAGTGCTTCGGGATGGCCTTTGATCGAAGCCAACCAGTTTCATGTGGCTCCCCAGCCCCGTATCCAGGGATGGGGCGAGGAACTGAACAGTGTGATCAATCGTGAACAACCTCATACTACCTTTAATCATGAAGATTTTGTTTCAAATTACGATGTGCCGGTTGTGGGACATGAGATAGGGCAGTGGTGTGTTTATCCCAATTACGATGAGATGAAAAAGTACACGGGCGTGCTGAAACCCAAAAACTTTGAAATATTCCGCGACATGCTCAAAGACAACCATATGGTAGAAAAAGCGGAGAAGTTTCATATGGCTTCGGGGAAACTGCAGGCTTTATGTTATAAGGCGGATATTGAAGCTGCCCTGCGTACACCAGGTTTTGCCGGTTTTCAGTTGCTTGACCTGCATGATTTTCCGGGTCAGGGAACTGCGCTTGTGGGAGTGGCCGACCCATTCTGGGACAGCAAAGATTATATCTCGCCCCGGGAGTATAAGCGCTTCTCCGGGGAAACGGTGCCCCTGGCCAGGATGCCCAAACGGGTTTACCGTAACTCTGAAACTTTTGAGACCACTCTTGATCTGGCGCATTTCGGTCAATCTGCACTAATCAATATAACCATGGACTGGAAGATTGAAGATGCAGAAGGTAATACCCTTAAAGAGGGGGAATTTTCCACTAAAGGGATACCATTCGACAATGGTATTAAGATTGGAGACATCCGTTATGATTTGAGTGAACTGGAAGAGCCCCAAAGACTTACCCTTACTGCCACTTTCTCCAGATTTGGTTCCAATTCATGGGATTTTTGGGTCTACCCCGATCAGCTTGATATGCCGGATTCGGACGATGTAATCGTTGCCACTGAGTTAACTCCTCAGGTAAGAGAGCGTTTGTCACAGGGCAGGAAAGTATTGCTGATCCTGCATAATAAGATAAAAGATGACAAGGGAGGCAATGTGAAGGTGGGATTCTCACCGATTTTCTGGAACACCATGTGGACTGACAACCAGGCGCCACATACCATGGGCATCCTTTGTGAGCCGGAGCATTCCCTGTTCAATGATTTTCCCACCGAATATTACAGCAACTGGCAGTGGTGGGATATTGTAACCGGGTCCCAGGTGATGAATATGGAGGATTTTCCCCCACAGATTGATCCCTTGATCCAGTCCATTCCCGATTATCACAAAAATCGTAAGCTGGCCTTTGCGTTCGAAGGGAAAGCTGGTGAGGGCAAAATTTTGGTGACTTCGATTGACTTTACCAAAGATTTGGAAGAAAATCTGGCCTCAAAACAATTATATTACAGCATGCTCAACTATATGGAGAGTGAGGATTTTTCACCTGAACATACGGTTTCTCTTAATGATATTGAAACATTAAGGGAATAGGACTATTCATGCCTGAATTGATAAGCAGCTTTATAAATAGAGAATTTAAAAGGAGGAATAATTATGAAAAAATCAATCTTAATCACAGTTATTATTGCTTTACTTGTTAACCTGAGCTATGTAACCGGCTCAGAGAATGAAAGTGAAAACACAAAAGTTTATACCGTATTTTTATCTCAGGGATATCTTCATACCGGTGGGCCCGTAGAACATCCCTTAACAAATGAAGATGTTTTGAACAAGCTTCAGGATCAGTGTAGTGGAATAGATTTTATAGTAAGGGACCTCACACAGGAAGATATTTCCCGTGAATCACTTCTCGATGAAATGGAGGAGTCGAAAGAAAATTTAGATGGAGTGCTCATTATTGGCACCTTAAGTCAGTATAAGCTGGCATTTACAGGATTGCCAACCATTGTGGTATGGAATCTCTGGGAATGGGATAAGAGTCCTTACAAACTTTTTGCCAGGGGAGGTAATGTGGAAGAAAAGACCATCCTGAAAGGAGGCCCTGAATACAAGGATGGAAAAATCATCACAGCCCAGATTGACAGACTGCAGGTTTGTGAGCCTTCCAGGTCGGAAGCTATGTTTGAAGATTTGGTGGATAAGATTGAATTGATTCAGGCGATAAAGAAACTGAAAGACACCCGAATATTGTCGGTGTCCCCGCATCATAATCTTGCCCAGGTAGATTATCAGGGAGATATCAATAAACGGATGCCAGAGGATTATAATGAAACGTATATGCGGGAAGTAAAAGAGAAGCTTGGCGTAGAAATTGTAAGGAGAGAACCTGAAGAATTTTATGAGGCATATGAGGAAGCGGATGAAAATGAAGCCAAAAAACTCGCAGAAAAATGGATGGAAGAGGCAATAGGAGTAAAAACCACAAAATCCGAAATAATAAAAACAGCCAGGGCCTATCTTGCTTTTGATGCATTAAGGGAAAAGTACGATTGCAACGCGGTTTCAACACATATGAGGTCGGTTACCGGTAGCGGGGAGGCAGAAGATATGTTCTGGCCTGGATTAGGTCTTGAATGTGGTTTTAAGACCCGAGGAATACAGGCTGTTTGTCAGGATTATCCCAATGTATTAATAGCTCAGCTTTTGGGATATTATATGACAGGCAGACCCAGTATGCTTGGTGACTTGATGGTTGATACGGAAAACTCTTTTAGCATCCTTTTACATTGTGGTTGCCCGATTAATCCCTATGGAGACGAACGAAGAGTCCCTTATGTGATACGGACTCATGCAGAAAGTCCGCTCAGAGAAACCCTGAAACCCGGATCATCTACAGGTATGCAGGTATTTTGGCCCAAAGGGGAACCTGTTACTATATGGAAAGTTTATCCCCTTTTAGATAAAATCGGCTTTCATACCGGACAAACAGTAGATGGTTATGCGCATTATGAAAATTATAAGGATATCGTATGTAGGAATAAATTAATAGCCAAGGTTGAGGATCCGGAGAATATCCAGAAACATTATTTTGCAGATTCATATGGAATTCACAGGGCAGCAACACTTGGTGACCTGGAAGAGCGAATTAAAGATTTGGCCACATTGATTGGTTTTGAGGTTATGGAGGAAGAGCAGCCCTTACCAGCTTATAAATAAGTATGTTGATATAGATGCTGATTGCTAGATAGAGTCTGTCTATAATATCCGCTGGCTGCGTTACGCTCGTTTTTCATGCCAGT
>CAYNPZ010000029.1:7944-30942 GCA_964399175.1 uncultured Bacteroidales bacterium | reverse complement strand
TTGCGACCCCAGCAGTGAACGGGCTTTGCGACAACTGCTGTTGAGTGGCGTTCACTACCAGCGATGATTCCGAGGGGTAGTCAGGCATGGGACGGATATAGATTGGATCTCCAATAATGAATATTCTTTTTTCAACCTGGATATTTATGTGTAAAAAGAAATAAACGATAAATAAAAGTATGGAATCATTATCAATTGAAGGTACAAACAAGACCCCGAGCGTGAATCTGGATCCGGAAACAGGGGTTATTGAAATTAAGGGACGATCAATACCGGAAAACTCAATTGAATTTTATCGGCCGATTGTGGAATGGTTGGATCAATACGCAAAAAACCCGAATAAAAAGACCACAGTTAATGTGCAACTGGAATATTTCAACACCAGTTCTTCCAAATGCATTCTGGACATTTTCAAAAAGCTTGAATCGCTCAAAAAAGCACGCAACGAAGTTATAATCAACTGGTATTATGAGGAAGACGACGAGGATATGCTGGAATCAGGTGAGGATTACGAATCCATTATCCGTGTACCTTTTAAAATGATTGAGATCGTAGATTAAATAATATTGAGATGTTCCATTGGACAAACCACGTTGAAGCTTTTCAACGTGGTTTTTTGGGTATAAAATGCTTCCTTTCCATAAATAACATAAATTTTCTCATTAAGCGGAAATACAGGATGAAATAAAGAATAATGCTCATCAACCAGATTACCATAACATTGATCCAAAAAGTTGAATAATATTCACCAAGCAGTTGTTTCCGGGGTGCATAAAAATGAGCTTTTATAAAGGAATATTCCGGATCATTAAACACCGGATCGATTTTTTGGACCAATTCCCCCTTATATTCTATAATCCGGTGTATTCCCTCGGTATTTTTGACAAAATCGGCCAGTTTTTCATTATGGTGCTTCCGCTTAAGAGACAAAAATGCTTCCTTACTTCCCGCCTTATTCTTTAATTCATTAATTTTCTGATCTTTTTTTATTCGTGCCTTTTCATGCAGTTTATTATAATAACGCTTCAGCAGTTTGAAGTAATCATTCAATGCGCTGAAGGTAGAGGTTTTAATCTTATCATAATAGAGCTCATCCATTCGGTTGAAATTCACCAGGCGGCTTGAAGCAGAATTCATTTCCTCCGAAAGCTCATATCTGATCAGATTCAGGTTTTCCTTTACAGATTCTTTGTTTTCCGGTTCATTCAGGTGCCGCCTGCAAAAGGATATTTTATTCTGAAGGTTAGGTATCCAGTAATTTCTCTTGTAATTGGACTTACTCATGGTTTTATCCAAAAGGTAGAAATTTTTTTCATAGGCATTGTCTTTAAACTGATGTACAGCCAACCCTTCATAGGCCCATCTTGCAGCAAACAGCTCACCGTAAAAAGGAATGCACCTGGGGTTGGCAATATTAGGATTCAGCTTTTCATATTTAACAATCACACCGCTTAAAATGAGCTGGGGTATGATGAGGAAAGGGATCAGGATATAAATGGTGATGACCGTTTTAAAACTGTCTGAGATAACAAGGCCCAGCATATTGGAAAAGCACCATGCGCTGAAAAGGATCAGCCAGTATTCAAGATACATCCCCTTGATTTCCATTACTGAGTTACCGATAATGACGAAAAGAAAAGCTTGAATGGCTGAAATAAGAAACTGAACCCCTATCTTGGAAAACAAATAGCTGTTCCAGCCCAAATTAAGAAAGGCTTCCCGCTTCAAAATCTTACGGTCTTTAATGATCTCCTCAGCACTTACGGAAAGTCCCATAAAAAGGGCTACTATGACAGACATAAATATATATACCGGTAAATTGCTGTTGGAAGCCAGGGTGTAGCCATATTCACCACTGATGTCATAGTATTTCACAATATAGGAAAGGATAAAAGCCAGCGCCGGTGCCTCAAAAAAATTGACAAACAAATATTGGAGATTGGAGAGTTTGGAAAGTATATCACGGGAAGAGAAAACAGCAAATTGTTTGAAATAATTAGGTGTTTTAAAGTGAATTTCAGGTAACTTCTCCCCTCTCCTCGGCGGCTTTTGCTGCTTTCGTATTTCAGAGCGTTCAAATTTTCCCTTCCATTCTTCCGGCGTGATTTTCCTTTCATTGGTAAAATTACCATATTCATCCAGCACTCTGGTTTCAACAATGTTAAATATCTGTTCGGGATTTACATTTCCGCAAACAGGGCATTCGCTTTCATTCCAGTTGGCATGCTGAATGCTGGATTTGAAATAGATTAGCGACTCTATGGGTTCGCCTTCATAAATCAGGTATCCGCCCTGATCAAGAATAAGCAGTTTGTCAAACATCTTGAAAATGTCAGAGGAAGGTTGATGAATGACTGCAAATACCAGTTTCCCCTTCAGTGTGAGCTCATTCATCAGTTCGAGAATGTTTTCGGAATCACGGGACGACAGACCGGATGTAGGTTCATCCAGGAACAAGACTGCCGGTTCCCGGATCAATTCCAGGGCAATGTTCAGCCTTTTCCTTTGTCCGCCGCTGATCTTTTTATTAAGGGGGGTTCCAACGGTCATATCTCTGATATCATCAAGACCCAGATCCTCGAGCGTATTGTTCACCACCTCAACCAGCTTCTCCTTACTGTAATTAGCAAAACACAACCGGGCATTATAATAAAGGTTCTGAAAAACTGTTAGTTCTTCAATCAACAGATCATCCTGGGAAACAAATCCAATGAGGCCCTCTAACTTTTCATTCTCATGGTGTATGTCAATACCATTTATTAATACCTCTCCTTTGGTAGGTTTGTTGGTGCCATTCAGTACATTCAGCAAGGTAGATTTACCGGCCCCGCTTGCCCCCATGATCCCAATGAGTTTGCCCGACTCTCCGGTGAAACTTAGCGGACGCAAACCAACCTCACCCGAACCAAAATGATATTCCAGGTCACGAGCTTCAAAGGAGATGCGTGTTCCTATCCGCTCAATATTGAACCGGGTGATGATATCCCCGTAATAAATCGGTTGCATCTTAGGGCTTCTTATTGAAGCGCCCACATTCAAGACATATACCTTTTCCTGTTCCAGCAACTGGCCGTTCAGATACAGCTCGCTGCTTCCAATATAACGGATAAAGTACATTCCTGCCGAACGCAATTCCATGATGCGTATCTCTCCCTCAAGACCGGGAAGATACATATGGCGTATGTTGCTGTAATTTACTGTTTCGTTGCTGTCTACAATCAACAATTGTTTGGAAGCCGGTAGTTCATCAAAGGGATTAAGCACAAAACTGCGGGTTAAAGAATACTCCTCTTCAGGAATGTGAAAGATTTCTGCAACCGTCTGGAGAAAAGCCAGCTGTTGTTCAGTAATCTCTCCTCCTGATTTGATGAATTCAAGCAGGCGAACCAGTACTACATTTTTTTGTTTTTGTGTCAGCTCTTCATTGATCTGAGTGCAAATCCTCAAAACCCTCACTGAATCAGAGGATGTCCTTTTTTTGCGTTTGCTTTTCTCTTTTAGTTTCTCATGATGAATTGAATAGTAATGATCAAATATTTTCAGGTATTGTTGAACAGCCTTCTGATTGATCTGTCTTTTCAGGAAATATTCAACTATATTTCTTCGCTCTCCCGCACTGCTCGTAGGATAGGCAATTATTGCAAATAATTGCATTAAGGTTTTAAGTATGGGTTCACTCATTGCTTATTTAATTAACCTTTATAATAATAGAAACAGGTTGAATTTTTTTCTTCTTTTCAGGTAAAAATTTATACGTTTAAATTTTAAAATGTTTCCCTTAACCGGGGTATTTTTACTTTGTAATCAACATAAAATATAATAAGTATTTCCTTAAAATATCTTCCATAAAATTGTTTAATATACCAATAGATAAATTAAACAAAATCCTCTGTTTACTGTTTCACACATTAACCGTATAACAGGAAATCTAATAAACTGAAAATTTTGGAAAACAACATCAGCAACAAATCACAATCTGAAAACAACGGATTTTCTGCCATTCTTTCGTATTACAGATCAATGATGCATCAGGTATATCAGGGCGGAGGCGAAAAAGCGGTTTCCAGACACAGAAAAAGGGGAAAACTTTTAGCAAGGGAGCGTATTGAAAAGCTGACTGATCCCAAAACGCCTTTTTTAGAACTTTCTCCACTGGCAGCCAACGGACAATATGAAGATGCCTTTCCTTCAGCAGGAATTGTAACTGGCATAGGCGTTATCCATGGCAGGGAGAGCATTCTTATCGCCAACGATGCTACAGTCAAGGGCGGAACTTATGTAAGGGAAACCATCAGAAAGCATGTCCGGGCCCAGGAAATAGCCATGGAAAATCATTTACCTGTGGTTTACATGGTAGACAGCGGAGGGGTATACCTCCCTGAGCAGTCCAGGGTATTTCCTGACAAGGAAGATTTCGGCCGGTTATTCCGTAACCAGGCCCAGATGTCCGCAGAAGGAATTCCCCAGATATCAATAGTTTTGGGATCCTGTACGGCAGGCGGGGCTTATGTACCCGCCATGAGCGATGAAACGATCATTGTGAGGAATCAGGGAACCATATTTATAGGCGGACCGCCATTAGTGAAAGCAGCAACAGGCGAGGAAGTAACCGATGAAGAACTGGGAGGTGCCGAAGTACATACCCAGATTTCCGGAGTGGCGGACCATATAGCAGAAGACGACCTTCATGCCCTGGAAATATGCAGAAATATATTTTCAACCCTGCCTCAACCCTATAAAGAACCGCTGGATATAGCTGAGCCCAGAGAACCTGCAAATAATCCGGAGGATCTTTATGATCTGGCTCCGGTAGATCTCAGAAAACAAGTCAATATCAGGGAAATCATCACACGGATTGTTGATGGCAGCGAATTTCACGAATTCAAAAAGGATTACGGAACCACACTGGTCACTGGCTTTTCAAGAATAATGGGGTATCCGGTGGGAATCCTGGCCAATAATGGCGTAATACATGGAGAAACAGCCAGAAAAGGAGCACATTTTGTTGAACTTTGCCAATACCGTAAAATTCCTATGGTCTTTCTCCAGAATATTTCGGGTTTTATTGTAGGAAAGAAATCTGAACATGAAGGTATTGCCCGCGACGGGGCGAAGATGATCCATGCTGTGGCCAATTCCAATATTCCCAAATTTACGATAATCATAGGAGGTTCTTTTGGAGCAGGCAATTATGCTATGAATGGAAGAGCCTATGATCCCAGGCTGCTTTTCATGTGGCCCAATGCAAAGATATCAGTTATGGGTGGGGAACAGGCAGCCAGCGTGCTTACCAACATTAAAAAGGCCCAGTTGAAAAAGGCCGGAAAGGAGCCGGATGAAGAGGAAATTCAGAATTTCAAAAACAAAATGCTGGAAAAATACCAGAAAGAGAGTTCTGCCTATTACAGTACATCCCGTATATGGGACGACGGTATCATCGATCCTGTAGATACGCGTAAAGTGCTGGCAATAGGCATTGCCATGTCAAGAAACAAACCCTATGGTACACCCAAAAATGGAGTATTCAGAATGTAAACAGAAAAAAATGAAAAATCTAAAGACTATAACAGTTGAAACAATTGAAGGCATTCAATACATTTCCCTTAACCGCCCTGAGGTAAGAAATGCATTCAACGATAAAATGATTGAAGAGCTCAATGAGGCTTTCAGGGAGATCCGGGAGGACACCCAGATTAAGGCTCTCGTAATCAGAGGTAATGGTCCGGTTTTCAGTGCCGGTGCCGATCTGAACTGGATGAAACAAGTAGTGGCCTACACCTATGAAGAAAACCGAAAGGACAGTGAAAAGCTTCAGGAGGTGTTTGAAAATCTCTACATGCTCCCTGTCCCAACAATTTCAATGGTTCATGGTGCTTGTATAGGCGGTGCCAATGGACTCGCAGCAGCCTCAGATATTGTGCTGGCTGAAAATGAAACACAGTTCCGCTTTAGTGAGGTGCGTATCGGATTGGTCCCGGCTACTGTGGCACCCTATGTTATCAAGCGAACGGGAGAGCATGCTGCCAAATATTACATGCTTACAGGAAAATCGTTTTATGTTAAGGATGCACTTCGCATTGGGCTTATAGATACTTCAGGCAACCAGGAAAGCCTGGATACAGAACTGGAACTGACACTGAAAGAGGTGGGAAAAAACAGCTTACAAGCTGTCAGACAAACAAAAAAGCTTATTAATGATATAGGAAGAACCAACCGATTCAGTGAAATAAAAAATATGAGCGTTGATTCAATCGCAAAAGCACGGATTAGTGAAGATGGACAGGAAGGAATGAAAGCCTTTCTCGAAAAAAGAAAACCGCGCTGGCTTGAAAATTAACCTGAATGGAATATGAAATCGATTAATAAATTACTTATAGCCAACAGAGGAGAAATAGCAGCCAGGATTATCCGGACAGCCAGAAAAATGGGAATATACACCATTGCTGTATTCTCTGAACAGGACAACAATGCCTTACACACCAGCAAAGCAGACGAATACCTCTCTCTGGGCCGGGGACCCATAAGGGAAACTTATCTGAACATCGAAAAAATTATGGATCTTGCCAGAAAAAGTCAGGCCGATGCCATTCATCCGGGTTATGGCTTTCTGTCGGAAAATCCTGAATTTTCCAGGGCCTGTGAAAAAAACAACATCATTTTCATTGGCCCTTCTGCTGAAGCCATCCGGGTGATGGGTAATAAAACCGAAGCAGCCGGATTTGTTTCCGGGCTCAACATCCCTCTGCCCCATATCAAAAAGGGTACACCTGAAGAATTAATCCAAAAGATTGAGGATGAAGATTTTCCGGTTATGATTAAGGCCGCTGCAGGTGGAGGAGGCAAGGGAATGCGCATAGTCAGGCAAAAAGAACATCTTAAGGAGGCATTAAAATCAACCGCAAGAGAAGCTTACAGTTATTTTGGAGATGATACGGTGTATATTGAAAAATACTTTGAAAACCCCAAACACATTGAAATACAAATACTGGGCGATCACCACGGGAATTATATGCATCTTTTTGAGCGCGAATGTTCCATTCAGAGACGACATCAGAAGATTATAGAAGAATCCCCCTCTCCCACCCTCGATGAAACCACCCGGGGTGAAATGGGAAATGCAGCAGTAAAAATAGCCCGGGCTATCAATTATACGGGAGCAGGTACGGTAGAATTCCTGGTGGATGAAGCCATCAATTTCTACTTCCTTGAAATGAACACCCGCATTCAGGTGGAGCACCCGGTAACTGAAATGATTACAGACACAGACCTCATCAGGGAGCAGATACGGATTGCAGAAGGCAAACCCTTACGGTGGAATCAGGAAAATATAACTTATAATGGGCATGCCATTGAGGCAAGGGTGTATGCCGAAAATCCCGAAAATGAGTTTCTCCCTGCCCCAGGCAAAATCCATCAATTGATTTTCCCGGAAATAAAAGGCGTAAGAATAGATAGCGGAATAGCAGAAGGCAGCGAGATATCCCCTGAATACGACCCATTGATAACCAAAATAGTAGCCTGGAACGATAACAGGACATCAGCTATTGATCTTTTGCGAGAAGGTCTGGATCAAACTGTAATTATGGGTATTCGCCACAACCTTAATTATCTGAAAACCATTTTGAGGGATGAATCTTTCCGTAATAACCGCTTCACTACCCGGTTTATTGATCACAACCATAAAAAATTCATTGAAACCATAATCCGGCAAAGAGAACAAACCGATACCAGATTGCTGATTGCAGCCTATATTTTTCTTCAAAGCATCAACAGTAAAGAAAATACCTATGAGCATGTGTGGAACCATCTGGGTTACTGGCAGCCTTATATGGAATGGAGTGTGACCATCGGAAATCAGGAATATCATTTTAATTTCACCAGAAACAACCGGGTTCTGACCCTTCATCCGCAAACTGAAGCTTTCCATGCAGAGCTATCGGAAATGCATGATGGCTACCTTGTAATTGGCACAGGGGAAAACCGGACAACTGTTTATTACACCAGAGTTGACGAGTCCCAAACCGATATGCTTATCCATGGACATTTGTTTCAGTTATTTGACAGGGATTACCAGGAAATCACCGCTCAGAAAAAACACATTCATAAGGAATATAAAAACGGGGAACCAATCAAATCCCCTATGTTTGGGAAAGTCCTGGATGTTCAGGTAAAAGAAGATATGGTTGTTAAAAAGGGGCAAACCCTTGCCATTGTGGAGGCCATGAAAATGGAAAACAACATTCTGGCTCCCTATGATACTACAATCAAACATATATCCATTAAGGAAGGAGAGCAGGTAAGAGACGGACAAATCATCATGGAAACCTACGCTCAATAATAATAATAATAATAAGCAAATAACAGTAAAAACAGTAACAATGAAACCCGCATGCAGTGACCTGCACAACAAGAACATGATTAACATGCGGGTTCCATGGTGAGACAAGCAAAATACACAAATTTGGCATCTAAATCAATTTGAAATTCAAACTTTAAATAAACTGTTACACTAATGAATCCATATACCACTCAACAACACGAAGAATTTCGCATGCATGTAAGATCATTCGCTGAACAGGTAGTCAAGCCCGAGGCACGAAAGCTGGATCGGGAAGAGAGATTTTCGCCCGAGCTGACACGAAAAATGGCAGAAAACGGGCTTTTTGGTGTGGCGATACCTAAGGACTACGGAGGGCAAGGGCTTGACTATATGTCACTGGTTCTTGCAGTGGAAGAAATGGCCCGGATCGACGGCTCTCAGGCGGCTACGGTCGCAGCCATAAATTCGCTTGCAATAGGTCCCATTTATCAATATGGCACTGAGGAACAGAAAAACCGGTTCCTCCCCCCCATTACCAGGGAAGGCAAAACCTGGGCTTTCGGACTTACCGAAAGAGAAGCAGGATCCGACAGCAGTGCTACCAAAACGACAGCGGAACTAAAAAACGGGTACTGGCATATCAACGGATCTAAAATGTTTATCTCCAATGCGACATCGGAGATATCAGCTGGGATTACCCTGCAAGCCATCACCGGAAAGAACGGAGATCGCTACGAACATTCAACAATCCTTGTGGAATCAGAAAGAGAAGGTTACACAAGAAGACCCATAAAGGATAAAATGGTATGGAGGGCTGCCGATACCGGTGAGCTTACCTTTGATAATGTCAAAGTTCCCGAAGGCAATCTTTTGGGAGAACGTGGAAAGGGCCATAAAATCATGCTGAAAACGATTGATTCGGGAAGGCTAACCATTGGCGCTATGGGTCTCGGTTTGGCCATTGGGGCATTTGAAATGGCCAGAGATTACGCCGGTAAGCGTGTGCAGTTCGGCCGGCCAATCAGCAAATTTCAATCGATCTCATTCAAACTGGCGGATATGGCCACAAAGATTGAACTTGCAAAGAACACCCTGTACAATGCCAGCTGGCTGAAAATCAACGGACAGCCTTTTGGCAAAGAAGCTGCCATGGCCAAACTATATACTTCTGAAATTGCAAAAGAAGTAGCGGATGAAGCAGTACAAATATTCGGAGGATATGGTTTGATCGGAGAGCATGACATTGAACGTTTTTACCGCGATCAGCGGATACTGCCAATCGGAGAAGGCACATCCGAAGTATTAAGACAGGTTATTTCAAAAAAAATTGGCATCTGATATAAAAGTTTTATATTTAAAATTCATCTAAATCTCTAAATTTTAAACAAATTTATTTCCAAAGGTAACCTAATAGGAATTTATATTTATATGCAAAATAGAAAAAGTGATCATATTTCCCTGGCTTTAAACAATCAAACAGGTATCCCTGAAAAAGATCCGAGGTTTTTCTATGAACCCATGCTCAGGGGACATCCCGATGATTCCCTGCCTGAAACCCGTTTTGGCGGAAAAGTGATGAAAGCTCCCATTTGGATCTCCAGCATGACCGGAGGCACCCCACAGGCACGCACCATAAACCATAACCTTGCCGGCCTGGCTGCAGAATTTGGATTTGGAATGGGACTGGGTTCATGTCATATACTGCTTAGGGATGAACAGCATCTTCCCGATTTTGATCTGAGAGGCATCATCGGAGATGATCAGCCTTTCTACGCCAATATGGGCATTGCACAAATAGAACAATTTGTCATCGAAAAGGATGATATACAAGTCATCAAAGATCTGGTAAGTCTGCTCAGGGCCGATGGATTGATTGTTCACGTTAATCCCATTCAGGAATGGCTTCAGCCTGAAGGTGACAACATCAAATACCCTCCCATGCAAAGCATCAAACAATTGCTGGATGCGGTTGATTTTAATGTCATTGTCAAGGAAGTAGGCCAGGGTATGGGCAAGGAAAGCCTGAAAGCGATGTTACAGTTACCGCTCACTGCTATTGAATTTGGAGCCTTTGGGGGAACCAACTTTGCCAAAATTGAGCTTATGAGAAATCAGGATGCTAATTCAGGCCTGCTTGAGCCTCTTTCCTTTATTGGTCAGACCGCAGAAGAGATGGTCATGTTGGTAAACCAACTGATAGAAGAAGACATACGTATACAAACAGGAAATCTGATTATTTCCGGTGGTATCAAAAACTTTCTTGACGGATACCATCTGATCAAAACCAGCCAAATGCCCGCTGTTTACGGAATGGCCTCCACCTTCCTCAAGTATGCCAGGGAGGATTATCAATCCCTCAGAACATTTGCAAAGGGTCAACTGGAGGGATTGCAATTTGCCTATAATTACCTGAATGTTATTTAAACATATATAAACACCAAACCATCATGTCAGAAAATCAATATTTTGAAGGATTCAGCAAGCTTAGCAGAGATGAAAAACTGAAAATGCTTGCCGGTACAATGAAAGATCCCGACTCCTTTATCAATGAACTAAAAAGTTACCGGTATCAGAATCCTTCATTGCAGGAAAAATTTGAGCAATTCAGTGAAAATACGATTTCAAATTTTCATTTGCCTTATGGGATCGCTCCCAATTTCCTTATTGACGGAAAGCTTTACCACATTCCCATGGTTACCGAAGAAAGTTCGGTGATAGCAGCTGCTTCCAAAGCCGCTAAGTTCTGGTACAACCACGGAGGATTTCAGACAGAAGAAACAGGAACCGCAAAACGTGGTCATGTTCATTTTCTCTGGTATGGAGAGCCGGAAGAACTGGAATCGCTGTTCAGCCGGTTCGAACCGGAGCTTAAAGAAAGACTGAGCGCCGCAACCAAAAACATGGATGCCCGGGGAGGTGGAATTACCGAAGCCTGGCTGTCAAATATGACCAGTGAGATGGAAAACTATTATGTTCTTGGTCTTTCGCTTGAGACCGTTGATTCAATGGGAGCCAACTTCATCAACTCAGCTCTTGAAAAAGCGGCAGGGGAATTTAAAAAATTGGCCGATGAGCATCATCCCGGAAAACTGGAAATAATGATGGCCATTTTGTCGAATTATACGCCCCGTTCATATGTAAAAATGAAGGTAGAATGCCCGGTTGAACAACTGGAAGGTCTTCATGAGTCATTAACGGGTGTACAGTTTGCCGAAAAGTTCAGTAAAGCCATTCAGATAGCCAGAAGTAATGTATCGAGAGCTGTCACCAATAACAAGGGCATTATGAACGGAGTAGATGCAGTGGTCATTGCAACCGGAAATGATTTCCGTGCCGTCGAGGCCGGAGCGCACGCCTACAGTATCAGCCACGGCAAACCGGCAGCCTTATCCAATTGTAATATAGAAAATGGTTTATTCACCTTCCGCATCACCCTGCCCCTTGCTCTGGGTACGGTTGGGGGTGTTACCCGGCTACATCCACTGGCATCCAGGTCTCTTGAAATATTGGACAACCCCAATGCAAAAGAACTTATGAGAATCACCACCGCCGTAGGTTTGGCAAGCAATTTCAGTGCCATTACATCACTGATTACAACAGGGATACAAAAAGGACATATGAAACTTCATCTTGAAAACATTCTAATGCCTTTTGATGTTGATGAGGAAATGAAAAACAAGATCAGAGAATATTTTAAAGATAAAGAAGTGTCGCACGAAAAAGTGAAGGCCTATATTGAAGGGAAATTATGACTTATGAATACCGTTCCAATGGAAAACTACTACTGACAGGGGAATATTTGGTTTTAAAAGGTGCGGAAGCTTTGGCTCTGCCGCTTTTAAAAGGGCAAACCCTCAGGATAAAACCCATTGAAGAGAGCGATAAGCTTATATGGAAAAGCATATACGAGGATAACATTTTCTTCGAGGCTGTTTTCTCCACTAAAAATATCAATATCCTGGAAACCAACGATGAGGAACTTGCAGTTTATCTTCAAAATCTGTTAAAAAAAGCGCTGGAATACGTCCCTGCATTATCCAGTATTCCAGGTTATTCAATTGATGCAACGCTTGATTTTCCATTGGAATGGGGTCTTGGCAGTAGCTCCACCCTTATAGCCAATGTGGCTGACTGGCTGAACATTAATCCCTTTCGATTAAATCGGGCAATAACTAATGGTTCAGGTTATGATATTGCCTGTGCCCACTCCGGAAGACCAATTCTTTTCAGGCTACTGGATAAATATCCCGATTACAGGGAAGTCAATCTGGATTTTCCTTTTAAAGAATCCATATACTTTGTTTATAGAGGAAAAAAACAAAGTTCGTTAAACGAAGTAAAAAATTTTCTTGAGGGGCCGAAGGATTACAGCCACCTTTTCCCGAGAATTAAAGAGGTTAATAAACAAATTCTTAAAAGTCAATCTATTAAAGAGTTTGAAAGTTCGCTTGAGGAACACGAAGGGCTTATTGCTTCTGTTTTGGGAGTACCTGGAATAAAAGATTATGCATTCACTGATTTTCCGGGTGCGGTGAAATCGCTCGGAGCATGGGGAGGGGATTTTATCCTTGTAACCTGGGAAGGAACAAGAGAAGAGCTGAAAAAATATTTGGAACATCGAAATATGGAAACCTTCTTTTCATGGAATGAACTGGTCAAGAACAAAAAGTATGGATGAGCAGACGTATTTGAAAGAAGCACTTCAGTTAAATTCCGGCAGTCTTCCTTTAATTCCCCGGTCAATAATATGGGAAGCCCCTGCAAATATTGCACTTGTAAAATACTGGGGAAAAAAGGGCGACCAGCTACCCATCAGCCCTTCCCTGAGTATGACATTGAGCAACTCCATTACCAGGACAGAATTGCATTACCGTGAATCTGAAAACACCAATCCAAAGATTGAATTCAGATTCAACGCTGAAAAAAACAATGCATTTGAAAACAGGGTGAAAAACTTCATTGACAGAATATCTGTTTTTTTCCCTTTCCTAAAAAAGGTGGATCTTTTCATTTACAGCAACAACACTTTTCCACATTCTGCGGGAATAGCCTCTTCTGCATCGGCTCTGAGCTCTCTGGCTTTGTGTGTTTGTTCCATGGAGGAACAGTTAAAAGGAGAATCAGCGGATAGAGAAAGTTTTTTCCAAAAAGCCTCCTACATGGCCAGATTGGGTTCAGGAAGCGCTTCCCGCTCAGTCTACAGAAATTATGTGGAATGGGGAGCTCACCACGGGGGATCGGATGAATATGCCACACCCCTTGGCAGTGAAGTGAATGAACAAATGAAATTATTATATGACACCATTCTGATTACCTCGACCAAACCCAAAAAAATAAGCAGCACTCAGGGGCATTCGCTTATGAACGTCCATCCTTACAAGGAAAACAGAATCAAGCAAGCGGGAATAAATTTTCAGAACCTGAAAGATGCCCTGGAAACGGGTGATTTTGACAAATTTACCGAAATAGTAGAAAACGAAGCACTCAGTTTACATGCCCTGATGTTGTCATCAAATCCGGGATTTGTATTGCTCAATGAGGCATCGATCAGTATTATTGAGCGGGTGCGGAATTTTCGGGAAAAAAACAATACCCAGGTAGCTTTTACTCTGGATGCCGGGCCTAACATCCATTTGCTTTATCCTGAAAAAGAACAGGAACCTATTCGGCATTTTATTAATGCTGAGCTCAGGGCGTTTTGTGAAAGCGGAAGAATGCTGAATGATTTTACAGGAAATGGTCCTGAGCGCGTAAATAAAAAGGAGAATCTATGAATAATCAATCCGATATTTATTATGCCAAAATAATGCTGTTTGGAGAATACTCGGTGATCAAGAACAGCATGGCCCTAACGGTCCCCTATGGTCATTTTAACGGGGAATTAAGCTATATTTTTGACAACAAATATACCGACTATGATTTTGCCAAACAGTCCAATCTGGAATTATACAACTTGTTGGGATATATTAAAAAGTTGCAGAATCAAAACATCCTGATAAGCGATTTCGATTTGGAAGCTTTTGCTGAGGATCTGAATAAAGGAATGTATTTTGAATCATCCATTCCTGAAGGTTATGGAATAGGAAGTTCGGGTGCCATGATAGCCGCTCTGTTTAACCGATACATGAAAAACAGGCCTTCACCTGAACAAATGGTTTCCAGTGATTTGGTGGATCTGAAAAATCAACTGGCACAGTTGGAATCCTTTTATCATGGTACCAGCTCAGGCATTGACCCCCTCAATTCCTATATAAAAAGCCCATTGCTGTTTGAAGACAACGGAGAGATCCGCAAGGTAGATATTCACCTTCCGGCCAAAAACCAGGATTTTGCCGTTTTCCTTCTGAATTCAGGTAACAGGGGTGAAACCAGTCCTTTGGTGAATATATTTCTTGAGAAAACAAAACAAACCAACGAAAAGGGAATCAATGTAGAACATTTAAACGCAATGACCCACCGCGCCATTCAATCCATTGTTACAGGAAACAACAGGGAGTTTTTCAATGCCTTACAAGGTTTATCACACTATCAGCTGGAACATTTCGATGCCATGATCCCGGAGGGCTTTCACAACATCTGGAAAAAAGGCCTGGACACCGGGGCATATTATCTTAAACTTTGCGGTTCAGGAGGTGGTGGTTTTCTTTTAGGCTTTACCAATGATTTTCCTGCTGTTCGAAAAATGATGGCAAAGAAAGATCTGGAGGTTATACCGGTGTATGTACATCAGATGACTTAATTATTTATATTCCTCATAAAGTACATTGAACTCTTCAATGGTCAATTCCAGATCCTTACGAATGATTTTTCGTAATAATCCTTTTGGCAGGTCTTTATTACTATGTACAGGAATCGTAGTAATACGCCCATCCGGATGTTTTAAACGATGATGAGAACCTCTTACCCGAACAACCTCAAAACCAATAGATTTTAAAAAGCCCAATAATTCTTTTCCTGAAATAACGGGAGGCGAAGGCATAGGAATATATCAAACAACTCTATCTTTTGGGGATATCTTTATTTCTCTGAATCCAATAAATCTATTACCCTCCATTCCTTTCTCTTTTTCCTCCTCCATACACATCTCAATAACTTCTCTAATGTTTTCCAGGGCTTCGTCAATGCTCTCCCCATAGGAATGGCAACCTTTATATACAGGGCAGCTCACAATAAAGTAGCTGTCTTCATCCTGTTCCACCAGAATGGGCAAGTGTATCTCTTTTGACTTTTTTCTGCTCATAAAATGAATGTTAATCTATGATTACATAGTTCTACAAAAATACAGATAATATATAAATATTTATCCATAAAACAGATTTTAATCACTTTTTATTTTTCACCTTATAAATGCCAACCGCTTTCCTTTTACCATCGAGTTGAACATCACCGATGTGTTTAAAGCTGAATCCATTTTTCATTTCGAGCCGATCGTATAAATCTTTTGATATCAACACATCCTGTTTATAGTCATTACACTTGGATTCAATTCGGGCAGCCGTGTTTATGGTATCGCCATTGTAGGAAATATCCCGTCTTATCTGACCAATCTGGAGCACCATAACCTTGCCGGCATGCACCCCCGCTTTAAATTGGGGTTCTTTTCCGTATTTCCGTCTGTAATATCTCCTTCTCCGGTGTATCAGCCTTCTAAAGGCATAATAAGCCCTCAAAAAGTTGTTGTTGTTCAGCCCGTCCTTCAGTTTCCATGAAATAATGGCACCATCGCCCACATACTGATAGATCTCCCCCTGATAATTATCCACTACTTCCAGATCATTAAAAACATCCTGGATCAAATGACTGAATTTTTTATGGTTAAGCTTTTCAGCTATGGATGTGGAGGATTTCATATCAAGAAACATAAAAATGCGTTCCTGTTCAAGAGGTTTATTAAGCATTCCAAAGATCCAGCTCCTGAAATTCCCTTTTCCTACCTTTCTCATCACTCCTTTTAAAAAGTTGATAAAAAAACCGGATAAATAAAAATACACCAGAAACCGGATAAACTGAATGTTCATTTCGGGAAGATGCTGGATTATAGCAGTGTAATTGACTTTTGTTATAGCGGTTAAGGAGGGACGTGCAGCTAAGAGTGCCAGAAGAAAGGCAGTAATAAGATATACCAATGACTTAAAAAAGATCATTAACCTTCTTGGAAAAAAACGAATTATACGGTCGGAAAAAATTCCATCCAGCAAGGTAAATAGAAGCGAAACCCCAACACTTAAAAACAGGATGATCAGGTATAAATTATCTAGTTTCAGCAAATTGAGTTGGGACTTAATAAATGGCTCATCTCCCGTAAGAAATAAATAAAACATGAAACTGGCATACCAAAAAACGAAATGAAATAGCAGATTCCATAACATCTTATTAAACTGAATCACAAATTTATCCCATGTAATCATTTCACCCCGTTTTAATATTTTTTAGACTTTCAGGAAAATATTGCCCTTCTTCTGATATTGATGAAATTCCCTTAGTTTTTACACAGTGCCAGCAAATCCAATCAGTCAATGCATACGATATACCCTTGAAAAAGTTCCAAAATGAAGATTCTTCAAAGCATGGAAAAAAATTATCACAGGATCTTTAAACACAATTTTCTTATATTTGTTACCTTAAATAAAAATCATGATTATGGGTACAAAAGAAAAATTTAAACTTTGGCTGGCGGAGATGAGAGCCCCCTTTTTAATACTTGCCGTATTGCTTGTGGCGATTGGTCTTGCGTTCGGCTGGAAATATCATCCTCCGGGAACCACTTTTAATCCGCTATACGCAGCGCTTTTATTAATTGGTGTTGTTTCCTCTCATATTTCCGTAAACTTGTTTAACGAATATTCTGACAATAAAACAAAGATTGACCACAATACACCGCGCACCCCTTTCAGCGGAGGCAGCGGAGTCCTTAGCTCAGGTTTGCTTTCATCGGCCAGTGTCTTAAAAGCCGCTGTAATCACTTTGTTCATCGCTCTGGTTATTGGAATCTATTTTGCCATTACTGTTCACTGGATCGTATTTCTATTAGCCGGACTTGGAGCTTTCAGCATTCTTTTTTATACCACATTTCTTGCCAAACTCCAGTTGGGTGAGCTGTTTTCAGGACTAACGCTGGGAACTTTTGTGGTTTTGGGTTCTTATGTTGTAATGACGGCTAGTTCGGGTATGGCCATAACGGAACTATTCCCCAAAGATGTTGTGCTCATGTCCATTCCGCCTGGAATACTTACTTCCCTTCTGTTGCTCATTAATGAATTTCCTGATTTGGAGGCCGATAAACAGGGCGGTAGAAATCATCTGGTGATCCGACTGGGAAGAAAAAGAGCTGCATATGTATATATTTCAGGTATGGTGGCTACTTTTGGAGTAATCATAGGAGCGGCACTTTTCAACATTGTATCGCCGTGGTTTATGCTGGCGCTTATCCCTTTGCCTTTTGCCTATAAAGCCTCTATGGGTGCGCTCAGACACGGCCATGATACTCCCAAATTAATACCGGCTCTTGGAATGAATGTGCTCACGGTATTGTCAACCGACCTCTTCATCGCCATTGCCGTGATGGTAGAAACATTTTCTTAATTATGAAAAATTTTATTAAAAAAGAATACAACAAATTCAGGAATAAATCGTGGTTTGGAAAAATCACCGACCTGCTTTTTATCGTTCTGTTGATACTCCTGATAATCCCCGGAACCAGGAAAGAACTAATGACTTATGGATCAAAGCTCAGGATGTACCTGACCTCGGTAGAAGCCAGGGAACAGACCCAGGAATTAAAGGGCATAAATAGTATGATCATCCAGGATTCCGAGGGCAACCGGTATAACCTGAATGATTTTCTTGACAAACCTGTTTTCATCAATTACTGGGCTACATGGTGTCCTCCCTGCAGAGCCGAAATGCCCACCATAGAAAAATTATACAAGCAGCATGGAAGTGATGTGAACTTTCTGATTGTTTCAAATCAACCATTCTCCAAACAAAAAGAGTACCTTGACAAAGAAGGATATGAATTTCCGTATTACAGGCTTGTATCAAAGCCTGAAGGTTCATTTTCCTATTCCGTATTACCAACGTCCATGGTCATTGCGCAGAATAACAAAATCATTCTCAGAAAAGAAGGTGCTGTTAACTGGCAGTCAAATAAAGTGAAGGAAATATTCAATAATCTGTAAAAACAATTGAAATTAATTTATTAAACTGAAAATAAATTAGTTTATAATCGATATTGGAATAATTTGATTTTTTTAGCCTTCCTCAATCATTTTTTTATCATTTTTGTTGCTCATTCTGTTGAAATTTATTTGAAACGGAATAAACATGCATTATTAACTTAGCCTAAAGCAATATTATGCAAAAGAGTTTTTATTCAGTCATAACAGGTACAGGAAGCTTTATTCCAAATAAAGTAGTAAAAAATGAAGATTTTTTGCAAAATGAATTTTATGATGAATCCGGTGTTAAAATGGACAAGGATAATGAGGAGATCATTCAGAAGTTCATGGAAATAACCGGCATTCATGAGAGAAGGTACCTTGAAGATCATCAGGTTACTTCGGATCTGGGGTTTTTGGCTGCCAAAGCGGCTTTGGAAGATGCGCAAATAGACAGAGAGGACCTGGATTACATTATCGTTAGTCACAATTTTGGAGATGTCAAAAAGACAACCGGTAGTGTAGATATGCTGCCCAGCCTGGCTTCCAGGATCAAACAAAAGTTGGGCATTGAAAATCCTTTTACTGTAGCCTATGATATCATTTTCGGATGTCCCGGCTGGATACAGGGTTTGATCCAGGCCAATTATTACATCCAGGCCGGAGATGCAAAAAGGGTTATGGTGATTGGATCTGATGCTCTTTCCAGAGTATCAGACCCCCACGATCGCGACAGCATGATATTTGCCGACGGTGCCGGTGCTACCATCCTGGAAGCCAAAGAAAGTGATGAACCTGTTGGTATCCTCACCCACTTGACCCGTTCCGATGCTCTGAATGAAGCTTATCTGATGTGGATGGAACGGTCAAACAATCCCAATTATCCGGGCGACGAAATTTTTCTCAAAATGAATGGCAGAAAACAATTTGAATATGCGCTCAATACAGTGCCCCCACTAGTTAAGCAGGCTGTTGAAAAAGCGGGGGTAGATGTACATGACATAAAAAAGGTATTGATCCATCAGGCCAATGAAAAAATGGACCATGCCATGCTGAAGCGGTTCTTTAAACTGTATGCTATCAAAGACATACCCAAAGACATTATGCCCATGACCATTTCCAGGCATGGGAACAATTCAGTGGGAACCATACCCATTATGCTGGATCTCATCCTCAAGGGAGAAATGGAAAACCAAACACTGAATCCTGGCGATCCCATTATACTGGTTTCGGTAGGGGCAGGCATGAACATCAATTCGATCATTTACCAGTTCCCGGAAAGCTGAGGCTAGTATTGTCACTACTAAATTAATTTATGTAAAAAACGAATAGAAGGATAAAATTTTTGTTTTTAAAATTCAGATTACAATTCGAATTGTGTGACAATAACCCTAGTAATCAACTTGATTTATTTATAATCGTTTTCCCGGCCAATAACTTCATGGATTTTTCTATTATTATAACCAGAAAGTTCCAATTGTATAATGAGGTGAGCCAAGCTTCCAGATAATTGAAATTCTACTGAACGAAATTCAAGGTGATTACACTAGATTTTCAGAAAATGAACAATTAGTGAATATCTCACACCCCGAAAATTTTACTGATCCGATGGATCGGGCATGAGCAGTAGGGCATCAACAAGCCCTTGATTCCAGGTTTTGCTGTCGGGATTATAGATGCCGAAGCCTGAACAGAACTCCCAGTAAGCCCAGCTAAAGCCCTTTTCTTCAAATAAGCGGGCACAATAATTGGTCCAGCGCACCCGTGAATCCATGGGCGCTTCGCTGTAAGCACCAAATTCCCCCATATAAACAGGTACATTGTGCTTTTCAGAATAGCTGATAACAGCTTCCAGGTCTTCTTTCACCTCCGTTCTTTCCTCTTTGGTATTGTTCCACTCCGTTCCCAGCCATTCATCGGAACCGTCAACCCATCCTGCTCCCTGGTGGGTAAAGTGGAAAGGGTTGTAATAATGCACCGTCAGGATGATATTGTCGTCATCAGGAGGTAGCTCAAGCTTGTTCAGGCCTCCTACTCCTCCATATTCCGCAGTACCCACGATAAGGGTGCGTTCCGGATGCCGATCACGGATTACCTGATGCGCGTCTTTTAAAAGCGAATTCCACTTTTCGGCTGTCAGATTGCCATGGGGTTCGTTAAGGATTTCGAAGAGGAGACTGTCCGGGTAGCCCCTGTAACGTTCACTCACCTGCTCCCACAAGGCCAGAAACCGCTCTTTTTCCTCTTCCGGAGCTTCATAAAGCGGCTCATAGTGATGGAAATTGATCACCACATACAGGCCGTTCTCCAGGCTTTTCGCTATGGCCCAGTCCACGGTTTCAAAGAAAGATTCATTGATCTGATAGGGCTCTTCTTGTTTTGCGTGGGCATTCCAGCGAATGGGAATGCGGACGGAATTAAATCCTTTTTCCGCTATCATCTCAAAATACTCTTCTTTAAGCTCTACGCCCCATTCCCCTAATGATGGTGCCTCAAGGGCGTTTCCCATGTTGATGCCCCGGCCCAGCCGCTCATTTTGTTTTTCGGCTTTATCCGGTTCCGGTGATTGGGAATTGGAATTTGAACATTGCAAATAAACAATCAAAAAAACTGTTAAAAGGGTCAAAAACAAGGTATAAAATAATACTTTCAGAACTTTCATGCGCATTTATTTTAAATAATTAGGTCAAATTTATAAATTAATCCCCACAATTTGGGATAAATATGCTTGAAAGATCGATGTTTATCGGTAATCCCAACCTCTTAATGGACAGGTTTGGTATTGTTCTGCCGGAAATGAGGTAAGCCCGGAATCTACACTTAAGATTTAACAACCATTATATAAATCCATTATCATGAAAACAATTCAGCAATCAAACTCAGGACAAAAACCATGTAGGTGTAACTGCAGCAACACAAAAACCGCCAACTGGTATCTTCGGGAAATAGCTCTGATCTTCCTGATAGGCTTAGGTTTTATTAGCTGCAAGCAGGACAGGCAAAAGAAATCCCAACCGAAGCGCCCCAATATTGTCATCCTGTTTGCCGATGACATGGGCTACAGCGATCCTTCATGTTATGGGAACCCTGTTATACGGACACCCAACATCGATTCGCTGGCAAATGACGGCATACGGTTCACTTCTTTTGTAACAGGAGTGGTGAGTGTTCCTTCCCGCTGCCAGTTGATGACCGGCCGCTACAGGCAACGGGTAAACTTCGGCGGTGGAACCGGTTCGGGAGGCCAGGGCGGCTTGCCGGAGAGCGAGCTTACACTGGCCGAAGGTTTGAAGAAAGCAGGATATACAACCGGCATGCTGGGCAAATGGCACCTGGGCTATGCCCAAAAGAATTATCTGCCGGTTAACCAGGGCTTCGATTCCTGGTTCGGACTCCCCTACTCCAACGACATGCGCAAGCCGTGGGTGCAAACCGAGGTGCCGCTAAGCATCTACCAGGATACCGCCAGGGTAGAACATCCGGTCAACCAGAACACCCTTACCACGAGGTATACCAAAAGAGCACGTCAGTTCATCAGCTCACATGCCGGTAAGGAAAAGCCTTTCTTCCTGTACCTTGCCTACAACATGCCCCATTTGCCCGTTCGTACGGCAGAAAAGTTCCGGGGACAATCCAATGCAGGCCTTTACGGGGATGTAATCCAAACCATCGACTGGAGCGTTGGGCAGGTGATCCAATCCCTGGAAGATGAAGGTATCACAGGAAACACCGTAATCTTCTTCGCGTCCGACAACGGTCCCTGGCTCGATCTGCCCGACCGGATGCTGCAGGAAGGAAACAAGCCCTGGCATGCAGGATCACCCGGTCCGCTGCGGGGCCATAAAGCAACAACCTATGAAGGCGGAGCCCGGGTACCTGCCATGATGAAATGGCCCGGAGAGATCCGGGAAGGCAGGGTTACCGACGAGCTGGCAGCAACCCAGGATATTTACCGAAGCATGCTGGAAATAGGAAGCGCTGAACTGCCGGACCATCCCCTAGACGGATACAACCTGCTGCCTTTTCTGAAAGGAGAAACCGACGAGTCTCCCCGGAATGAATATTACTATTTCAGGGGCAATGAACTGCAGGCCATGCGCAGGGGCGAATGGAAACTCAGAGAGGTGGATGGGAAAACCCAGCTTTTCAACCTGCAGGTGGATCCCGGTGAACGCTTCAACCGCGCACCGGAAAAGCCGGAACTGGTAAAGGAGATAAGGAAGGAAATGAAGGCGTTTGCTCAGGAAGTGGGTGTGGAAGTTGCGGGGAGTAATTTGATTGAATGATTGAATGATGGTCATTCGGTGGTCATTCAGTTGTTATCCAGTAAAGATAAAGGCTCAATAGAAATTTTACCGGCGAGATGAATGGGCTTACCGATCTCCTTGCTGATATCACCGGTGAAATTGTTGGTCATACCGATCTCCTTATTGATGTCACCGGTGAGATGGTTGGTCATACCGATCTCCTTGCTGATGTTACCGGTGAGATGGTTGGTCATACCGATCTCCTTGCTGATGT